>NZ_JCANNB010000035.1:0-68905 GCF_059553435.1 Micromonospora sp. PRAS1
CGTCGCGGTCACGACGGCGAAGCCGCCGGCCGCGACGACCGCTGCCGTCACGGCGGCGAG
Source organism: Micromonospora sp. PRAS1 (assembly GCF_059553435.1). Taxonomy (NCBI): domain Bacteria; kingdom Bacillati; phylum Actinomycetota; class Actinomycetes; order Micromonosporales; family Micromonosporaceae; genus Micromonospora; species Micromonospora sp. PRAS1. The sequence goes on from NZ_JCANNB010000035.1 coordinate 61, forward strand.
CCCGGACGACCAGCGACGTCTTCCTGGAGAGGCGGGACGGGCCTCTTCCTCGACCTTCATGGATCAACTCCTTCAATCGAGGCCGCGCGGGCACCGCCCGCGCGGCCTTGCCGGTTGCCGGCGTCTGGTGGTGGCGTCGGCATGGTGTGGGTTGTTCAGGCGCGCGACCACTGCATGCTGTTCGCGGTGGTGCACGTGCGCTGCTCCAGCGCAGCCCCGGCGGTGGTCGAGCCGCCGACCACGTTCAGGCACTTGTTGCTGTTGACGTTGACCAGGTTGTAGTAGCCGTTGCCGGCCGACCGCCAGGTGAAGACCTGGTTGAGACCGTCGTGGCAGCTGTACTGGATGACCTGGGCCCCGTCCGCGGTCGAGAAGTTCATGATGTCGATGCACTTGCCGCTGTTGACGCTCTGCAGGCGGACGTTGCCGTTGCCGGCGTCGAGGAAGCGCCACTGCTGCCAGGGGTTGCCGTTGCTGGTCCACTGCCCGATCACGGCCAGGTCGTTCATGTTTGGTGACTGCACGTCGATCACCTGACCGCTGTTGCGGTTGATGATCCGGTACGACGACGGCGTCGGCGTGCCGCCGCTGCTGAACTGCCACCAGTCGAAGTTGAACAGGTTGCCCGAGCCGCCGGTGAAGCGCAGGTACAGGTCACGGGTGCCGCTCGCCCCGCTGATCGGGCAGGAGGTGTCGACCCAGTTCTGCCAGCCGCCGGTACCCGACACCCGACAGGTGCCGACCAGCGGACCGGTCGCGCTGTCCAGGCGTACCTCGATGTTGCCGCCGGCGGCGGCCGAGGCCACCCGCGCGGTGAAGGAGGACGCGCCGGTCCCGAAGCCGACGCCCTTAACCTTGATGTAGTCGCCGTTGTCGATCGACCAGACGTTCATGCTGCCACTGCTGGCGCGCTCGGTCTCGATGCCGGAACCCCAGGCGATCGTCTCGGCTTCCTGCCGCACGTACGGGTTGAGGGTGCCGACCTGCGGGGCACCGGCGGTGGTCATGTTCATCGACGGGATCGTGCCGTCGGCTCGATAGGTGAACTTCTCCACCGCCACCGAGCGGGTGAAGCCGCCGCCGCCGGGAAGCGCGCCGTTGTGATAGAAGAAGTACGATCCGCCGGCGAAATCGATGATGCCGGGATGGTTGGTGAAGCTGCTGCCCTGCCGGGGCATCACGGTGCCGCGGAAGGTCCACGGGCCGGTGGGCCCGGGAGCGGTGGAGTAGGCGATGTACTCGCCGCAGCACTCCGCGGCCCAGATCATGTAGTACGTGCCGTTGCGCTTGTAGACCCAGGGCCCCTCTTCGTAGAGGGTGGGCCGGCTGGGGTTGCCGGTGCGGGTGCCGAAGCCGGCGGTGGTCAGCGGGATCTGGGTCAGGCCGCCCGAGTACGAGATCATGTCGCTGTTCAGGCGGACGTACCACAGGTTGGGGTTGCCCCAGTAGAGGTACGCCTGGCCGTCGTCGTCGATGAACGCGTGCGGGTCGATCTCGGCGTTCTCCAGCAGGGGCCGGCCCAGGGCGTCCCGGAACGGACCGGTGGGGCTGCTGGACACGCCCACCCCGATGGCCATCCGACCGGTCGCCCGGTTCTTCACCGGCACGTACCAGTAGAACTGGCCGTTGCGTTCGATGACGTGGCCGGCCCAGGCGTCCGCGCTGGCCCAGCTGAACGTGGCCAGGTTCATCGGCACGCCGTGGTCGGTCCAGTTCACCATGTCCGAGGAGGAGAAGACCCGCCACTCGCGCATGGTGAAGTACGTCGAACCGTCCTCGTCCCGGCCGGTGTAGACGTAGACCCGGCCGTTGTGCACCAGCGGTGCCGGGTCGGCGGTGTAGATGTGCTGGACGATCGGGTTGTCGGCCTTGGCGGGTTCGGCCGGCAGCACCGCCACCAGGGCGGCGCAGACACCCAGCAACAGGGCGAGTAGGCCCCGACCGGTGCGGGGGGTCGCGAAGGATCTGTTCATGGTTGCTGTCTCACCTCGTCGTTACTCGGAGGGATGTAGGAAATCGAGGGCCGCCACATCGCCGCTCGGTACGACAATCGCGGCGCGGGCGGGTTGGGCGATGCTTCGTTCGCTACGAGGGGATGAGCTGCCACTGCTGCTGCGGAAGACCGCTGTAGGTGAGCTGGGTGATGTTGGCACCGTTGGCGGTGCTGCCACCGGCGACGGTGAGGGCCCTACCACTGAGCCGATTGGTGAACAGGTAGTAGCCGCCGCCCACCGGTGTGATCGCCCAGTGCTGCTGGGGGACGTTGGCGTCGGCCCAGAGCGCGACGTTGCCGTTGTCGTCCCGGGAAAGCCCCGCGACCTCCATCAGCTTGCCGCTGTGCACGCCGCGGACCTCGAAGTACCCGTCACCTGTGGACTCGAAGGTCCACCTCTGGTTGTTGGCGCCGGCCCACTGCCACTGGTGGATGTTGGTGCCGTCTGCCGTGCCCACCCCCGACACGTCGACGGTGCCACCGCTGTGCCGGGCGACGATCCGGTAGCTACCGGTGGTGATCGGCAGCCGGGAGACCAGGGCCGGCCTGGCGGTGCGACCCCCGATGCGCAGTTCGCTGACGTTGGCGTAGCCGCCGGTGGCGGCGTTGATTTGAAGCCGCACGAAACCGGCGTTGCGGGGGGACCACTCGGCCACCTTGTAGTTGACGTCGCCGGCCCAGCTGCCGCTGGTGGCCTGGCTGAAGGTGACCCCGTCGGTGCTGGTGAAGATGGTGTACGAGGTGATGTCGCCGTTGCCGCTGCTGCCGCGGCTCAACTGCCTGGGCAGATACTCAAGCGTGGAGATGTTGCTCCACACTCCGCCGAGGTCGATCGTGATCGACTGTGGCAGGGCCGGTCCGCCGTAGGTCGACCAGCACGACTGGTACCACACGTTGTGGTGTCCGTCGATGGCGTTCAGCGGCCCCTCGCCCGCGCGGAAGCTCGTCGCGTACGCGTTGACCGGGGTGACCGGGTACTCGGCGCGCAGTGGCTGGGGTGGCAGCGGCGGGCGGTTCGGGTTCGGGTTCCAGGCCCGGCCGACCTCGGCGAGCCGGTTCACGATGTTGGTGTCCAGCACCCCGTTGCGGTTGGGCGGGCAGTTGAGGATGAACGAGGTGTACTTGGGCTCCAGGTCGGCCAGGTGCTCCAGGATCGACGACAGGCTCATCGGGTTGTTGACGGGCGTCGACGGGTGCCAGAACCAGCCGTTGCTTATCGTCTGCCCCTGCAACGCCGCGTAGGTGTTGCCCGCCGGTGCCCGGACGCCCAGCGGCTCCTCGAAGAAGATCGCGTCGCCGATCATAGGCTGGGTCAGCCCACCGATGTCGATCATCGCGCAGTCCGGTTGCAGCGACCGCACCAGGTTGCGGACCTGCTGGTACGGCACGTCCTGCTGGCCCATCTGCCAGGTCCACCCGTCGGTGAACAGGATGTCGATGGGGCCGTAGTTGGTAAGCAGTTCGCGCAGCTGATTGAGGATGAAGGTGATGTCGCCGGGCACGATGAACTGGTCGGCCGGCACGCTGTGATGGGTGTCGTACGCCTGCACGTCGTAGCTGCGGTCCCAGATCGAGTAGTACAGACCGACTCGCAGGCCACGGGCACGGAACGCGTTGACGTACTGCGCCACGATGTCCTGCCGGTAGGAACTGTTCATCACGTTGTAGTTGGTGTACGCGGTCGGCCACAGGCAGAACCCGTCGTGATGCTTGGCGGTCAGTACGCCGTACCGCATCTTCGCCGAGACCGCGGCGTCGGCCCACTGGCCGCAGTTGACGGTGCTGGGGGCGAACCGGGTCGGGTCCTGGCGGGGGGTGGCCCACTCCTCGTCGGTGAACGTACCCATGTTGAAGTGCAGGAACATGCCGAACCGCAGGTTGACCAGGTTCTCCAGGATGCTCTGCGGTGTGGCCGCGGCCGCCGGCGCCAGCAGGCCGGTCGGCAGCGGTAGCGTGGTGGCGGCGGTGCCCAGGGCGGCGGCGGCGAGCAGGTTCCGACGGGACAGTCTTCCAGGGGACAATGAGCCCATTGCTCCTCGATTCCTGGCAGGCTGGCAGGCCCCGGAACGGGGCCTGCCAGCGGGCGCCGGGTGGACCCGGCACTGGTAACTACGAGGTGACGCGGAAGGTCGCGTCCTGGCGGTCGGACGCGGCGGAACTCGCGCTGAGCTGGTCGATGCGCAGGACGTAGCCGGCGTGCCGCAGGTACCGGTCGGGGAAGTTGTACGACCGGAACGACGACCACGAGCTGTCGGCCAGGCCGGCGGTGCGGTAGAACGTGGCGTCGGCGCGGAAGGTGGCGCTGCCGTCGTTGGCGGCGAGCTGCGCGACGTAACCGCTGTGCCGGATGTAGTTGCCGGGGCGGTTCACCGACTCGAAGGAGACCGCGGCGGAGTCGGCCAGGCCCGGCACCATCCGCCACAGCTGGTCCTGGTGCGGGTCGAACGGGTACGGGTCGATCCGGATGGCGCTGTTGCTGTGCCGGACGAAGTAGTCGGGGAAGTTCGAGGACTTCAACCGGACCCAGTTCGGCAGGCCCCACCGGTTGACCGCGTTGTTGTACTCGGCGTCGGTGATCCCGACGATCGAGCCGTGCTTGGAGTTCAGCGGCGGGGTGTAGTCGCGCTGGTTCGCCACCACCCACGAGTTGGTGCCGACGTTGCTGTTGGACCAGAGGTACATGTCGTTGTTGATGGGGCCGAACGAGTCACCCCAGAGCCACCAGCCGCTGCCGTCGTTGCGCGGCACCAGGTGCGCGCCCTCGATGGCGGTACCCTGCCGCAGCCCACTGGTGTAGGTGGTGAAGCTGTTCGGCGCTCCGGTGTTGGACCGGGAGACGTACAGGTTCCCGTCGGCGAGGTTCTTGTAGACCATGTACGTCACGCCGCCGCTGACCCGGATGTCGGCGTCGAGCACCGGGAATCCGGGGCTGAAGTAGGTCTGCGGCGCGCTCACCGTGCGGAAGTCGCTGGTGTAGTTGATCAGGAACAGGTCGGTGGTGGTGTTCGACGAGTAGACGATGCCGTACTGGCTGCGTGCGGCGTCCCAGAAGACCGTAGGGGCCCAGGTGTGCACGTTGCTGTAGGTGTGCATCCGGAGCAGGCGGTACCCGGTGAAGCTGGACAGGTCCGTCGAGTCCCACACGTGCAGGTACTGGCTGTTGCGGCCGAAGTTGAGCCCGCGCAGGTCGGTGGCGATGACGACGAAGGTGCCGTCCTGCTTGCGGTAGATGTACGGGTCGCGCAGGCCGAGGTCACCCTGGGTCGGGGTGACGACGGGGTTGTTCTGGTTCAGCGGGCTCCAGTTGAGACCGTCGCGGCTGACCGCGAGGTGCAGGCCGTAGTTGGAGGCGGACTGGTTCGGCGTCTCGGTGAAGTAGACGTTCAGGTACGCCGTGTTGGTCGCCGCGGAGGCGGACCCGGGGCTGATCGCCAGCCCGGTCGTGGTGAGCGCGCCGGTGGCGAGCGCGCCCAGGGTGAACTGTCGTCGGGTTAACGGCATGGTGGTGACCTTTCTGGCTGCGGTCGTGCGCTCGACCAGAGGCGACAGCGGTGTGACCTCCCCATACAGAGGCCATCAAGGGCATCCGAGGGGATCGATGTGAGCGTTAACATACTCTGCTGTTAACAGGCCCGCAAGACAGCCGTAAATGGTCTGACGTACGACGAAAGCGAGTCGAGGTGGCGCGTGCACGCCTGTCGAGGTTGCGCGGGCGTGCCTGTCGAGGTTGCGCGGGCGTGCCTCCGGCTGCCCGAAATCCGATGTCCGGGTCGAACCGTGGTGCGTACCGCGCCCGGCGTAACCGTGGAGTTGCCGTACCGATCGCTCGCCGCCGATCAGTCGGACCCCGGGGCCTTCGCTGACTTCACCGCCGCCTACGGCTGGGATGCTGCCTCCTGGCCGAGGTTCGATGAGCTGTTGCCCGGCCAGAAGCACACTCTGAACTGGCGTGATTTCACACTGAAATATTGATTTCACTCTGAAATCAGCGTCCCGACGACCATCGCTCCCGTTGGCCAGCCAGGTGTCTCAGGCGATCATCCGACATCGAGCCGCTCCAACCCAGTCGCGGGTACGCTGAACTCTGCCATGCGTACGAGACGGTTGATTCTGGTGGCGGCCGGCGTCCTGGCCGTGGCCGCCGGGTGCGCCGGGCAGCCGGCGGACCGGGCGTCGACCCAGTCTCGGGAGCTGCTGGCCGCTCCGACGACAAGCGTCGCTGAACCAGCACGAGAACTGTTGATCCGCGACGCCGAGCGGAGCTATCCCACCGATTCGTACGCCGGGCTGAGCGTGGCGGGGGCGGGGTTCGTGGTGCACCGGGTGCCCGTCGCAGGGGTGAACGAGTTCGACGCCGGACTACGTGATCGGCATCCGGAGTTCCGGCTCACCTTCGCCGACGCACGACACCCTCGCGTGCTCCTGCACGAGGTCGCGGAGCGCATCGGGACGGACCTCGCGTACTGGCGTGGGGAAGGGGTTGCCGTCGCGGCGGTGACGCCGCGCGCCGACGGATCCGGGGTCGAGGTCATGGTCGGCCAGGTCAGCGCGGAGTTGGCCGCCACCATGCGGGCGCGGTACGGGTTTCCGGACCTCACCTTCAGCGCGGGCGGGATAGCTCCCGCCTGACGGGCGCGGATCACCCCGGGGATGAGGCGTCACCCGGGGACGAGGGGGCCGGTGGACGGTGTGTCCGGCCGGCCCCGACGACCGGGGATCAGTGGACGATGACCGGGGTCTTCGGCTGCTCGCCGGGGCTTCCCCCGGGCTGGTCGTCCAGCAGGTGCGAGCGTTCCCGCCGACGCGGCAGGAACGCGGCCGGGATGAGCGTGAGCAGGACCAGGCCGAAGGCCACCCAGAACGTGGTGGCGAACGAGCTGGCGGCGAAGTCGAGCCCGCGCTCGATAAGCGACGGGTCGGGGAGTTGCTGGGCGAGTTCGGGTTGCTGCTGGGCAGCGATGGCCAGCCCGGCCTCGCTGACCGGCTCACCGTTCGGGCCGGTCACGCCGGGGATCTTCGGCGAGCCGTTCAGCTCGTTGGTCAGGATCACCGACATCACCGCGGCACCGACCGAGCCGCCGATCTGCTGAAGGATGTTCAGCAGGGTGGTGCCGCGAGCCACCTCGTGACCGGTGAGGGTCTTCAGCGCCGAGGTCATGATCGGCATCATGGTGCCGCCCATGCCCAGGCCCATCACGAAGAGCGAGCCGCAGAGCAGCAGGTACGAGGTGTTCGCGTCGACCTGGGTGAAGGTGAACATGCCGGCGACGATCAGCAGCAGCGCGAAGGGCACGGTGCGGCCCACCGGCACCTTGTCGGCCAGCACGCCCGCGATCGGCATGGTGAGCATCGCGCCGATGCCCTGCGGCGCGATCAGCAGACCGGCGTGCAGCGTCGACTCGCCGTGCACCTGGAGGAAGTAGCTAGGGAAGAGCAGGCCGGCGCCCATGAACGCGATGATGAAGACGAACATGGTCACCGCCGCGACGGTCAGCCTGCGGTTGCGGAACAGCCGCAGATCGAGCAGCGGGTGCTGGGGCTTGAACGAGTAGCGGACGAACGCCACCACCAGCGCCGCGCCGACAAGCATCGGGCCCCAGACCTCAGCGTCGGCGAAGGTGCCCGTCTCGGGCAGCGTGGAGACGCCGTAGAGGAACAGGGCGAGGCCGGGGGAGAGCATCAGCATGCCGACGAAGTCGAACGACTCGGACGGCTCGGGGCTGTCCTTCGGCAGGGCCAGTTGCGCGTAGACCAGCGCGACGATGCCGATCGGCAGGTTGATCAGGAAGATCCAGTGCCAGCTCGCCACGTCGATCAGCCAGCCACCGAGGATCGGACCGCTGATCGGGCCGAGCAGCATCGGAATGCCGAGGACGGCCATCAGTCGGCCGATCCGGTGCGGGCCGGCCGCCCTGGTCATGATCGTCATGCCGATCGGCATGAGCATGCCGCCACCGAGACCCTGGAGGACCCGGTACGTGATGAGCTGCCCGATCGTGTCGGCGGTGGCGCAGAGGCCGGAGCCGATTGTGAAGAGCGCCAGCGCAATCATGTAGAGGCGTTTCGTGCCGAACCGGTCGGCGGCCCAACCACTTATCGGGATCACCGTGGCCAGCGCCAGCGTGTAGCCGGTCATCGTCCAGGCGACGCGGGCGTACGAGGCGTCGAACTCGCTCTGGAATGTCGGCAGGGCGACGCTGACCACCGTCACGTCGAGGATCGACATGATCGCGCCGAGCACCACGACGCCGGCCACCTTGAGCACGGCGGCGTCGAGCTTGTTCGATGTCGCGACCGGCGGCGGTGCCGCGACGGGTTGCTGTGTCACGAGGTCTCCTGAAGTCGGATGTGACCGGGGATCGGTGCCGGTGGTGGCGTGGCGCCCAGGCAGATTAATCACCGCCACCGACAGTGCGCCGCCGGTTTACCGACCTACCGACGGGTTTGACGGGTGTTCCTCGTCACGGGCTGGGCGTGGCCGGGGACCGCTGCCACCGCACGGTCACCTCGAACTGGCCCTGGACCCCGGTACGCGCGATCACGGCGTTCGCGTCCGCGGTCAACTGCACCCCGAACTTGATCTCGATCTCGTCCGGCCGGTGGGCCATCGACTGGAACTGGGCGAGCGCGACGGAGGCGGCGTCGCGTACCTCCGCCAGGGCCCGGTCGAAGGTCACCCGCGCGTCCTGGACGACCTTGCCCGCGTTGCCGGCCTGGGTCACGCCGGGCTTGCCGTCGACCTCGACCACCACCGAGCCACCGGAATCAAGCTGGAATCGGCGCAGCTGGCTCATCTCTCATGCCCCTTGTTCGTCCGTCGGCGGTGCTGCCGGATCGCAGCCCAGGTCCATCCACTCGGTGCGCGGAACCGTGCCGGCGACCGCGTCGAGTTCGGTAAGCAACGCGTCCAGACGGTCGGGCTGGTGCAGATAGACCAGCACCGCCCGCTCGAAGGCGGTGGCCACGGCGGCCGGTAGCAGGTCCGAGCCGTCGCGGCAGAGCATCCCGGTGCCGAGTCGGGCCGCGATCCGGCCGATCACCGGGTCGGCGTCGGTGGCCGGCTGCGCCCGGCGGCTGAAGAACAGCCCCTCGCTTGACTGCCGCCAGATCTGTTGGGCGCGCTCCGAGGCCAGGTAGGCCATCAGCTTCCGGGCCGGCTCGGTGTCCTGGAACATCGCGGCCACATCGTCGGAGACCTCCTGGAGTGACGAGGTGTCCGACGATCCGATCGGCGGCATGGGGAAGAAGTCGAATCGACCCGGCTCGACGTCCGGCAGGGACCGGTAGTTGCGGACCACGAACGAGCCCTGATGGTCCAGGTGGCAACCGGGTGGCGAGCTGAACAGCCCGGCCCCCGCCTCCAGCCAGGTGGCGAAGAGCGCGGCCCGCGCCGCGTCCCGGGACGCGACCGTCTGCAACAGCTCACCCCAGGCGCGCCAGGCGTTGCGGACCGGCTCGGAGCGCCAGGCCAGCTCGCCCCGGGTCCACTGCTCGTACGTCTGCTGACCGGACTGGTGCAGCAGGATGTCCTCGATCCAGTCCGTACCGGGCCAGCCGCTTACCGGTGGCGAACTCATCCCCAGGCACCAGGAGACCCGAGCGTCGGAGCCGATGGCGACCAGCTCGTCCCAGCTGGTCGGCGGCTCGGGATGGCCGATCTCGGCCAGCCGGGACGGGTCGTACCAGAAGACGCTCTTGAGGTGGGTGGCGATGGCGACCGCGTAGACCTGTTTCTGGCCGACCGGTCGGCCGTCCGGTTCGGCCCGGCCGGCGATGCGGATCAACTGCGGCCCGGCGCCCGGGTCCCCGGTCAGCTCGGCGATCCCGTCCAGCGGGCGCAGCGCCTCCTCGTTGACGTAGCGTTGCAGGTCGTTGAGGCGGGGCACGATCGCCACATCGGGCGGGCGCTGCCGCTCGATCCCCGCCTGGAGCACCTGACTGACGTCCCGGTGGCCCTGGTAGTCGGCACGGATGCCGGTCTCGGCCTCGAACCCGTCGAGCACCGCGCGGAAGACGGCCTGCTCCTCGCCCGTCCAGGAGCCGAGGACGGTCACCCGCCCGGCCGGCTCGGCAGCGGAGCAGCCGACCAGCCCGGCGCCGACCAGCAGCGTCGTGACCAGGGCCAGCGCCGTTTCTGAGGTACGTCTGCGGTTGGTCATGTCGACAGATGTCCGTATTCCGCCAGGCGGGGCTGGAATCCCGCGAGTACCAGCACCGCGATGCTGAGGGCCAGCACCGGCAGGACGAACTCCACCGAGCGGCTGTCGGCCGCCCGGTCGGCGCGGGCCATCGTCTCGGCCTCCAGCGCGGCGGAGCCGCCCGGTGTCCCCGCCGGAGCGGCCTGGGCGTCGGCGTCGAGCGCCGCGAGGACCGGCTCGCACGCCTTCGGGCACTCCTTGCGCACTTCGGCGGCGAGTCGCTCGGCAGCCTCGGCACCTACCTCCTGAACCTGCTGTAGCCGGCTGTCGTGGACGGACTGGATGTCCCGCCCGACCTGATCCAGATGTGTCGCCGAGCCGAGACTCAGCGAGGTCAGCCAGACCATCACCAGCGTCGCCGCCGTCGCCAGCAGGAGGGGGACGTTCACCGTCCGCCGGAACCGGCGGGACAGGTAGCCCTGTGCCAGCACCAGCAGTGCGCCGAGGATGAGCACCGGCAACAGCCAGGCGACCGCTGTGAAGCGCTGCGTCCAGCCGGCCTCCACCTGCTTGTCCAGGACGGCCAACTGCTTCTCCCGCAACGTGTCGAGCAGCGCCAGGATGTCGTTCAGCAGGCTTGTCGCGTCGCGCAGCGCGGCGGCGCCGAGCGCCCGCAGGCCGGCGTCCCGGTAGCGCGCGTCGGCCTGCCCGATCAGCCCCGTGTACGTGACCAGGAGAGCCTCGATCGTCTGGATGTCCCGGGTGCCGGCGTCACCGGCCGCGTTGTTCTCGGCCACCAGGGTGAGGTACTGGCCGGCACCGGCGATCTGGCGCTGGTACTCCACCCCCGGCCCGCCCAGGACCGTCCCGCCGTCGGCGAGGTTGCGTACCGCCGCGGCGTGTGCGCTGCGCAGCGCGTGCTGCGCGTCGTGCACGGCGAGGATCGCCGGCACCGACCGGTTCGCCGCCGCGTCGGCCGTCCGGGCGACCCCGAGGAAGACCGTCAGGCAGCCGACCAGGGCGATCACCGTGCTGGCGAGCAGGGCCATCCGCAGGCGCAACAAGGTACGCCGGGTGGTGCTGACGCGCCGGGCCGGCGGTCGGGGAGTGTCGACCGCCGTCACGTCCCCGCCCGCCTGGCCGGATCAACGGTGCCCAACTCGGCGTTGCAACGCTCGCAGTACTCCGCGTCGGATGGCGACGGCCAACCACAGTCACCGCAGAGGCGGTGTGCCTCCGGCGGCCCGTGCTGCGCCGGTGGGCGTGGTGGTTGGTCGGGGTGGAGCGTCTGGCTCGACATGACGGAGCTGACGTGGACGTCCATCCGGCTGAGATTCTGCTTCAACCGGACCAGCCCATCGGGCTCGATATCGACCAGGTACCGCAGTTGCCTGAGCGCCGGCTCGTCCCGTGTCCGGGTGGCCAGCTCGACCGCTCGGCTCCACTGGGCATGGGCCTCGATCAGGTCGCCCCGGTCGTACGCGTCGCAGCCGGCGTTGATGGCCTGGCGTACGCCCTCCTGCCCGGTCACCTGGGAGACGTCGGAGTCGAGCCGGGCCGACTTCACCAGGTCATCGGTCCAGTTCACAAGCACCGTGGCGGAGCCGGGCCGCACCTGCCCACCGACCATCAGGTCGACCCGGGCGGCCAGACGATCCTCGTCCAGGATGCCGTCCGGCGCCGTGACGTCCAGGCGCAGGTGGAAGTCCCGGCGCTCCGCGCCCCACGATCCGGTGGCGAACTCCACCGTCCGCTCGTCGACCTCGTCCGCCTGCTCGCTGAGATCCATCAGGGCGGGTCTGGCCTGCTTGAAGAAGCCCACCCGGGAGTACGGCAGGGTCTGCACCCGGATCCGTACGTCGGGTTGCAGTTTGGCCAGGGCGGCGCGGATCGTCTCCCGGAAACCCGCCTCCAACTCGGCCGGTCGGCGTACCGCCTCGGCGGTGCCGTTGAGCACGGTGGCGATGCGGATCAGGTCCCGGGGACGCCATCCGTCGCCGATGCCCCGGGGGTCGCAGACGAACCTGCCGGCGCAGGTCTGCAGCACCCGCTCCAGTTCCTCCTGGGTCTCGTGCTGGTTGATGCCGTCGGTGAGCAGCAGCACGTGACAGATCGCCGAGGCGTCGGTGGGCAGCAGGTCTCGGGCTGCGGCCAGCCAACTGCCCATGGCCGTCCCGCCGCTGGCGCTGAGCCGGGCGACGACCGCCTTGGCCCGTTTCCGGCTGGCCGCCGAGGCGACCGCCAGCCCGGGCTCGGGCGGGTAGACCACCCGGGCCCGCTCGGTCCCCTCGACCACGGCGAACCGGACCCCGTCGGGCAGTACGTCGATGGCTGCTGCGGTGGCCTGGCGGGCCGCCCCGATCTTCGTGGGTGGATCCGTCATCGACCCGGAGCAGTCGATCACCAGCACCTCGGCCAGTTGCGACGGATCCGGCCCGGTCGCCTGGTCATCCCCGTCGGTGGCCCGTCGCCCGGTGACCGAGAGGATCGCGTGCATCGCCGTGCCGCCCACCGGCAGATACTTGTTCTGGTTGACCTCCAGGCTGAACTCCAAGCCGGCGTTCACTGATCACGCTCCCCTCCAGATCGGTCCTCACCATCGGGTCCGGGGCCGTACCGCATTGGCCCGGTCGATTAGCACGTTGTGCTCCTCGGCCTGGTGGGCCTGTTGGGCGAGGGCCCGGTACGACCGGTCCAGCAACTCGCGGATGCCACGCTCGGTCGGCGGCGTGCCGAGCACCCGGCCCCGGACCAGGCCGGTGGCCTTCCCGGAGCGGATCAGGTCGAGCGCGACCTCCCGGATCGCCGCGGTCAGCCGGTCGCGGGACTCGCCGTGCCGCTCGCCGCCGTCGAGGTGCAGGCTTGCCAGCCGGCGCACGGCCGCGCTCAGGTCGTCGGCGGTGGGCAGCGCGGGTGCGGCGGACGATCCGCCGGCCAGCCGGGACGAGAGCACCCGCACCGCGGCGATCCGCGCGGCGTCGTGGTGTCGGGACAGCGCCGGAACCTCGTCGAGGATGGCGACGGCGCCGGCCCGGTCGAGCGCCGCCAACCGGAGCCGGGCCAGCCCGAACGCGGCGCTGGCCTGGAACGGGTCCCGCCGCCAGACCGCGGCGTAGAAGCGGGCCGCTCGCGAGCCGTCGCGAAGCCGCTCGGCGCAATAGCCCAGGGCGAGCTTGGGAGCGATCTCCCCCGGGATGTCGGCGTAGACCGCGTCGAACTCGCGGGCGGCTTCGTCGATCCGGTCCTCGGTCAGGGCGATCAGCGCCCGGTGCCAGGCGAGTCGCCAGTCGGCCGCCGCCCGCGTCCCGAGCAGCGCCTCGGCGTCGGCCAGGGCGGCCGCGGCCGAGCGGGGATCGTCCAGTTCGAGGTGGGCCCGGACCCGGCGCAGTGCGACCTCGACCGACTCCTGCGGCACGGTGGCCAGCTTGTTGAGCAGGCTCTGCGCGTCCGGCGCGTCGATCGTGCCCAGTTCGCCGGCAGCCGGGTCGTCCGGGTCGGGGCGCGGCACCGGCAGGCCGAGCGCCACCACCGGGGCTGCGGGACAGCCGTGATCCAGCACGGCGCCGTCCTGCTCGCCGGTCCAGGTGTGCAGTGGCAGGACCACCCCGAGGCCCGCGTCGAGCAGCCGGGCGGCGGGCTGGAAGAGCGAGATGGGCTCGGCCTGGCGCTGGTCCGGTGCGCCGGCCAGGATCTCCCGTAACACCCCCAGCAGTTGCTCGGACATTTCCCGGGCGGTGGCGAACCGGCGATTCCAGTCGGGGTGCGTGGCGCGGTCGACGAGCCGGTGGAACGACTCGACGCCCAACGCGTCGTCAGCCGCGCCGGGGGTGTCCGGCCCGGGCGTGCGGTGTGCGAACAGCTCCGCCAGCGTCCGGCCGAGGGCGAACAGGTCGGAGCGCGGGCTCGCCCCCCGGGTCTGGAGTTCCTCCCTGCCGACCATGAAGCCGGGGGAACCGACGAGCCCGGCGTGGCCGCCGTCGTCGCGGCGTACCCCACCCAGGTCGATCACCTTTATCCGGTCGGCGGTACGCATCACGTTGTCCGGCTTCATGTCCGTGTAGAGCAGGCCGCGCCGGTGCAGGTAATCCAGGGCGGCCAGGATCTCGTGGCCGTACGCGAGGATGTGGTCAAGCGGCAGCGAGACATCCGGCTGCCGTGGGTCCTTGGCCGCTTTGAGCAGGCTGCGCAGCGACATGCCGTCGAGGTAGTCCATCACGATGTAGCCGGTCGGACCGGCGACCGGGTCGTCGTGGATGGCGAAGTCGATGCTCCGGACGATATTGGGATGATCGAGCGAGTTGAGGAACCGTCGCTCCTGGACGGCAGCCGCGAGTGCCATTTCGTCGTTGGCGTGCAGCACGCCCTTCAGCGCGACCTCGATGTGATCCTGGTGGGCGTCCCTGGCCAGGTAGATCCAGCCCTGGCCACCCCGGGCCAGGCAGCGCACCACCTCGTAACGGTCGGCGACGACCGCGCCGGGGCCCAGGCCGGGCAGGAACCGGAACGGGGTGCGGCAGAGTGGGCAGAAGCCCTCGTCCAGGCCGGGTCGGCCGGCCCGGCTCCGACCGACCGGATGTCCCTTGGCGCAGAAGCGGTCCTGCTCCGGCACCCGCAGCGGCTGCGTCGCCGCCTGACCGGGAGAGAAGGTCAGCACCGGCAGGGAGACGAGGCTGGCCACCAGCCAGCTGTCCTGCTGGGCTGACCGGGACGCCGCCAGTTGCTCCGGCCGGTCGACCGGCACCGAAGGGGACGCCGGGGGAGCGGGCGACAGCCCGCAGCGGTCGCAGTAACCGGCGTCGACGGTGCCGGTGCAGCCGATCGTCCGGGTGCAGCTGCTCAATGCGCACCCCGCTCCGAATCACCCGTGATCCGGTCCACGAGCGCCTCGCTGTATCGCCGCACCGCCGCGTCGGCGGCCACCAGGTCGCACTCGCCGCCGAGGAGCAACTCGTGCGCCCGACGGTAGATCGGGCTCAGCAGAGGGTCCTCGGAGAGGCCGTGACGGATCGCCTGGGCGAGAAAGCCGTCGAGTCGGCCGGACACCTCGGACCAGCTCTCCCGCAACGTGACGAGCTGTTGCCGCACCGCCTCGGCCTTGCGTAACGCCCGGTCGGTCGCCTGCTCGGCCACGGCCAGGTCGGTGGCGAGCGAGTCAGCCGCACCGGCTGCGGCGGCGGCCCGCAGCGTGGTGAGCAGCACCCGCAGGTCGGTCGCCCGGGACGGGGCGGGCGGCGCGTCGGCCACCAGCGCGGCGACCTTGCGGTGCGCGCGGTGGGCCGCCTCCTCGGTGGCCTGAAGACTGGCGACACGGCGCGCCAGCAGGGTGATGCGCAGCGGTACCGACTCGCTGCGGAAGGTCAGCAGCAGTCGCAGGCCACGCGCGGGTGCCTGGTCCACCATGGGAAGCACCACCGTGGAGAGCAACTTCTCCGGATCGTCGGCCTCGTCGATGTTGTTGATGATCAGGGCTTGCGGCGGCGTCTCGAAGGTCTGGCCGCTGCCGCCGTCGGCCACGCCGGCCCAGTCGGCGATCCGCTGGGACACCTCCCGGGTGCTCTTGCCCGCCACGTCCACGGCCAGGTCGATGCTGCCCACCGGCAGCAGGGCGGCCCGATCGTCCGGGCCGTTCGGCGGGCCGGCGGGCGGGCGGAACTCCCGGCTGGAGGAGATGGCCGCCTGGCGCACCGCCGCAGCGGTGCCGGAACCCGGATGGCCGAGCACCAGGATCAGCACGTTGGCGAACCGCCGTTGATCGAAGAAGTCAGTGAGCCGACTGACGATCGACGGGTCCGCCGGACTGTGATCGAGCCGCAGGAAATCGCGGTCGACCGAGGGCTCGCCGGAGACCCAGGCGCGGGCCGGCGGGAGGTAGCGCAGGATCGTCTCGACCGGAATCATCCAGGACAACCCGCTGGCCGGGGCCCGGCCGGCGACGGCGAACTGCTCGCCGTCGCTGTTGTCGTAGGCGCTGACCACCATCCCGACGACGTGACCGGTGGTCGCGTCGACCACCCCCGCGCCGCTGAAGCCCTGGACGATCTGGGGGCCGGTGGTCTCCGAATCCATCTGGACCCACTCGCGACCCGCACCGGCCGGCCCGGCGAGCCTGGCCCGGACGTGCAGGCCGTGCTCCACTGTCTCCGGAAAGCCACACACCACGACCCGGCGGCCCCACGGCCGCACCCGACGCAGCGGTGCGAACGGGCCGCGCGACAACGGCACCGCCAACTCGAGCAACGCGACGTCGCCGCGCCCGTCGTCGCCGGGCGGGGCCCAGCAGCCGGGCACGACCCGGGCCGAGACCGTCGGGGTGCCCGGTTGACCGACGAGGTCGACGTCGACCGGGCCGTCGGGCGCGGTGCCGGTGGTCCCGCCCGCGTCACGGATGACGTGTGCGCAGGTCAACACGTGGCGTTCGTGCACCGCCATGCCGGCGCCGACAACCCCGTGCGGGCCGCGGATGCGGACCGGCCACGGCTCGCCGCCAACGTCGATCACCTTGCTCAGGGTAATCGAGAGCTACCGAAATCGTTGTCCCGTGATCGGGTCGGAAACCAGTCCGTCCCAGGCGGCCATGGCCCAGTCGACGATGCCGTCGAGTTCGTCCGCGGTGGCTCCATCCCGGGCCTGTACCGCCATGCCCTGCGCGACCGCCCCGACGAATCGGGCGAGCGATTCGGGCGCCACGCTCCCCGGCAGGTCGCCCTCGTCGACGCCCCGGACGATCCTGCGCCGGACCTCGGCGATGTCGCGTTCCCGGCACTCGGCTAGGAAACGCCCCACCGCGTCGGACTCGGGCACGTTGCCGGCCCCGGCGAGGACCACCAGGCAGCCGGTCGGGCTCGCCGGGTCGGTGTAACTGCGCGCATGGTGGCGCAGCATGGCCTCGATCGAGTCCCGGGCGGTGCCGTCACCGTTCAGCGCCGCCTGCGGTCCCCGCCCCTCGGTGGTGTTGTAGAGGTCGACCGCCTCCCGGAACAGCGCCTCCTTGCTGCCGAAGGCGGCGTAGAGGCTCGGCGCGTTGATGCCCATGGCGGCGGTCAACCCGGCCATCGAGGCGCCCTGGTAGCCGTGGCGCCAGAAGACCTCCATCGCCCGCCGCAACGCCACGGCCCGGTCGAAGGCGCGGGGCCGACCTCGCTTCGCCATCCGGGTGTCACATCTCCTTCCCGCCCCTGGGGCTCGGTGGCTCAGTCTTCCACCAGCCGCAGCCCGATGATCCCCGCGACGATCAGCCCGAGGAAGAAGAGCCGGGCGGCGCCGAGGTCCTCCTGCATGGTGACCACCCCGGCGATGATGACGCCGACGGCGCCGATGCCGACCCAGATGGCGTACGAGGTGCCAACCGGGAGACTCTTCATCGCCCAGGCCAGCAGGAAGAAGCTCGACGCCGCGGTGGTGACCGCCAGCACCGAGGGCCAGAAGCGGGTGAACCCGTCGGTGTGCTTCAACGCGCTGGCCCAGACGACCTCGAGCAGTCCGGCCAGGACCAGGGCGAGCCAGGCCATGGATCCCCTCCCCATCGTCACGCGGCGAAGCCGCCGTCGACGGCGATGGCGGTGCCGGTGATGTAGCGACCGCCCTCGCCGGCGAGATGGCTGACCGTCGCCGCGATCTCCGCCGTCGCCGCGTACCGCCCGAGGGCGGTGAAGGCGCGCTCGTGCTCCGCGCCCTCGCCGTCGGCCGGGTTCATGTCGGTGTCGGTGGAGCCGGGATGGACCAGGGTCGCGGTGATCCCCCGGGGCCCCAGGTCGCGGGCCAGGCCCCGGGTCAGGCCGAGCAGGGCGCTCTTGCTCATCGCGTAGAGGCTGACCCCGGCGTACGGCACCCGCTCGGCGAGACAACTGCCGATGCTGATGACCCGTCCACCCGTTCCCATGTGTCGTACGGCTGCCTGGGTGGCGAGGAAGACCCCGCGTACGTGCACGGCGAGGGTGTGGTCCAGTTCGGCGAGGCTGACCTCCTCGACCGGCCCGTACGGGAAGATCCCGGCGTTGTTGACCAGGATGTCCAGCCGCCCCAACCCGGTGACCGTACGCTCCACCGCTGCGGTGACCGACGCGGCGTCCGCGCTGTCCGCTGCGATGGCCAGACCACGCCGGCCGACCGCCTCCACCTCCGCGATCACCCGCTTCGCGCGGTCCGCCGCGGCGCGGTAGGTGATCGCCACGTCGGCACCGTCCGTGGCGAGCCGGGCGGCGATCGCCGCACCGATGCCGCGACTGCCCCCGGTCACCAGCGCGACCTTGCCGTCGAGTCCCGTCATGCCCGACTCCTTTCTGTATCGATCGCTACAATATTCGGAACTGTAACGGAGGGAGAGCAGCCGAGTCCACACCGGTCGCCGCGCTCGTCACCCGATGCGCGAAGCCGTAGGGTGTCGTCGTGCTCGGCGGGACCCTTTCCTAGGCGGTGCGGGATGACGGTGACTGCGCACCACGCGCACCTCGTCGTCGCGGCGCAGGCAGGTGACCGGTCGGCCCGGGAAGCCCTGATCGCCGAGCACCTGCCGCTGCTGTACAACGTGGTCGGTCGGGCGCTCGACGGGCATTCCGACGTCGACGACGTGGTGCAGGAAACGCTGCTGAGGGTGCTTCGCGACCTGCCCGCCCTGCGCAGTCCGGAGAGCTTCCGGTCGTGGCTGGTGGCGATCGCGCTACGCCAGATCGCCACCCACCGGCAACGGGTACGCACCGCCGCCCACCGGGCCACGGCGGTCAACCCGGAGGAGCAGATTCCGCACGTCGGCAACGTCGAGAACGAGGCGATCCTCCGGCTGCACGTGTCGGACCAGCGCCGGCAGGTGGTCGAGGCGAGCCACTGGCTCGACCCGGCGTACCGGCCACTGCTGTCGCTCTGGTGGCAGGAGTGCGCCGGCCGGTTGAACCGCAGCGAGGTGGCGGCGGCGTCCGACCTGACCGTCGCCCATGTCGGCGTGCGCCTGCAACGGATGCGGGAGCAACTGGAGCTGGGCCGGACCATCGTCGCCGCGCTGGCCGCCGAGCCGCGCTGCCCGCAACTGGCCGCCACGGTCCAGGGCTGGGACGGCCACCGTACGCCGGTCTGGCGTAAGCGGATCACCCGGCACATCCGCGGCTGCCCGACCTGCACGGCCCCGGCCGAGGGGCGGGTCGCCGCCGAGCGGTTGCTGCTGGGCATCGCACCGCTGGCGGTGCCGGCCGGGCTGACCGCCGCGCTGGCCGCCAAGGGCGTACTGGCCGGAACAGCGACCGGCGCACCCGTGCTGGCTGCCGCCTACCCCGCCGCCGCCGGAACCGTGCCGGGAGTGTCCCTGCTCGGCAAGCTCAGTCAGGCGGTGGCGGCCCATCCGCTGGCGAGCGCCGCCGCCGGCGCGGTGCTCGTCACCGGTACCGCGGTCGTCGCCGTCCAGCCCGGCCCGGCACCCGCCCCGCCGCCGGCCGCCGTCGCGGCGCCCACCCCACCCGTCGAACGGCCCGTCCCGCCCAGCCCGACCGCCGTTCCGCCCAGCCCCGCACCGAGTTCGGCGGCCAGTTCCGCGCCGACGGCGACGCGGTCGTCCGTGCCGGCGGGCACCATACCGTTGGGCACCTGGTCGCTGGAGTCGGTCGAGCCGCAGGGCCGGTACCTGACCGTCGACGGCGAATTCGCCGCCGCCGGCGTGGTGCGCGCGGCCAGCGGGCCGGACGTCCGGCAGCGGGCCACCTTCACCGTCAGCCGGGGGCTCGCCGACGCCGACTGCGTCACGCTGCGCGCCGCCGACGGCCGCTACCTGCGGCACTCGAATCTCCGGCTCAGACTGAGCCCGGACGAGGGCACCCGACTCTTCCGCGAGGACGCCACCTTCTGCCCCCGTCCAGGGGCGGTCGGCAACTCGGTGACCTTGCAGTCGCACAACTACCCGGCTCTGGTGGTGCGCCATCGCGACGGCGGGTACTGGATCGACGTCTCCGACGGCACGAGCACGTTCGGCGCCGAGAGTTCCTTCGTCGTCCGTACTCCCTGGGCCTGATCGCGACTCCCGGGGCCTGATCGCGGCGGCCCGTCGCCCACGATTTTTCGCGGAGTTGGGGGATATTTTCGTTATCCGGGCCGTGGCCGGAATGCCTCCTATTGCGTGAGGCACCAACTGTCCGGCCACCGATGAGTGGAAAACCCCCGCCACCCGTCCACCTGTCCGCGTCCGGTCTGGGAGACCATCTGCCGGTACGGCCCCTGTGGCTGTGCCGTCGGTGCCGGCATCCGTGGCCCTGCACGCAGGCGAAGATCGCCATGCTGGCCGACTACGGCGACAGCACGGTCAACCTCTCGCTCTACCTGGCCGGCTGGCTCCAGGTGGCCCTCGACGAACTGCATGAACTCGATCCCAGCGTGACCGGCAGTGCGGCGGACATGTTCGACCGCTTCCTCGGCTGGCACACTCGGCTGAGCCGCTGCTACCGGGTTACCAGAGGCGATGCCGGAGGCTACTGAACCGCTGCTCAGAACAGGGTGGTGGGCTCGACCGGGATCGGCTCGGGCAACGGCGCCAGGTCGGGCACGCGGGCGCGTACCTCGGCGTGGAAGCGGCGGGCCAACGTGGGTGCGTCGGCGTTGTCCGGGGTGTGGATGAAGACGGTCGGCGAGCGGCCCTCGCGCAGCCAGCCGGCGGTGACGTCGAGCCAGCGCTGCCAGCCCGCCACGGTCCGCTCCGGGTCGTCGCGGCCGAGGTACCGGACGATCGGCCGGTCGGTGAGCGCGACATCACGCAGCGGCAGCCGGGGCTTCTTCGTCCAGGCGTCCCGCTCGGCGTCGCTTGTCGGCGGCGTGGCGAAGAACGCCGTGGTGTCGAAGGGAACCCACTCGGCGTCCACGGCGCCCAGCGCCGTCGTCAACTCCCGCGCGCAGTGCGGGTCGGTGAAGAACGCGGGGTGGCGGACCTCCACGGCCCGCCGGTGGGTGCCGGGCAGCCGGCGCAGGAAACGAAGCAGCGAGGGTACGTCGGTCGGGCCGAACGATCCGGGCAGTTGGACCCAGAGGGCGTGGGCGCGGGAACCGAGTGGCTCGATCGCGTCCAGGAAGACCCGCATCGGCTCGGCGACCTCGGTGAGCCGGCGCTCGTGCGTGACAACCTTCGGCAGCTTGACCACGAACCGGAAGTCCGGGTCGGTCTGCCGGGCCCACGATTCCACCGTCTCCCGGGCCGGCGTCGCGTAGAAGGTGGTGTTGCCCTCGACCGCGTCACACCAGCCGGCGTAGTGCCGCAGTCGCTCCTGCGGCGGCAGCGGGTGCGCGAGCAGCCGCCCCTGCCACGCCTTGTGCGTCCACATGGCGCAGCCGACGTGCAGCCGCTTCACCGGCACCCCTTCCACACCCGCTCGACGCCGGGTCGTTCGCCCTGGCGCGCAGGGTGCTCGCCGCGGCGCCCGGCCGGACCCGACGTACCGTATCCGGCCGCCCGGTGCCGGCGGACGCGGCGGGGTGGTCAGCGGCTGGCGTCGGTGCGATCGACGGTCAGGGTGGCGACCCCCGCGCTCGCGTCGATGTCGTAGCGATCCGTCGCCGCCGGCCATTCGGGCGGGGTGAAGGTGGTGCCGCCGGCCACACCGGAGTGGACGGTGCCGTCGACGGTGACCGAGCCGGCCCCGCCGCCAACCCGCACCTGCACCGGCCCGTCGCTGGCCCGTCGCACGATGACCTGGTTCGCCCCGCCGCTGAGCAGGGTGCGCAGGGTGCCGTCGGCCGGCGGGAGGTCCAGCTCGATCCGGTGCGCGCCGGCGGTCAGCTCGACCCCGTCGAGTCGGGCCGTACGCAGGTCGAGGTGCTGTTCCTTGGCGCCGCCGTCGAGCCGGACGTGCCAGCGCACCGCCTCGTGCAGCACCACCTCGACCAGCGCCGGGCCGTCCCGGTCGGTGTCGCGCAGGCTGGTCAGCACGCTCTCGTCGGAGACGGAGACCGTGGGACGGATGCTGGAGTCGCGCGGCGTGGCGACGCGGTAGGTCTCCTCGCCCAGGTCGGCGGTGCGTAGCCGGATCACGTCGGCGCCGTCGAGCAGCACGAAGGTGGCCGCACGCAGGTCGGTGGCGGCGCTGACGACATGGCCGTCGCGGCCGTCGCCCCGGACGCTCACCCAGGTCCAGCTGGCAACCACCACCATCACCAGGACCAGCAGTAGCGCCGCGGCGAGCCACCACCACCGTCGCCGGCTGGTCGGCCGTGGCGGTGGTACGTCGTACACGTACTGCTGCACCGGCACGAAGTCCAGGTCGATCGCTGGCGGAGCCTTCTCCATGTCGCCTCCCGCACCTTGTGACCCCAGCGGGCTACTACCCATCGGGTCCGTCACCGACTCTTACGGCCCGGAGGCCGCCGGGGCTCACCGCCGGCCGGCGGTGAGCCCCGGAGCACGGGTGCCGGGCGCGGTCAGGCGCGTGACCACTTCTGGTTGGCGGTGCCGGCGCAGTCCCACAGTTGCAGCCGGCCACCGTTGTTCGGGTTGTTGTCGCGTACGTCGACACAACGGTTCGCGCTCAGGTTCACCAGGTCGCCGGCGGCGTTGAGGGTGAAGCGTTGCGCCGGGTTGCCGTTGCAGGTGACCAGGTTGACCTCGGTGCCGTTGGCGGTGCCGGCCCAGGCCGGGTCCATGCACTTGCCCATGGCGCGGACGGTGCCGTCGGCGGCGAAGGTCCACGCCTGGGCGGCGGTGTTGTTGCAGTCCCAGATCCGCAGCGGCGCTCCGTCGACCGGGTTCGCGCTGGGGATGTCGATGCACCGGCCGCTCTGCTGACCCCGGATCCGGGTGGTGCCGGTGTTGCCGTCCGGCACGTAGCCGTGGACCCGGACGTAGTCGACAAGCATCTGCTGCGGGAACTGGGTCGAGCCGTCGGGGTAGCCGGGCCAGTTGCCACCGACCGCGACGTTGAGGATCATGAAGAAGGGATGGTCGAAGACCCAGCGGTTGCCGCCGAGCCGGCCCGGGTCGACCCGGAAGAACTCCTGGCCGTCGAGGTACCAGCGGATGATGTTCGGCTCCCAGTCCACCCGGTAGGTGTGGAACGCGTCGGCGAGCGGCTGCCCGATGGTGCGGCTGCCGGTGATCCCACCGCCACCTGAGTAACCCGGCCCGTGGATGGTGCCGTGCACGGTGTTCGGTTCCCGGCCGATGTTCTCCATGATGTCGATCTCGCCCGAGGCCGGCCAGCCGACGCTGCCGAAGTCGTTGCCGAGCATCCAGAACGCCGGCCAGATGCCCTGACCCCGGGGGACCTTGATGCGCGCCTCGAACCGGCCGTACGCCTGGTTGAAGGTGGCGGCGGTGAGCAGCCGGGCCGAGGTGTACTCGCACCGACCGTAGTGGCACTGGTAGTTGGCCGGGTTCTCCCGGCGGGCGGTGATGACCAGGTTGCCCTGCCCGTCATGCACCGCGTTGCTTGTGCTGTTTGTGTAGTACTGCCGTTCGTTGTTGCCCCAGCCGTGGCCGCCGATGTCGAAGCGCCACTTGGACTGGTCGACCGGCGTGCCGGCGGGCGCGTTGAACTCGTCCTGCCAGGTGAGCCCACCGATGGCGGCGGCGGCCGGTGCGGACTGCACCGGTAGGACGAGCGCGCTGGTGACGAGGGCCGCGGCGACGGCGGCGGCTGTCCGCCGGAGGCTGCGGGAGATGGCGTACACGATGGATCTCCTCGGGGGTGGAGGGACGGAAGCGCCGACGAGGGATGGGGGCAGCGAGCAGGGAGAGCGCTCTCCAAATCCGAGTCTGTCGATTTTGCGGGATTTAGTCAAGGTTGTTAACAGCGATCATCGGTGATGGTTGCCGCCCGTGATCGTCAACCTGGGGTTGACGACAAGGGTGCGTCAACCTAAAGTTGACGCATGACCGATCCCGTGCAGATGAGCAGCCCGGTCCGGCTGGACGATCTGATCCGGACCATCAAACAGGCCCACACCGACGCCCTCGACCAACTCACCGACGCCGTGTTGGTCGCAGACCACATCGGTGAAGTGGCCGACCATCTGATCGGCCACTTCGTGGACCAGGCCCGGCGCTCCGGGGCGTCCTGGACCGAGATCGGCCGCAGCATGGGGGTGAGCAAGCAGGCCGCGCAGAAGCGTTTCGTCGGCTCGGCGATGGACCCGCAGCAGGGCTTCCAGCGGTTCACCCCGCGGGCCCGCAACGTGGTGATGGCCTCGCAGAACGAGGCGAAAACCGCAGGCAGCGCCCAGATCACCCCGGCCCACCTGGTGCTCGGCCTGCTCGCCGAGCCGGAGGCGCTGGCCGCGAGGGCGCTGACCGCCGCCGGGGTGTCGGCCGAGGCGGTGCGGGAGGCGGCCACCGCCGCGCTACCGCCCTCGGTCGACGAGGTGCCCGACCTGATCCCGTACGACGCCGCCGGCAAGAAGGCGCTGGAGCTGACCTTCCGCGAGGCGTTGCGGCTCGGGCACAACTACATCGGCACCGAGCATCTCCTGCTGGCCCTGCTGGAGCAGGAGAACGGCGAGGGCGTGCTCAGCGGCCTCGGCGTGGAGAAGGCCGCCACCGAGGCGAACATCGCGGCGGCCCTGGCCAAGCTGCGGGTCTTCGAGTAGTCGATCAGGAAGCGGTGGGAAAGCCGTACCGGGCGGCGTGCTCCGGGTCGGCCGGGTCGATCTGGCGCAGCCCCACGTCGGCGAGGCGCTTGTTCACCTCGTCGAGCTGCTCGCGCACCAGCCGGGCCTCCTCCTCGGTGACCCGCCCCCGGTGCGGCTTACCGGCATGCTCGATCGTGCCGTAGTCGACCTTCTCGGCAGTGCGGCGGGCCTTGGGCGGGCGTACCCGCTCTGCCGTCTTCAGCAGCTGGGCCATCGGCGTGTCGGTGGCCATGGCGTCGAACTCGCTGGCGGTCAGTACCACCCGGCGGGGCTCGCCGCCGCCGTGCTGGTCGTGGATCTCGACCACCGCCACGTCCAGCGCGGCGTCGTCGATGGTCTCGATCTCGGTCGGCGTGGCGTCCAGCTGCACGGGCCCGGCCACCAGGTCAGGGTGCTCCAGGACGACGACGCGGACCGCCTCGTCGTCGGGGCGCAGCACCGTGCCGCTGAAGTCGGAGACGCGGATGGTCTTCTTGCCCATGGGTGCGGTAGCTCCTGTCGTAACCCGGTCGAGGGACCAGCAGACGTTACCCGACAGGTGTGCGAAAGCCGCCGCTGGCTCGCCGTCAGCGCATGTTTGCGAAAGCCCCCGCTGGCTCGCCGTCAGCGGGTGTTCAGGCGGTGCCGGGTGGCGGCGGCGGGCAGCTCGTTCAGCTCGTGCCAGGAGAGCCCGCCGGTTCGGTGGTCGCGGTACGGCGGTTGGGCCGGGAAGCGACAGGCGAGCGGACGGCCTCGCCAGATCTGCTCGGCGTCCTGCTGGCAGCGGTCGTTCGGCTCGATTGGCATGCCCCCACCGTTTCAGAGAAAGTTGTCCATGTATGGAAATGAATATGACGCTCGGTCGATGGATCAGGTTCCCGGGACGGTGTGGATGATCGCGAACTGGCAACCCGTTCGCGTCGTCGTGCACCTCTACCCGCCGGCTCAGCGCCTCAACCGGCCTGGTTAGGGCCGGTTGAACCGAGGTGTGACCGAGGGCCCCGCGCCGATCATCGGTCGGCGCCGCCGTACCCGGCCGTCGTACTGTGAGTGACGTCGGGTGGCAAGCGCGGCGCAGGAGGTGACGGATGCTCGACCGGCGACTCCACCTGCACCTGGCGACCTGGCTGGGGCAGTGGCCGGCCGGTCCGGGCCTGCACGTGGTGGGGTCGTGGCGGCGGGCCTGCCCGGCCTGGGACGGGCGGCTGCGGCCGGCCGTCGCGGTCCGCGCCGGGGCGAGCACGGTGCTCTCCGTGCCGCCGGACCGGGTTGCGGCCGTGCGCGAACTGGCCCGACAGCCGGACCGGTTGCTGCGCGCCCTGCCGGCGGCGGTCGGTCACCCCGGCTGGGCGATCCACGACGACGTGTTCCGGTGGAGTGTCGCGCCCACGCCACTGCCGGACGTGGGCGAGTGGATCCCGCCCGGCACCGCCGGACTCCCCTCCTGGCTGCGGCTGTTCGACCGGGCCGTGCTGGTGGTCCGCGACGACGAGGGCCGCTACCTGGCCGGGGTCGGAATCAAACGGCACGACCGGTACGGGCACGAACTGGCGGTGGGCACGGTGCCGGCAGCGCGCGGCCGCGGACTGGCCCGGCGGCTGGTAGCCCAGGCCGCTCGGCGGGTGCTTGACGAGGGTGCCGTGCCGACCTATCTGCACGGCCGGCGCAACGCCGCCTCCGCCCGGGTGGCGCAGGCGGCCGGCTTTCCCGACCGGGGCTGGCGCTCGTACGGGGTCTATCCCAGCTGACCGGGAGGCGGGGACGTGTTCGCACGTTCCTTGGCCCGGGGCTGGGGCCGGGCGCGGACCGTGGATCCCGGGCCGGATCCACGGTCCGCAGCCTTCCTCCCCAGGTCTACAGCGGGCTCGACCTCGATCACGCTACGTATTTGTTTGCTCCTCGGCAAGCTCCAAGCACCGGTTGAGCGCTGTCCAATAGCGGACTTGACCTGGGGTGATGTGCTGGCGCGGATCGGTCACGTCAGTGACGGAGGGTGTGGATGAGATCGACCACCTGCCGGGTGACCGGGCGCAGCACCCGCAGCCGGGAGAGCCCCACCAGCCGGTCGATAAGCGGTACGGCGCCGTCGATCAGCTTCCGGGTGCGGGTCTGCCCCGGCGAGCGGTCGTAGACCCAGTAGAGCACCGTCCCCATGTACGCCAACCAGAGCAGCTCGGGCAACTGGGGCCGCAGTTCCGGGTCGACCTTGGCGGTGGAGCCCGCCAGCACCTCGGCGAAGATGGCGATGGCGGCCTCGCGCGGTGCGGCCGTCTCGGCCGAGAAGGGGCTCAGCGGCGAGGTGGGTTCCGCGGCGACCTTGAAGAAGCTGGCCGCGAACTCGTGCGAGGGGGTCAGCACGTCGATGGCCGCGTGCAGCACCCCGGAGAGCCGGGCGGCGAAGTCGGACTCCCGATCCAGCACCGGCCGCGCCGCCGCTGCGTGCTCCCGTTGCGTGCGGGTGTAGAACTCCTGGATCAGGTGTTCCTTGGAGCCGAAGTAGTAGTAGGCGTTGCCGACCGCGACGCCGGCCTCCTGGGCGATGGCGCGCATGGTGGTGCGCGCATAGCCGCGTTCGCGGAACAGCCGCATCGCGGTTTCCAGGATCAGCTGCCGCGTCTGCTCGCCCCGGGTGGTGGTCGGCTCACCACCCGCAGCGGTCGTCGGCGCACTCTGGTCGGTCATCCGGGTCACCGTATCCCGCCGGGTCGTCGGTCGGCGCCGGCTGCGGGTCGCGGACGCGTTCGCGGATCGCCGAGGCGGTGGCCACCACCCGCCGAGCCAGGGGGAGCAGGTGCGGGCGGGCCAGCCGGTCGGCCGTCGCCCGATGGTCGGCGAGGGCCCAGAGGCAGGCGAACCAGGCACCGTCCCCGGCGTAGACGGCTCCGGTGTCGGCGATCACCGTGAGGTCACGCAGCGTCGCGTCATGGTCCAGACCGGGGAAGCGCCGCCGGGCCTCGGCCGACCCCGCCGGCACGAACTCCAGCGGTACGAGCTGAGCCCGGGTAGCCAGCCACTCGCGGGCGGCCCGGCACAGCGGGCAGTGCGCGTCGTAGAGGACGGTGAAGCTGCGGACGCCACCACCCCCGTGTGTGGTGGCGTCCGGCAGCCCCGTCGTTCCGCCCTGGTCGTTGGCGGTCATCGGGCCGGTGGGGTCGGTCCCGCCGGCGGGTGGGGCTGGTGCTGCGCGGGGGTCGGGTGCGGCATCGCCAGGTGGCCGATCGGGGCCAGCGGTGGATGGGTGGCGAGTTGGCGGAGCCGACTGCGCCGGTACCGACCGAGGGCGTAGACGTTGAAGAAGTGCAGCGCGCCGAGCACCAGCAGCACCAGGCCGATCTTCCAGGACAGCTCCTCCATCGCGCGGCTGGTCGAGCCGACCGATCCGGAGTGGCGCATGGCGACCGTGACGTAGCCGAGGTTGAGCAGGTAGAACCCGACCACCAGGAGGTTGTTCACGGCACGGGCCAGGCGCTCGTCGGCGAACACATCCTCCAGGAAGATCAGCCCGTTGCGGGCCAGCGCCCGCGCCACCCAGATGGTCAGGCCGATGCTGACCGCCAGGTAGACCACGTACATCCAGACCTTGATGTCCATGCCGGACCCCCGTCTTGAACACGTTCAAGTATCGATGTGGTCAGCGTACGACATGAGTTGAACACGTTCAAGAGGGCTGCCGGTCGAGTGTGGAGCGGCGGAACCTGGCAGCCGGGCGGCGGCTGGGTCAGCGGGTCAGGCCGAGCGTCTCGGCAGCGGCCCGGCCGTTGGCGTGGCTCGCGCCGTACGTGGCCACGAACGCCCGGGCACCGGTCGGTCGCCAGCTGGCCGGCCAGCCCATCTCGACCACCGTCACCGGATGGGTGGCGGCCAGGGCGGCGATCAGTTCCGGCCCGCCGGGCAGCCGGTGCAGGTGCCGGCCGACCAGCACGATCGGCCGGCTTCCCGCGCGTTGTCGCAGCTCCTCCGGGTCGATCTCGGCAGCCACCACACGGATCTGCTCAGTGCCGTTCAGGTGCGGGCCGAGGCCCCACGGCACCCGCCCCTCGGCGATGGTGGCAGCGGCGTGCAGCTGCACCACAAGCGGCTGCTCCAACCCGGTCAGGACGCCCTCCACGCGTACCGCGCGCCGGGCTGCCGCGTACCCCAGGTCGCTGGGGACGGTGGTGCAGGTGCCGGCGGCCCGGGTCCAGGCGGCGAGTTCCGCGGCCCGGCCGGCCGCCTGCTCGACCCGCTTCCGGGGCAGCCGGCCGTCGCCGAGCGCGGCCACGATCTCGGCGGCCACCCGCTCGACCAGGTCGGCGTCGACCCTGGCGCCGATGCAGAGCAGGTCCGCGCCGGCGGCCAGCGCCAGCACCGCGCCGGGGGCGATCCCGCCGGCCGCGAGGGCGGCGCCCTTCATCTCGAGCGCGTCGGTGACCACGGCACCGGTGAAGCCGTACTCGACGCGCAGCAGGTCCACCAGCACGGCCCGGCTGAAGGTGGCCGGTCGGTCGCCGGTCAGCGCGGGTACCCGGATGTGCGCGGTCATCACCGCCCGGGCTCCGGCGGCCACCACCGCGGCGAACGGCGTCAGGTCACGCTGGCGCAGCAGCTCCGGCGAGACGTCCACTGTGGGCAGTTCGTAGTGGGAGTCGGTGACCGTGGCGCCGTGCCCGGGAAAGTGCTTGGCGCAGGCCGCGACCCCGGCGGACTGGAGGCCGGTGGTCGCGGCGGCCGAGTGGGCGGCGACCCGCACCGGATCGGCACCGAACGACCGGGTGCCGATCACCGGATTGTCGTCGGCGCTGTTGACGTCCACGGTGGGTGCCAGGTTGACGGTGATGCCGAGGCCGGCCAGTTCCGCGCCGATGGCCCGGTAGATCCGGCGGGTGAGGGAGACGTCGCCGATCGCGCCGAGCGCCGCGTTGCCCGGGTACGGGCTGCCGGTGGCGTGTGCCAGCCGGGTGACGTCACCACCCTCCTCGTCGATGGCGATCAGTACGTCGGACCGGCCGGCCCGTAGCGCGGCGGTGCTCGCCGCCACCTGGCTCGGCTGGTGGATGTTGGTACCGAAGAGGGTGTGCCCGGCCAGCCCGTCGGCGACCAGGTCGACGGCCCAGTCGGGCGGGACCGGTCCGGGGTACGCGGCCAGCAGGGTGCCCAGCGCGAGGCGGCGCAGTCCGGGATCCAGTCCCACGTGATCTCTCCTCTCCTGCCGGCCGTCGCGGATCTCGTACCGTCGCGGATCTCGTACCGGGTCGGTGGAGAGCTTCCCGTCGGCGCGGCCGATACGCTACGGCTACCCTTTCGCAGGGCAGTTTACAGTTAGCAAAGTTTACTGAACTCGAGGACACGGCATGAGTGCGACCCGGCTGCCCGGCACCCCACGTCTGTTGCGAGCCCTCAACGACCGCGCGGCGCTGGAACTACTGCTGGAACAGGGGCCGCTGACCCGGGCCCGGCTCGGCGAGCTGACCGGCCTGTCCAAGGTCACCGCCTCGCAGCTGGTGGAGCGGCTGGAGGAACGCGGGCTGGTCACCCGGGTCGGTGAGCAGGCCGGCGGGCGGGGGCCGAACGCCCAGCTCTACGCGGTGCGGCCGGGCAGCGCCCACGTGATCGGGGTGGACGTCGGTCCGGACCGGGTGGTGGCCGCCTGCGCCGACATCACCGGCACGGTGATCGGCCGGGTCGAGCAGTCCACCCGGGACACCGACGACCCGGTGGGCGTGGTGCACAACGCCGTGGTCCAGGCCGCCAGCAGCGCCGGAGCACAGCTGTCGAGCGTGCGCCGCATCGTGCTCGGCACCCCCGGACTGGTCGACCCCGGCACCGGCGACATCACCTTCGCCTTCAACCTGCCCCGCTGGCACCGCGGTCTGCTCGCCGCGCTCCGCGACGACCTGGACACCCCGGTGGTGTTCGAGAACGACGTCAACCTCGCGGCGGTGGCCGAGGCGCAGTCCGGCGCGGCCCAGGGCCTGGCGGACTTCGTACTGGTCTGGGTCGGCGCCGGGGTCGGCCTGGCGATCATGCTGGGTGGGCGGCTGCACCACGGCAGCAGCGGCGCGGCCGGCGAGATCGGCTACCTCCCGGTGCCCGGCGCGCCCATCCCACGCGACGTCTCCCGCCGGGCCAAGCCCGCGTTCCAGCAGGTGGCGGGCGCGGACGCGATCCGGGCGCTGGCCCGCGAGCACGGTTATCCCGACGCTGCCGCCGCCGACGCGGTGCGCGCCGCGATCGCCGACGGCACCACCGGCGGCCCGATGCTCGACGAGGTGGCCCGCCGGCTCGCCCTCGGTGTGGCGAGCACCTGCGTGGTGCTGGACCCGCCGCTGGTGGTGCTCGCCGGCGAGGTCGGTCAGGCCGGCGGGGCGGCGCTGGCCGAGCGGGTCCAGCACGAGGTCGCCGCCATCACCCTGGTACGCCCCCGGGTCGTACCCACCGGGCTCACCGAGGAGCCGATCCTGCACGGGGCGCTGCGTACCGCCCTGGACGCCGTCCGGGACGAGGTCTTCGGCTCCACCGTCGGCTGACCGGCCCGGGCCGGATCAGAACCAGCCGGCCCGGACCAGCTCGGCCGGCCCGGGGCAGACCAGCTCAACCGGGGGCCGGTCAGACCAGGTCGCGACGCCGGAACACGGCGAAGGCCAGCGCGGTGAGGCCGGCGGTGAGCAGCAGCAGCACGGCCAGCGCCGGCCGCCAGGTCACGATGTAGCTGCCGTCGCAGTAACCGTAGGTCACCGCCGTGCAGGCGCTGCTGTCCCAGCCCGTCAGCTGCCCGTTCAGCCATGCGCCGATATAGGTGGAGAGCATCAGCTGGTCCGGCCGCGCCGTGTCCAGGATCTCCAGCACGATCCGGGCGCCCAGCTCCCAGACCACCAGGTACGCGGCCACCGCGCCGAGCGCCGCCGAGGTGTGCCGGCCGAGCGTGGCGATGGCGAAGCCGGTCGCCGTGGCGAACAGCACCAGCACCAGGCCACGTCCCCAGATCGCGCCGAGCGACGCCCAGAAGGAGGCGTCGGTCGGGCCGGGATAGCCGGCGATCTGTGCGATGAGCCAGAAGGAGACGAGATAGGCCAGCGAGGCGAGCACCGACAACGCCAGGGTCACCCCGAGCAGGGTGCCCAGCTTGGCGCCGAGCACGGTCAGCCGGCGCGGTCGCCACAGCAGCAGGTTGACCACACCGCCCGAGTTCAGGTCGGCGCCGATGTAGGAGGCACCGACCAGGAAGCCGAACAGCACCAGGAACGCCACCAGGAAATACAGCAGTGGCTCCGCCTGCCGGGTGAAGGTGAAGACCCCGGTCAGGAAGTCGGCGGTCACCGGCAGCCGGTCCCGCAGGGCCGGATCCAGCTCGCTACAGTCGGCCGGCACGTAGCCGAAGTCCTCGGCCGGCGGCGTGGCGCCCTGCTCCCGGGCCAGGCAGCGGGCGTGCTGCAACTCCATCTCGCGCCGCTCGGCGACGGCCCGCTGCTGCGCCTCGGCCAGCTCGACGGAGCTGGGCTGGTGCGAGCCGGCCAGCGTGGTCGCCGCCGTCACCGCGAAGGCGAAGACCAGCAGGACGACCATGAGCTGCACGAAGCGTCGCCCGGCCAGTCGCTCCACCTCGGCCCGGATCAGGTTCACGCGTCAGCTCCCCGCACGTCGAGGTCGATCATGGCCGGATCCTGGTACGGCCCCGGGCCGTCCGGTTGCCGGGGTATGCCCGGATCCGGCGTGGTGCCGGTCAACTCCAGGAAGACACTCTCCAGATCCGGCCGCAGCGGGGTCAGCTCGCGTACCCAGATACCCTGCTCGCCCAGCGTCTGGCTGACCGTGACCGGATCCGGCACGCCGCCGACCACCAGGTGGTCGGGATGCCCGGTGACCGTCAGCCCGGCGGCCAGCAGCAACTCCTCGGCCCGGGCCAGGTCGTCCACGCGGACCAGGCACTCGTTGCGGTCGAAACCGGCCAGCACCTGCTCCACCGGACCGGCCGCCACCCGCCGGCCCTGGGAGATGATCGTGACGTGGTCGCAGATGAGCTGGATCTCGGCCAGGATGTGGCTGGACAGCAGCACGGTCACCCCGTTGGCGGCCAGCCCGCGCATCAGGTCACGCATCTCCCGGATGCCCGCCGGGTCCAACCCGTTGGCCGGTTCGTCGAGGATCAGCAGCTCGGGGCGCTTGAGCAGGGCGGAGGCCACCGCCAGGCGCTGCTTCATGCCGAGCGAGTAGCCCTTGACCCGCTCGTCGCCCCGGTCGCCCAGCCCCACCTCCTCCAGCACCTCGTCCACCCTGGCCAGCGGCACGCCGCCGGCCAGGGCGAGCAGCCGCAGCGTGCGGTAGCCGGTGAAGTTGCCGAAGAACTGCGGGCTCTCCACGATCGCGCCGATCCGGCCGGCGACCCGGGGCAGGTGACCCGGAGCGTCCGCACCGAACACGCTCATCCGGCCCGCGTCGGCGCGGACCAACCCGAGCAGCGACCGCAGCGTGGTCGTCTTGCCCGACCCGTTGGGACCGAGGAATCCGTGCACCTGGCCGGCCCCGACCTCCAGGTCGAAACCGTCGACGGCGACCCGACGACCCCGGCGCACACTGTGGAAGGTCTTGCGCAGACCCTCGATCTCAATGACCCCGCTCGGCATGGTCCCTCCGGATGGGGTGAGCAACGACACGGCGCCCCACCTTACGGCTACCTCGTACGCCGGTGGGGGCCGCCCGGCCGTGCGTGATTGGATGGGCAGGTGACTGGTGACCTGATCCCCGGCGCCGCCGGTGCCGCACCCGCCCCCTCGCCCGTGGACGCGGATCTGGTGGTCAGCCTCGACGGCGTTGGCGTACGCCGGTCCGGCACCGCCCTGCTGCACGACGTGAACTGGCGGGTGGAGCTGGACGAACGCTGGGTGGTGCTGGGGCCCAACGGGGCCGGCAAGACCACCCTGCTCAACCTCGCCGCCGGGCGGCTGCACCCCACCACCGGCACCGCGCACGTGCTGGGGGAGCGGATCGGCCGCACCGACGTCAACGAACTGCGTACCCGCATCGGGCTCTCCACCGCCGCGCTCGCCGAGCGGCTGCCCGCCGAGGAGCGGGTCCGTGACGTGGTGATGACCGCCGCCTGGTCGGTGGTGGGCCGCTGGCGGGAGAGCTACGACCCGGCCGACGAGGCCCGCGCCCGCCTGCTGCTCGACCAGCTCGGCGTCGGCTCGTTCGCCGACCGGACGTACGGCACCCTGTCGGAGGGTGAGCGCAAGCGGGTGCAGATCGCCCGCGCGCTGATGACCGACCCGGAGCTGCTGCTGCTCGACGAGCCGGCGGCCGGGCTGGACCTGGGCGGCCGGGAGGAACTGGTGGCCCGCCTCGCCGAGCTGGCGCAGGACCCGGACGCCCCGGCGCTGGTGCTTGTCACCCACCACGTGGAGGAGATCCCGCCCGGCTTCACCCACGCGCTGCTGCTGCGCGAGGGCGCGGTGATGGCCCAGGGGCTGCTGGCGGACACCCTCACTCCGGACAACCTGACCAAGACCTTCGGCCTGCCGCTGCTGGTCGAGCGCGCCGGCGACCGCTACACCGCCCGCGCCGCCTGAGGCGTAGGGAAGGCAGGAGGCCGCCGTGCGACAGCCCCGCGTCGTCGTGGTGGGCAGCGCCAACATGGACCTGGTCGCCACCGCCCCGGCCCTGCCCCGGCCGGGTGAGACCACGCTCGGCACCGACTTCGTCATGGTGCCCGGCGGCAAGGGTGCCAACCAGGCCATCGCCGCGACCCGCGCGGGTGCCGCCTGCGCCTTCCTCGGCGCGATCGGCTCGGACTCGTTCGGCGTCACGTTGCGGGCCCGGATCACCGCCGCCGGTGTCGACACCAGCCAGCTGCGCGTCACCTACGGTGCCTCGGGGGTGGCCCTGGTGATGGTCAACGCCGAGGGCGAGAACGCGATCCTGGTGACGCCGGGCGCGAACGCCTCGCTGACCACGCTCACCGAGCCCGAACTCGCCCTGGTACGCGACGCAGACGTGCTGGTGGCGCAGCTGGAGATCCCGGTCGAGACGGTGACCGAGGCCGCCGTGGCCGCCCGGGCCGCCGGCACCCGGGTGGTGCTCAACGCGGCGCCCGCCGTCCCGCTTCCGCCGGAGCTCTGGGCCGCGGTGGATCTGCTGGTGGTCAACGAGAACGAGGCGCAGGCGTACACCGGCCGTGGCCGGGAGGACCCGCAGGCGCTGCTCGAACTGGTGCCCCGGGCGGTGCTCACCCTCGGCGGGCAGGGTGCCTGGTACGGCGACCGGGACGGCACCGCCGTGCACGTGCCCGCCGTACCGGTGGAGACGGTCGACTCGACCGCCGCCGGGGACGCGTTCACCGGCGCGCTCGCCGTGGCCTGGGGTGAGGGCCGCGACCTGGTCGACGCGGTGTGCTGGGCCGCTGCGGCCGGCGCGGCCTGCGTCCGTCGGCTCGGCGCGAGCGTGTCGCTGCCCCGCCGCGCCGAGATCGACGAACTGTACGTACCGGTCTCCTGACCGGTCGGCCCTGCGCCGCCGGGGCTGACGGCCGGCGCTTCGACCTGCTCAGCCGCCTCGACCTGCTCAGCCGCCGCGCGCCGGCGGGCGGCCCCGGTCGGCCCGGAAGGCCCGGCGGTACGCCGACGGCGAGGTCCGCATCGCCCGGGCGAAGTGGTGACGGTAGGTGACCGGGGTGTCGAAGCCCACCGCCGCCGCGATCTGCCCGATCGGTGCGTCGGTGGTCTCCAGCAGCGCCAGGCTGGCCCGGATCCGCTGCTCGACCAGCCAGCGGATCGGGCTGGTGCCGGTGGCCCGGGCGAAGTGCCGCAGATAGGTACGGGTCGACATGTGCGCCTGCCGGGCCAGCCGCGCCACGGTGACCGGTTCCGCCAGGTGGGCCAGCGCCCAGGCGAGGCTGCCGGCGATCCGGTCGTCGTCCGGGTCCACGGTCACCGGCGCCTCGATGAACTGTGCCTGACCACCGTCGCGATGCGGTGGGATGACCAGCCGGCGGGCCACCGCGTTGGCGACCGCCACGCCGTGGTCGCGCCGGACCACGTGCACGCAGAGGTCCAGACCGGCCGCGCTGCCAGCGCTGGTGAGGATGTCGCCGTCGTCCAGGTAGAGCACGTCGGCGTCCACCGTCACCGCCGGGTACCGGCGGGCCAGCAGGTCCGCGTACTGCCAGTGGGTGGTGGCCCGCCGGCCGTCGAGCAGGCCGGCGCCGGCGAGGGCGAACGCGCCCGAGCAGATGGAGAGGATCCGGGCGCCGCGGCGGTGCGCCCGGCGCAGCGCGGCGACCAACTCCGGCGACGGTACGCCGGTCACGTCCGGCACCCCGGGCACGATCACCGTCGCGGCGGTGGCCAGCACGTCCAGCCCGTACGGGCTGTGCAGGCTGGCGCCGCCGAGCACCGGGACCGGACCCGGCCGCTCGGCGCA
Organism: Micromonospora sp. PRAS1; assembly: GCF_059553435.1. Taxonomy (NCBI): domain Bacteria; kingdom Bacillati; phylum Actinomycetota; class Actinomycetes; order Micromonosporales; family Micromonosporaceae; genus Micromonospora; species Micromonospora sp. PRAS1. Next base: position 36,148 of record NZ_JCANNB010000035.1, read on the forward strand.
GAGCCGCAGGTCGTACCAGGGCACGCCGAGTTCGGGGCGGGGCAGCCCGAAGACCTCGGTGACGATCCCGGTCTCGAAGACCGACATCCCGGGGTACGCGAGCACGGCGACGCTGCGGTCGACCGGAGACATGGCGGGATGTTAGCGGAGTACGTCGTCTCCGCCACTCGCCCGCCCAGCGCCGCCGGACCAGGATCACTGTCATGACCAGAGCCTTCGCCGTGCCGGCCGCCGAGCCGGCCGCAGCTGTCCGACACTTCCTCGCCCGGCTGCGCTTCGAGACCGACGTAGCCGACGTGCACGCCGACCTCACCGCCGCGCTGCCCGACCTGGTGGTGGTCGACTCGCGCAGTGAGGTCGCCTGGGACCAGGGGCACCTGCCGGATGCCGTACACCTGCCCACGGCCCGGATCGCCACGGCGGCGGCCGGTACGGTGCCGGCCGGGTCGCGGGTGGTCACCTACTGCTGGGGTCCCGGCTGTGACGGCGCCACCCGGGCCGCGTTGGAGTTCGCCCGGCTCGGCTATCCCGTCAAGGAGATGCGCGGCGGGTACGAGTACTGGGTCCGGGAGGGCCTGCCGGTGGTCACCGCGACGGGACGGATCCACCGCCCGGTGGACGACCTGACCGCACCGCGTCCCGCCGGTGCCGCCTGCACCGCCGCCGGCTGCGACTGCTGAACCAGCGCCGACCGCGACCGCCGCCGGCTGCGAGCGCTGTTGGCCGCGACCGTTGCCGACCGCGAGCGCTGTTGGCTGCGAGCGCTGTTGGTCGCGACCGCTGAACCAGCGCTGCCGCGACCGTTGCTGGTCGCGGCCGGACGAGGTCCCTGTCAGCCGGTCTCGTCGGTCATCTTCTCGCCCCGCCGCCGGAGCATGCCCAGGCCGGGAATGCCGGCCACGGCCAGCTTGAGATCCCGGGTAACGTCGAGCAGATCGTGCAGGTCCGGGCCGACCCGGTCCAGGGTGGCCAGGATCGGCAGGATGTCCGAGGTCAGGTGCTGTCGCAGCTTGGGCAGTTCGTCGACGAGCCGGACGGCCGCGGTCACCTCCTCGTGACTGAGCTGCTCGATGAAGTGGGTCGCCATCGGGGCGGCCCGCCGCAACGCCGGCTCGTACGCGGCCAGCAGTTCGGCGGCCGTGCTCGCCGCCTCGGCCGCCACCCCCACCGTCTCGGCGGCCCGACCGGCGACCGACTGGGCGGTGTCGATCACGCCGGCCGCCGCCCGGGCCACCCGGTCGGCGGTGGCGACCACCACCCCGGCGGCGGCCGACACCTGCTCGGCCTCGCCGATCACCACCGTCGCGGCGGCGGCGACCTCGGTGGCGTTCTCCACCGCGGCGGTGGCGGCGGCACTGATCACCGCGACCTCGCGGACCGCCACGTCGGCGTCGGTGAGCAGCTGGTCGGTCCGGTCGAGGGTCTGCTCGACCCGGTCCACCACGCCGTTGATCCGGGTCAGCAGCGCCTCCACCCCGTCGAGCACGGCGAAGGCGCGGCCCGGGATCGCAGCGAAGGACGCGGCCGAGTCGAAGGCCGAACGGGTGAGACCGACGACCGCGGTCGGCCGGGGAAGGGGGATCGCCATGGGTCAAGTGTGCGCCGGGCGGCCCCGGTACGCCGGACGACCCCGGCACCAGCGCCTCGCGCCGCCGCCCTGGCTTCCCCGGCACGGGTCGGCTCCCGGCAAATCGGGGCTCGACTGAAGGCCGCGTCGGCTCCCGGCAAATCGGGGCTCGACTGAAGGCCGCGTCGGCTCTCGGCGAACCGTGCCTCGGCCGAAGGGCCGCGGAGCCAGAATCAAATGTTGCTCAATTCCATGGTCGCCCGCAGTCCCGCTGGCGGCGGGCCACCTAGCTTCAGGTCACCGTGGATCACGAACCTCGTCGATCAGCACCTGGAGGAGCACCATGGCGCCCACTCCGCCAACCGATGCTGAGCTGAACACCCTGATCCGGGCCCGGATCGCCGCGCTCGGCATCGATCTCGATCAACTTCCGCCCGGCACCGCCGCCGACCCGGAAACCGGTTCGCCGGGCCGCGACTCGGTGCTCGCTTCGCTGCGCTCTTTCCTGCGCGGCACCGTGGTGGCGCTGGCCGCGTACCAGTTGCCAACACCCGAGGCGGCCGACGCGGACACCGCGAAGGCCCTGTCCCAGCAGCGGGTGCCGATCCTGTACCCCTCGAACAGCATCGAATGGCGGAAGGCATGAGCGCTCAACCACTCGACCGTTCGATCGATCGCCGGGCGTTCCTGGCCCGCACCGCCGCGCTGGCCACGGTCTCCGCCGTGGGCACCACTGTCGCGCTTCCCGCAGTGGCCGCAGCGAGCCCCTCGGCGGCGAACGCCAGGGCCGCAAGGCAGGCGCTGGATCGCCCCAGCGCCTACGTCAAGCCACGCCCAGAGGCCGTCGCCGATCCGACCGAACTCACCATCGCCGAGGCGGCGTGGCTCATCCGGGCCAACAAGCTCACTCCGGAGGAGCTGGTCGAGGCGTACCTGGCCCGCATCACCGCCCATGACGGCACGTACCAGGCCTTCAACCTGGTGCTCGCCGACGCGGCGATCGCGGCGGCGCGGGACGCCCGCCGCCGGCCCCGACGCGGCGCACTGCACGGCATTCCACTGGCCGTCAAGGACAACTTCTACACCGAAGGGGTGCTCACCACCGCCAACTCCTTCCTGTTCCAGGACTTCCGGCCGCCGTACGACGCGACGGCGGTGGCCCGGCTGACCGGGGCCGGCGGAATCGTGCTCGGCAAGACGCAGATGGGACCGTTGGCCACCACCCGGGCCACCACCCCGGCTGGTGTCATCACCACTGTCAACGCCTGGACGCCGACCAACCGCAACACCGACCCGGGCGGGTCGTCCACCGGCACCGCGACGGCGGTGGCCGGCCGGATGGCGACCGCGGGTATCGGCACCCAGACCGGCGGCTCGATCACCGCCCCCGCAAACGCGCAGAACCTGACCGGGCTCAAGCCGACCATGGGCCGGGTCTCGGCAGCCGGCATCATCCCGCTCAGCTACACCCGCGACCATCCGGGTCCGTTGGCCCGGGACGCCAAGGACGCCGCCATCATGCTTACCGCGATGGCCGGCGAGGACCCCGCCGACCCGCGCAGCCAGGGGCTGCCCGAGGTGCCCGACCTGATCGACGCGGCGACCCCGGTGTACCAGGGGCGTCGGGTCAGACTGCGCTGGAAGAGCCGGATCGGGGTGCTGCCCGGCTTCACCAACGGCAGCTCGGCGACCGCGCTGGCCCGCCAGGCGTACCTGGCTCAGCTCGCCGCCATTCCCGGCGTCACGCTTGTGGACGTCGCCCTGCCCGAGGGCTGGAACGAGTTGACCGGCACCACGTTCAACAACATCCGCCTGCCGGAGCGCAGCGAGCCGTTCATGCCGTACCTGCGTACGGACCTGCGCGGGTTCGGGGTCTCCGTGACCAGCTGGTTGCAGGGTGCGTTGCTGGGGAGCAACGAGTTCATCACCGGACAGCGGGCCAAGCTGCTGCTGATGGAACGGGTACTCAACGACCTTTTCGACAGCTGCGACGTGGTGGTGCAGACCGGCCCGGTGCCCTTCGACATCCTCGGTCTGCCGGAGATCGCCTTCCCGATCGGGGCCACCGCCGCCGGGGTACCGATCGGCACGATTCTCGGTGGCCTCCCGTACGCCGAGGACCGGCTGCTTTCGGTGGTCGCCGCCTACCAGGCGGTGACGGACTGGCACCTGCGTCGGCCGGCGGATCCGCCGACCGCCGCCGCGACGCAGCGGGCCGCGGCGGACGTGCCCCGGTTGACCGCTGAGCAGGTCGCCGAGCTGACCCAGTAGCGACCGCCGGTCCTGTCGCCGGTGTCGGGTGCGGGAACTGATGGTGGCCGGGCCGGTCCGCCGGCTCGGCCACCATGCGGCCGGATGGTGTCACCCGTCCGGCGTGTCGTGCTCCACGGCCCGCTGCACCGCCCGGTAGATCTGCCCGAAGCGCAGCGCGTCCGGGGTGTCTAGCAACATCACCTGCTGCCCCCGGTACTGCACCCACAACTCGTGCACCCGGTTGCCGCGTTCGTACGACCGGTCCAGCCAGCCGAGCGGGATCTCCAGGAAGGGCGTCAGCGCCAGCGCGATGACCACGCAGGCCACCAGCACGATCAGGGCCGGCATCCACTCGCCCCGGTCCTGCGCCGACCAGGCCAGCGAGAGTACGCAGACCAGCGCGACCAGCGGTGGCAGCGAGAGCAGCAGCACCAGTACGCCCCGACCGAGCACCCGACCCCGTACGGCCAGGGTCGTGCGTCCCTTCTGGTGCCAGACGTAGGTGACTTCGTCGATCGGGATGACCTGCCCGCCGGTCCGGATCGCGTCCGAGGTGACCTGCACCGCGTCGTCCCGGTAATAGAGGACCATCACTAAGCCTAACCATCTCCGGGCAACCTGTGCCGGTCGGATGACCGCTCGACTCGGAGGGGGTGGCTTTGTTAATAAGGGGCCCTTGCTATACCGCAGGCGTTAATAGGGGGCCCTTCCTTGCACCTGGGTGGCTTCGAGGGCGCGTTGCAGGGCGCGGTAGATCTGGCCGAAGCGCAGGGCGTCGGGGGTGCGCAGGAGCCGGACCGGGTGGCCACGCCAGCGGATCCAGATCTCCCGGGGGCGGCTGCCCCGGGCGTACGAGCGGTCGAAGTACTCGAAGAGCTGGTCGGCGATCGGTCCGGCGGCCAGCCCGATCAGGATCGAGCTGCCGATGATTGCGACGGTGACGGTTGCCGACCCGTCGAGCCAGACGGCGAGCGCGATGCCCGCGACGGCGGCCACCACTGGGCCGATCATGGCCCCGGCGAGCGCGCCGCGACCGGCCAGGACCCGCCAGGAGAGGCTGCCCCGGTGGTGCCAGAGATCGGTGATCTCGGACAGCGGGTAGGAGTCGCCGTCGACGGTGACGGCGACGGAGGTGACCTGCACGGACCTGTCGTCGTAGTACGTGACCATCACGGGAACTCCGGGTCGTGGGACTGGCAGCCAGACTACGTGCCGGTGGCGGCTGGCCGTAAGGTTGGCAGGCGACTTCGACGAGGAAGTGAGGGTCAGCGTGGGCGAGTTCGTGCGGCTGGAGACCACTGACGGCATCGGCACCATCCGGCTGGAGCGGCCGCCGATGAACGCCCTCAACACCCAGGTGCAGGAGGAGTTGCGGGCCGCCGCGACGGCGGCCACCGCCGACCCAGAGGTCCGTGCCGTCATCGTGTACGGCGGGGAGAAGGTCTTCGCCGCCGGGGCGGACATCAAGGAGATGGCCGACATGTCCTACGTGGACATGGCCGACCGGGCGGCCGACCTGTCCAGCGCGCTCGGCGCGATCGCCCGGATCCCCAAGCCGGTGGTCGCCGCGATCACCGGCTACGCCCTCGGCGGCGGCTGCGAGCTGGCGCTGGCCTGTGACTGGCGGGTGGTGGCCGAGGACGCCAAGCTCGGCCAGCCCGAGATCAAGCTCGGCATCATCCCCGGTGCCGGAGGCACCCAGCGGCTGGCCCGGCTGGTCGGCCCGGCCCGTGCCAAGGATCTGATCATGTCGGGCCGGATGGTGGACGCGCCGGAGGCGCTGCGGATCGGCCTGGCCGACCGGGTCGCCCCGGCCGGCGAGGTCTACGACGCCGCGGTGGCGCTGGTGCAGCCGTACGTCAACGGCCCGGTGCAGGCGCTGCGCGCGGCGAAGCTGGCCGTCGACGGCGGCCTGGAGATGGACCTGAACTCGGGTCTGGCCTGGGAGAGCCAGCTCTTCGCGGCGCTTTTCGCCACCGACGACCGGCGGGAGGGGATGGCGGCGTTCGTGGCGAAGCGCAAGCCGGACTTCACCGGCCGATGAAGATGGTTCACATTCCTCTTACCGGCCAGTAGCGTGTGACTCCGGTCGAGCGACGAGGGCAACGAGAGGGAGCGGGCATGACGGAGCGGATCGAAGGCCACGGCGGAGAACTCGCCCTCGCGGCGCTGCGCGCGTACGGGGTGCGGGAGATGTTCACCCTCTCCGGCGGGCACGTCTTTCCGCTCTACGACGCCGCGCACAGGACCGGGTTCCCGATCTACGACGTCCGGCACGAGCAGTCCGCCGTCTTCGCCGCCGAGGCAGTGGCCAAGCTCCAGCGCCGCCCCGGTCTCGCCGTGCTCACCGCCGGCCCCGGCGTCACCAACGGCATCTCCGGGCTGACCAGCGCGTACTTCAACGCCTCCCCGGTGCTGGTGCTCGGCGGGCGAGCCCCGCAGTTCCGCTGGGGCTCGGGCAGCCTCCAGGAGATGGACCACCTGCCGCTGGTCGCCCCGGTGACCAAGCACGCCGAGACGGTGTTCGGCGCCGACGACATTCCCCGGGCCGTCGCCGCCGCGCTGGACGCCGCGCTCACCCCGCACCGGGGCCCGGTCTTTCTCGACTTCCCGCTCGAAGCGATCTTCTCCACCGGCGACGCCGAGGCGCCCGCCGGGCCGGCCATCGCCCCGATCGAGGCCGACCCCGACGAGGTGGCCAGCGCGGCCCGCCTGATCGCCGGCGCGGCGCGTCCGGTAATCGTCGCCGGCTCGGACGTCTACGCCGGTGACGCCGTGGAGGCCCTGCGCGCCGCCGCCGAGGCCCTCGAAGTGCCGGTCTTCACCAATGGCATGGGCCGGGGCGCGCTGCCGCCCGAGCACCCGCTGGCCTTCGCCAAGGCCCGTCGGGTGGCCCTCTCCGGTGCCGACGTGGTCGTGGTGGTGGGCACCCCGCTGGACTTCCGGCTCTCCTTCGGCGACTTCGGCGACGCCAAGGTGGTGCACATCGTCGACGCGCCCAGCCAGCGCGCCGGGCACGTACAGCCGGCCGTCGCGCCCGCCGGTGACCTGCGCAGCATCCTCACCGCCCTGGCCGAGCACGCCGGCGACCGGGCCGACCACGGTGACTGGGTGGCGCAGCTGCGCACCGCCGAGGACGCCGCGAAGGCCCGCGACGCCGAGGAGATGGCCGCCGAGACGGACCCGATCCGCCCGGCCCGGATCTACGGCGAGCTGCGCAAGGTGCTCGCCCGCGACGCGGTCACCATCGGCGACGGCGGCGACTTCGTCTCGTACGCCGGCCGGTACCTGGAGCCGGCCCAGCCCGGCACCTGGCTCGACCCCGGCCCGTACGGCTGCCTCGGCACCGGCATGGGCTACGCGATGGGCGCCCGGGTCACCCACCCGGACCGGCAGGTCTGCGTGCTGATGGGCGACGGCGCGGCCGGCTTCTCGCTGATGGACGTGGAGTCCCTGGTCCGGCAGAAGCTGCCGGTGGTCATCGTGGTCGGCAACAACGGCATCTGGGGCCTGGAGAAGCACCCGATGCACGCCATGTACGGCTACGACGTCGCCGCCGATCTCCAGCCCGAGCTGCGCTACGACCAGGTGGTCAGCGCGCTCGGTGGCGCGGGCGAGACGGTCGCCAAGGCCGCGGATCTCGGTCCGGCCCTGCACCGCGCCTTCGACGCCAACGTCCCCTACCTGGTAAACGTCCTCACCGACCCCGCCGACGCCTACCCCCGCTCCTCAAACCTCGCCTAACCCCCCACCCCCCAACCCCCAGCACTTCGTTGATCATGAGGTTGGCGGCAGTAGTTGATCTTCAAACTGCCGCCAACCTCATGATCAACGCTGGGGGCGGGGTGGGTGGGTGGGGGAGCGGTTAGGGGCGGGGTTCCTCGCGTGGGGGGTCACCCTCGCGCTTGCGCAGGTCGTCCTCGCGGCGGCGGAGATCCTCCTTGCGCAGGTCGTCCTCGCGGCGGCGGAGATCTTCCTCCCAGCGGCGGAAGAGTTCCTGGTCCTCCTTGCGGGAACGCTCCTCGATCGAGCGCAGGAACTCGGGGTCGTCGTCGGGTGCGACCGGCCGGGCCGGCCGGTGCTGGGCAGGGCTGGTGCCCGCCCACGGACCGCCGGCGACCGTCTTGCGCTCGCGCCCGGCGACGAACCAGGCGATCGAGCCGACCAGCGGGAAGAACAGGATGATCAGCACCCAGACGATCCGGGGCAGATGACGGATGTCGTCTTCCTCGGCCGAGAGGCAGCTGATCAGGGCGCAGACGGCGAGGACGACCTGCACCACGAAGAGGAGGATGTAGAGCCGGGCCATGTACCCATCATGGCCTACCCCGGACAGTGGTCACAGCCCGCACAGCACCAGCACGACGCCGATCAGGGCGAATCCGGCGGTGGCCAGACCGGCGGTGGCCAGGGTGCGACCGCCCGTGCGGTGCCGGCCGGTGCCGGTGGCCCGTCGCCAGCAGAGCGTGACGACGCCGCCCCAACCGAGGATGGCCAGCGTGGCCGGCAGCGCGCCGGAGGGGCCGCCGGTGAGGGCCAGCCGGACGGTCAGCAGGGCCACCACCGTCGTCGCCAGGGCGGTTCGTCGCCAGGCCAGCCGGGTCCGCTCGGGCTGGAGCCCGGGATCGCGGGTACCGGTCATTCGTTGATCGCGCCGGCCAGCACCGCGACCACCAGCAGCAGCGCGCCGAGACCGACGATGAGGGCGAGCACGGCCGGGAAGCGGGACGCGGGCAGCTCCCGGCCGAGCCGGATGGCCCGTTCGGTACGCGCCCAGTGGTCGACCGCCCGGATCGCGACCGCGCCGCCGAGCAGGAGCAGACTCACGGAGATCGCCTCGCGCAGGTGCACCATCGGTAGCCTCGGCAGGAACTGTGCGGCGGCCAAACCGCCGGCGACCAGCGCCAGCCCGGTACGCAGCCAGGCCAGGAAGGTTCGCTCGTTGGCCAGGGAGAAGCGGTAGTCGGGGGTGGTACCCACCGACCGCAGCTCCCTGGGGTCGAACCAGTTCTTGATCCCTTGCCACACGGTGGTGATTATCCGGTGCCGAGCGGGAATAGCCTGGGGACATGACGGATCTTGACGAGACCACGCTGCGTTCGGCGTACGACACCCAGTTGCGGCCGGGCCTGCCCGACCCGGCGCCGGACGGCGTCGAGGTGGAGTCGGACGGTCCGCTGTTCCGGGTGCTGGGCCTCAGCCATCGGGGCCTGGTGACCTATCGCGACCTCGGTGGCCTGGGTGGTGCCGAACTCGACGACCTGATCCGCCGTCAGGTGGCGGTGTTCCGGGAGCGGGGCGAGCCGGTGGAGTGGAAGCTGCACGGCCACGACGAACCGGCCGACCTGCCGCAGCGGCTGCGCGCGGCGGGGTTCGCGCCGGAGGACGAGGAGACCGTGCTTGTCGGTCCGGTCGCGCCGCTGGCCTCCGCGTTGCCGGTGGTCCCCGAGGGCGTACGCCTGCGGGAGGTGACCACCCGTGCGGACCTGGACCGGATCGCGGAGCTGGAGACCGAGCCGTGGGGTCACGACCTCGCCGGTCTGGCCGAGGGGCTGGAACGGGAGATCGTCACCGATCCGCAGGCGATCACGGTCGTGGTGGCCGAGGCCGACGAGACGGTGGTCAGCGCGGGTTGGGTGCGCTATCCCGCCGGCACCACGTTCGCCACCCTCTGGGGCGGCTCGACCCGGCCGCAGTGGCGGCGCCAGGGGATCTACCGGGCGCTTGTCACCTACCGGGCCCGGCTCGCCGGGCAGCGCGGCCGGACCTTGTTGCAGGTCGACGCCGGTGCCGAGAGCCGACCGGTGCTGGGCCGGCTCGGGCTCGTCCCGGTCACCACCACGACTCCCTACGTCTACACTCCGTGATCATGGCGCTACGGCTGACGGACGAGGAGAAACTGACCCTCAAGACCGGTGCCTTCGGCGCGGTGTTCCTGGTCGTGAACGCCGATCCGGGGATACTCGCCTTGTTCCGGGAGAGCTTCGCTGCCGCCGGGGTGTTGACCGACGCCGGTGGCGTGGTGCGGGAGGCGTTGACAAGTGGGCCGTTGCCGAGGCTGCCGCGCGACTCGGCGGCGGAGATCGAGTCGGTGACGCTGCCGGCGCTGCGCCGGGCGGTGCAGATCCTGGCCGAGAAGGCGCCGGGGGAGGTGCCGGTCTACCGTTCGGTGGTGCTGGCCGCCGCCGACCGCACGGCGCGGGCCCACGACGGCGTCAGTCCCGCCGAGGCCGAGGCCATCGACCGGGTCAGGGGCGCGCTGGGCGCAGATGCTACTGACAGGTAACATTGCGCCGTGGGCAACCGCACAGCGGCTCGTGGTTGACCGAACGGTGGCTCAGGAGCGAGGCTGCGGCCCACAGACCGGGTGAATGATCACACCACCACAGCAGGAGGGTCGTCGAAGCGCGATGAACATCGTCGTACTCGTCAAGCAGGTGCCCGATTCGGGCGCGGACCGCAACCTGCGTTCTGACGACAACACTGTCGACCGCGGTTCGGCGAACAACGTCATCAACGAGATGGATGAGTACGCCATCGAAGAGGCGTTGAAGATCAAGGAAGCGCACGGCGGCGAGGTGACCATCCTGACCATGGGTCCGGACCGGGCGACCGAGTCGATCCGTAAGGCGCTGTCGATGGGCCCGGACAAGGCGGTGCACGTGGTCGACGACGCGCTGCACGGTTCGTGCGCGGTGGCCACCTCCAAGGTGCTCGCCGCCGCGCTGGGTCAGCTCAACGCCGACCTGGTGCTCTGCGGGTCGGAGTCGACCGACGGCCGGGTACAGGTCATGCCGCACATGCTGGCCGAGCGGCTCGGCATCGCGGCGCTTACCGGTGCCCGCAAGCTCACCGTCGACGGCACCACGCTCACCGTGGAACGGCAGACCGAGGAGGGCTACGAGGTGGTCACCGCCGCGACGCCGGCGATCGTCTCGGTGTGGGACACCATCAACGAGCCGCGGTACCCGTCGTTCAAGGGCATCATGGCCGCCAAGAAGAAGCCGGTGCAGACCCTGGCCCTGGCCGACCTGGGCGTCGCCGCCGGTGAGGTGGGCCTCGACGGCGCGACAAGCGTCGTGCTTGAGCACAGCAAGCGTCCGCCGCGCTCGGCCGGCGTGAAGGTCACCGACGAGGGTTCCGGCGGCGTCCAGCTGGTCGAGTTCCTCGCCACCGAGAAGTTCGTGTGAGAGGTGGGGGATATGTCTGAGGTTCTCGTCGTCGTCGAAGCCACCCGGGAGTTCGGCGTCAAGAAGGTCACCCTGGAGATGCTGACCCTGGCCCGGGAGGTGGGTAGCCCGTCCGCGGTGGTGCTCGGCGGTGCCGGTGCCGCCGACGCGCTCGCCGGCAAGCTTGGCGAGTACGGAGCCGAGAAGATCTACGCTGCCGAGGGCGAGGAGATCGACGGGTACCTGGTGGCGCCGAAGGCCACCGTCGTCGCCGACCTGGTCAAGCGGGTGCAGCCCGCGGCCGTGCTGCTCGCCTCCTCGCAGGAGGGCAAGGAGATCGCCGCCCGGCTGGCCGTCAAGCTGGACAACGGCATCCTGACCGACGTGGTCGCCCTGGCCGCCGACGGCACCGCCACCCAGGTGGTCTTCGCCGGCTCGACGATCGTCAAGTCCAAGGTGACCCGGGGCCTGCCGCTGGTCACCGTCCGACCGAACTCGGTGACCCCGACGCCGGCCGCCGCGACCGCAGCGGTCGAGCAGCTCGGCGTCACTGCCACGGACACCGACAAGCTGGCCAGGGTGGTCGAGCGGGTGGCCGAGCAGAAGGGTTCCCGCCCGGAACTCACCGAGGCCAGCGTGGTCGTCTCCGGTGGCCGCGGCGTGGGCAACGCAGACAACTTCAAGCTGGTCGAGGAGCTGGCCGACCTGCTCGGCGGCGCGGTCGGCGCGTCCCGGGCCGCGGTCGACTCCGGCTACTACCCGCACCAGTTCCAGGTCGGGCAGACCGGCAAGACCGTCTCCCCGCAGCTGTACGTCGCGTTGGGCATCTCCGGCGCGATCCAGCACCGGGCCGGCATGCAGACCTCGAAGACCATCGTCGCGGTCAACAAGGACGGCGAGGCACCCATCTTCGAACTGGCCGACTACGGCGTGGTCGGCGACCTGTTCAAGATCGTGCCGCAGGCCGCCGAGGAGATCCGCAAGCGCAAGTGACGCGTACGCGACGAAGCCGCCGTCCGATATCGGACGGCGGCTTCGTCGTCTCGCGCCGACAGGGAGCTGATCGGCGGGCCGGGGAGCTGATCCGGCCCGCCGATCAGCCCGTCAAGGAGCCCCGCAACAGGCTGTCCCCGGAGTGGGCGGTGTTGTTGTCGTACTGTTCGGCCGAGATGTCGACAACAGAGTACTGCCCGAGGTCGACGTTGGGCGGCAGCGGTAGCAACACGTCGGAACCGCTGCCGAGTACGCCGATCGAGAACATCTCCATGTTCTGCGGGTTGATGAGCCAGACCTCGTAGTACCCCGGCACGGCTGGGAGATTCGCCACATGCACGTGAAGCTCGCCGCTCTCAAGCACCCGCGCGTCTCCCCGGGCCTGTGGCGGAGTGCTGCCGTACGCGGCCAGCGGAGCGCTGGCCAGCACCGCCTGCGGGGCCGGCGGCTCGGGCTCGGTCGGGCGCCCACCCAGCACAGCGGCGGTGCCGGCGATCCCGACAGCGGCGGCGGCCACCGCCGTGGCCACGGTCGTCGCCCAGCGCGGCACGCGTACCCGCCGTGGGCGTGCCGGCGCGCCAGGGCCGGTGACGGTCGGGGCGGCCACTCCGGTCGGGGCGGCACCGCTGCGCGGCTCGGGCGGTCGCTGGCGCCGGTCGGCAGTCAGTGCGGGTAGTTCCCGCGCGGCCTGGACCTCGGCCGTGATGCCCTGCCAGACGTGCTCCGGCGGGTCGGGCAGGTGACGTAGCCCCTGGGTGGCGGCGCCGAGGCCGGCGACGTGCCGCAGCTTCTCCAACTCTCCCCGGCAGTGCGAACAGAGGTCGAGGTGGGTGCGGTCGACCTCCTCCGCCTCGCTCTCACCGAGTGCCAGAAAGACCAGTCGATCGTGCTCCAGGTGCGGCACCGTCCACCTCCCATCTGCGCTTCAGGCTGGCCATGCCGCGTCGGATGTGACTCTTGACGGTACCGAGCGGCACTCCGGTCACCGCCGCGATCTGCTGGTGGGTCAGATCGTCGAAGAACGCCAACTCCAGCATGCGTCGCTGCTCGGCGGGAAGCCGGGCGAGTTCGTCGGCGATCACCAGGCGGTCGACCACGAGATCCGGATCGCTCGCGGTGGCCGCCGGCTCGGGCAACTGGCGTACCGCCTCGGTCACCCGGTTCTCCCGGCCGGCCGACCGCAGCCGGTCCACGACCTTGCGCCGGGCGATCCCGAGCAGCCAACCGACCAGGGAGCCCTTGGCCGGATCGAAGGTGTCCCGGCCGAGCCAGGCGGCGACGAAGGTGGCCTGGGTGACGTCCTCCGCGTCGCTGCGGTTGACCAGGGTGCTGGTGGCCAGATGGAGGACGGCCCGGCCGTAGCGGTCGTACGCCTCGCGTAACGCAAGTTCGTCGCCGTGGCGGAACCGGTCGGCGAGGTCGTCCTCGGGCGTTCCCGGCGCCTGCCGGGTCCCGGTCACGGGACAGTTCGCCTGGTTGGGGGCATGCCCGACTGTAGCTCGCACCGGTGCCGTCCCCTCTGTCAGCCCAGTAGCTCCTCGACCCCACTTCGTCCGGAACCCGCCCGGCGGATGCGGTCGGAGCCGAAAAAAGAAAGTCGCAGCGGGTCGCATCCAGGCGGCGACGTGCCGGCGTAACTCGGGATGTCAGCAACACCAACGAACCAGTACGAACCATCAGGAGGCAGACATGCGGTTCGGGCACCTTCGCCGGATTGCCGCGGGTGGCGCGGTCGCCGCGCTGACCCTTGTCGGCACCGGCCTCGCGACGGCGACTCCCGCGTACGCCGCCAGCTCGAAGGTCTCCGTGGTGCACGGCATCCCGGACACTCCGGTCGACGTCTACGTCAACGGCGAGAAGACGCTTGAGAACTTCGAGCCCGGTGACGTGGCCGGCCCGCTGGACCTGGCGGAGGGCGCGTACGACATCGCCCTGACCAAGCCCGGCGAGCCGATCGGGCAGGCGATCCTCACCGTGGACGACGCCGAGGTGCCGGGCGGGGCGAACATCAGCATCGCCGCCCACCTCGACGCCGAGGGCCAGCCCAAGATCACTCCGTTCGTCAACGACACCGCGAAGCTCGACGCCGGCAAGGCCCGGCTGATCGTCCGGCACACCGCCGCCGCCCCGGCCGTGGACGTGCGTGCCGGCGGCAGCCCGGTCTTCGAGGACCTGACCAACCCGAACGAGGCCAAGGCCGACGTGGACGCGGGCAGTGTCTCGGCGGACGTGGTGCTCGCCGGCACCGAGACGGTGGCGATCGGGCCGGCCGACCTCAACCTACGTGAGGGCACCGCGACGATCGTCTACGCCATCGGCTCGGCCGAGGCGGAGAACCTGGCCGTCGTGGCGCAGACCATCACCGGCCTGCACTCGGCGCCCTCCGGCGTGCCGAGCGGCACCGGCGGGCAGGCCGACACCGGCCTCGGTGTCTGGTGGTACGCGCTGGCGGGTACCGGGCTCCTGCTGCTAGTCGCGGGCGGGGCGCGGGCTGCGGTCGTCAGGTCGGGCCGCCGGTGACCGTGGTCAACCGTGGGGCGCTGGCGGCGGTGGCCGCCGGCGCCGCCGCGCTCGCCGTCGCGACCGCGCTGGCCGTGATGTCCCGGCCGGCGGGGAACGTCGGCGCCGAGCAGGCCGCCGCGCTGGCCAGCCCGAGCCCGTCGGTCACCGGTACGCCGGGTGCCGCACCCTCCGTGGCGGTGGCCCCCGGAACCCTGCCCGACGACGCCGAACCGGTGCCCCCGGTCCGGCTGCGGATCCCCGCGATCCAGGTCACCGCGCGGGTCAATCCCGTCGGGGTCAACGAGCGCACCGGGGAGTTCGAGGTGCCGCCCAGCGTCGACCAGATCGGCTGGTACCGCTACGGCCCCGGGATCGAGGCCGAGGCCGGCTCGGTGGTGATCGCCGGGCACGTCGACAGCGCGGAGCAGGGCAAGGGCGCCTTCTACCGGCTGCGTGAACTCGCCCCGGGCGACACCCTGACGGCCACCGGCGAGGACGGCACCGAGCGGGCCTACCGGGTGGTGGCCCGGGAGGAGTACGACAAGACGAAGATCCCGCTGGAGCGCTACTTCGCGCGCGACGGCCAGCCCCGACTGACCCTGATCACCTGTGGCGGACCGTTCGACGCCGACGCCCGTCGGTACCGCGACAACATCGTCGTGACCGCGGTGCCGCTCTGACCGCCGGCATCCGGTCATCCGGCCTGCGGTCGGAGCAGGTGCGGTCGTTAGGCTGAACCGTGATGGCTTACCTGGATCATGCCGCGACCACCCCGATGCTCGACGAGGCACTCGAGGCGTACGTCGCGACCGCCCGCGAGGTCGGCAACGCGTCTTCCCTGCACGCGTCCGGTCGGCGTGCCCGGCGGCGGGTGGAGGAGTCGCGGGAGCGGGTGGCCGCCGCGCTGGGAGCCCGGCCCTCCGAGGTGATCTTCACCGGGGGCGGTACGGAGAGCGACAACCTGGCGGTGAAGGGCATCTTCTGGGCCCGCCGGGACGCCGACGCCCGCCGGGGCCGGGTGGTCTGCAGCGCGGTCGAACACCACGCCGTGCTCGACGCGGTGGAGTGGCTGAGCCGGCACGAGGAGGCCGAGGTGGGCTGGCTGCCGGTCGACGGCGCCGGCCGGCTGGACCCCGACGCGCTCCGCGCCGAGCTGGCCGAGCACGGCGACCGGGTCGCCCTGATCACCGCCATGTGGGCCAACAACGAGGTGGGCACCGTCCAGCGGATCGGCGAGCTGGCCGCCGTGGCCACGGAGTACGCCGTGCCGTTCCACACCGACGCCATCCAGGCGGTAGGCCAGGTGCCTGTCGACTTCGCGGCCAGTGGGGTCGCCGCGCTCACGGTGACCGGCCACAAGCTCGGCGGCCCGGTCGGGGTCGGCGCGCTGGTGCTGGCCCGCGACGTCACCGCCGTGCCGCTGCTGCACGGCGGCGGACAGGAACGCGACGTGCGCTCCGGCACCCTCGACGCCGCCGGCATCGTCGCCTTCGCGGTCGCCGTCGAGGCTGCGGTCAAGGGCCAGCAGGAGTACGCCGCCCGGGTGGCCGCGCTCCGCGACGACCTGGTCCGGCGGGTCCGGCAGGCGGTGCCGGAGGTCATCTTCAACGGCGATCCGACCGACCGCCTGCCCGGCAACGCGCACTT
Source organism: Micromonospora sp. PRAS1 (assembly GCF_059553435.1). Taxonomy (NCBI): domain Bacteria; kingdom Bacillati; phylum Actinomycetota; class Actinomycetes; order Micromonosporales; family Micromonosporaceae; genus Micromonospora; species Micromonospora sp. PRAS1. Next base: position 52,279 of record NZ_JCANNB010000035.1, read on the forward strand.
CTCCTTCCCGGGCTGCGAGGGGGACGCCCTGCTGCTCCTGCTGGACGCCCAGGGCATCGCCTGTTCGACCGGTTCGGCCTGTTCGGCCGGGGTGGCCCAGCCCTCGCACGTGCTCCTGGCGATGGGCGCGGACGACGACCGGGCCCGCTCCTCGCTGCGCTTCTCCCTCGGCCACACCAGCACCGCCGAGGACATCGACGCGCTCATCGCCGCCCTGCCGGCCGCCGTCGACCGCGCCCGCCGAGCCGCCGCCCTCCGCACCCCCCGCTGACCCCCTGCCCGCCCCCGCCCCCGCCCGCCCCCGCCCCCGCCCGCCCCGTCGATCTTGCACTTCTGGTCGCGGCAAAGGCCGTGAAGGGTGCAATTCGGCGACGATAAGTGCAAGATCGGCGGGGTTCGTCGCTGCCGCGCGGGGCGGAGGCGGGCGCAGAGATAGGCTCGACTGGCGAAGGGAGCGTGGTCCGGGTGAGGGTGTTGGCGGCGATGTCCGGCGGAGTGGATTCCGCCGTGGCGGCGGCGCGGGCGGTGCAGGCCGGCCACGACGTCACCGGCGTGCACCTGGCGCTGGCGCGCAATCCGCAGACCTACCGCACCGGCGCGCGGGGCTGCTGCACCCTGGAGGATTCCCGCGACGCCCGGCGCGCGGCCGACGTGCTCGGCATCCCGTTCTACGTCTGGGACATGGCCGATCAGTTCCACGCCGACGTGGTCGACGACTTCGTCGCCGAGTACGCGGCGGGGCGTACGCCGAACCCGTGCCTGCGCTGCAACGAGAAGATCAAGTTCGCTGCGGTGCTGGACCGGGCGGTGGCCCTGGGTTTCGACGCCGTGGTCACCGGCCACCACGCCCGGCTCGGCCCCGACGGCCTGCTGCGTCGCAGCGTCGACGAGGCCAAGGACCAGTCGTACGTGCTGGCCGTGCTGACCCGGGAGCAGTTGGACCGTTCGATCTTCCCGCTCGGCGACTCGACCAAGGCGCAGGTGCGGCAGGAGGCGGCGAGCCGGGGCCTGGCGGTCGCCGACAAGCCCGACTCGCACGACATCTGCTTCATCGCCGACGGGGACACCCGCGGCTTCCTGGCCCAGCGGCTCGGCGAGACGCCGGGTGACGTGGTCGACGCGACCACCGGTGCCGTGGTGGGCCAGCACGCCGGTGCGTACGCCTACACCGTCGGCCAGCGGCGCGGGCTGCACCTGGACCGCCCGGCACCGGACGGCAGGCCGCGGTACGTGCTCTCCATCACCCCGAAGACCAACACGGTGACCGTGGGCCCGGCCGAGGCGCTGGAGGTCTCCGAGGTCCGCGCGGTCCGCCCGATCTGGACCGGCGCGTCCCGCCCCGACGCTCCGATCGAGTGCGAGGTGCAGCTGCGCGCCCACGGCGTGGTCGTGCCCGCCGCCGTGACGGTCACCGCCGACAGCCTGCACGCCGAGCTGCGCCGCCCGGTCCGTGGCGTCGCCGCCGGCCAGGCGATCGTCGCCTACCGCCCCGATCCGGCCGGCGACATCGTCCTCGGCTCCGCCACCATCACCACCCCAGCTTCGAGCTGACCAAGGAGTTCGCGGCGGCGCGGCCACGGAATCCGGACGCGTACCTCCTGGTCGATCGGGGGTGGGGTCGGCGGCGGGTACGCTTCGGCCGTGAGTGATCAGGTTTGGCCTTGGCCGGCGGGTGCGGCGACGGGAATCGGGTCGTTGCCGGGCACCGACATCGCCGAGGCGCAGCGGGTGGTGCTCGGGGAACTGCCGGCCCTGCCCCATCTGCCGGAGCTGCCGGCGCGCGGGCCGGGGGCCGACCTGATCGGCCGCACAGGCGGCCTGCTCGTCGAGCTGCCGGTGGAGCTGTACGCCGCCCGCTGGCGGGTGGCCCCGCGCCCCGGCAAGGACCTGCGCCGCGCGCGTGACCTGATGGAACGTGACCTCGACCAGCTCGCCGAGCAGGCTGAGGAGTACGTCGGCCCGCTGAAGATCCAGGCGGCCGGCCCGCTCACCCTGGCCGCCTCGGTGGAGCTGCCGATCGGCGGTCGGATGCTGCGCGACCCCGGCGCGGTCCGTGACCTGGCCGGCTCGCTCGCCGAGGGACTGCGCGGCCATGTCGACGCGGTCGCCCGCCGGGTGCCCCGGGCGTCGGTGCTGCTCCAACTGGACGAGCCGGCCCTGCCGGCGGTGCTCGCCGGGCGGGTACCGACCGAGAGCGGTCTCGGCACCTACCGGGCGATGGACCAGGCGGACGCCCGTACGCTGCTGGGCGCGGTCGTCGAGGCGGTCGGGGTGCCGACCGTGGTGCACTGCTGCGCCTCGGACGTGCCGGTGGAGCTGATCCGGACCGCAGGTGCGGTCGGCGTCGCGCTCGACCTGAGCCTGATCACCGAACTCGACCCGCTCGGCGAGGCGATCGACGCCGGGCTCGGGCTGCTTGCCGGTGCCGCACCGACCAGCCCGCCGCCCGGTGCCGCGCCGGCCGGTCGTGCTCGAACCGGCGGAGCCGGTGCCCGGCCCCGGCTGGCGTCGAGCGCCGCGCCGGCCGGTCGCGCGCCGACCTCCGCACAGGTCGCCGACCGGGTACGCACCCTCTGGGACCGCCTCGGTTTCCCTCGCAGCCGGCTCGCCGAGCAGGTGGTGGTCACTCCCGCGTGTGGCCTGGCCGGGGCGGCTCCGGCGGATGCCCGGGCGCTCCTCACGGCCTGTCGGGACGCCGGCCGCCGGTTGTCCGAGGAGTGAGGTTTCCTGTCGTACCCGGCGGGCAGGATGCTCGCCATGATTGGACGGCTGCGTACCACGGTGATCGACTGTCCCGATCCGCGCGCACTGGCCGGCTTCTACGCCGAGCTGCTCGGCCTGCCAGTGGTGGAGGAGGAGTGCGACGGCGACGAGTGGGTGGTGCTCGGCGGCAGTCCCGGGCACCAGCCCCGGGTCGCCTTTCAACGGGCTCCCGAACTGCGGCCACCGTCGTGGCCGGATCCGGCGCGGCCCCAGCAGTTCCACCTCGACGTCACCGTCGACGACATCGAGAGCGCGGAGAAGGCGGCGCTGGCGCTTGGCGCCCGCCGGCTGCCCGGCGACGGTGACGGCTTCCGGGTCTACGCCGACCCGGTCGGCCACCCCTTCTGCCTCTGCTGGGACTGACCGGCGGCACCGGCGGCACCGGGACTGACCGGCGGCGCCGGGACTGACCGGCGGCACCGGGACTGACCGGCCGACCCGGCGGCACCGGGACTGACCGGCCGGTCTGGCGGCGCCGGGACTGACCGGCCGACCCGGCGGCACCGGCGCAGCTTGCGGCGGGACGGCATGATCACGGGCATGATCGACTCCTCGTGCCGCCGGGCCGCCGGCTCGCTCTTCGGTCTCGCCTACGGTGACGCCCTGGGCAAGCCCACGGAGTTCCTCAGCGTTACCGAGATCGACCGCCGGTACGGTCCGGCCGGCCCTCGGCAACTGGTCGGCGACCCGGCGCTGGTCACCGACGACACCCAGATGGCGCTCGCGGTGGGCTGGGCGCTGCACGACGCGCCCGGCTACACCGCCGCGACGGTGGAGCCACTGCTGCGGCAGCGCTTCCTGGCCTGGGCGGCCAGCCCGGACAACAACCGCGCGCCGGGCATGACCTGCCTGCGTGCCTGCGGCGAGCTGTCTCGGGGAGTGCCCTGGCAGCAGGCCACGGTGGCCGGTTCGAAGGGCTGCGGGGCCAACATGCGGGTCACCCCGATCGGGCTGCTCGACACCGACCTGGACACCCTCGCCGGGCTGGCCCAGCTCCAGGCGGGTCTCACCCACGGGCACCCCACCGGCCTGGCTGCCAGCGAGCTGACCGCGTACGCCGTGTGGCTGCTGCTCGACGGCGTCGCGCTTGCGGAGTTGCCCGACCTGCTCGCCGCGCGCACCCACCAGCAGCGCACCAGCTACCGGGCCGACTGGCTCGGTGAGCTGTGGCGGCGGTCGGAGGCCGCGACACCGGAGGAGTTCATCGCCACCGGTTGGGACGAGTGCCGGGCGGCGTTGCGCCGGCTGACCACCGCGCTCGCCGCACCGGACGACGGCGGCGACCCGTGCCGGCGTACCGGGGAGGGCTGGATCGCCGAGGAGGCCCTGGCGACCGCGCTCTTCTGCGCCGTCCGGCACGCCGACGATCCGGTCGGTGCGCTCGCCCGGGCTGCCCGCACCGCAGGTGACTCCGATTCCATCGCCGCCCTCGCCGGGGCGTTCGTCGGCGCCGCGCACGGCATGGCCGCCTGGCCGGCGGAGTGGGCCGAGCGCATCGAGTACGCCGACCAACTGACGGCCCTGGCGGCCACCTGGGAGCGATAGCGCCCGAACCCGACCCCGGCGGGTGGTCGCCGCGCGACCCCTCCGACCCGCTGCGTGCCTGGTCGCCGGTGGGCCAGGCCACGGTTGTCAGGCCCGACCGCTACGGTTCCGGGTAGCGTGATCACGGGAGGGCGGCAGCGGTGTCCGAAGACGGCAGGGTGTCCGAGGAAGCGATTCCTCAGCAGGTCAGCGCGGCGCAGGAGGCGGCGGCGGGAGCCGAGCCGACCCCGCAGGCGCGGGAGCGGCACGCCACGCTCAGTCAGGAGCTGACCGAGCACCAGTACCGCTACTACGTGCTCGACGCGCCGACCATCTCCGACGCCGAGTTCGACAGGCAACTGCGCGAGCTGGAGGCACTGGAGCAGGAGTTCCCCGCGCTGCGCACGCCCGACTCGCCGACCCAGCGCGTCGGTGGCACCTTCTCCACCGACTTCACCCCGGTCGACCACGCCGAGCGGATGATGTCGCTCGACAATGCCTTCGCCGACGAGGAGCTGGCCGCCTGGGCGGAGCGGGTCGAGCGGGACGCCGGCGGGCCGGTGCCCTACCTGTGCGAGCTGAAGGTCGACGGGCTGGCGATCAACCTGACCTACGAGCAGGGCCGGCTGGTCCGGGCGGCGACCCGGGGCGACGGCCGTACCGGCGAGGACGTCACAGCCAACGTCCGCAGCATCCGGGACGTGCCGAGCCGGCTCACCGACTCCCCGGAGTACGGTCCGGTCCCCGAGTTCATCGAGGTGCGTGGGGAGATCTACTTCCCGGTCGCCGCCTTCGCCGACCTCAACGCCGGCCTGGTCGAGCAGGAGAAGGCCCCCTTCGCCAACCCGCGCAACGCCGCCGCCGGCAGCCTCCGGCAGAAGGATCCCCGGATCACCGCGTCCCGACCGCTGCGCCTGGTGGTGCACGGCATCGGCGCCCGCCGGGGCTACCAGCCGGTGACCCAGTCCGAGTCGTACGCCGCGTTGCGCGCCTGGGGCCTGCCGACCAGCGACCGGTGGCGGGTCGTACCGGACCTGGCCGGCGTCCGGGACTACATCGCGCACTACGCCGAGCACCGGCACGACGTCGAGCACGAGATCGACGGGGTGGTGGTGAAGGTCGATCCGGTGCCGATCCAGGGCCGACTCGGTTCGACCAGCCGGGCACCCCGCTGGGCGATCGCCTTCAAATATCCGCCCGAGGAGGTCAACACCAAGCTGCTCGACATCGAGGTCGAGGTCGGGCGCACCGGGCGGGTCACCCCCCGCGCCGTGCTGCAACCGGTCAAGGTGGCCGGCTCCACCGTCGCGTACGCGACCCTGCACAACGCGCGTGAGGTCGAGCGCAAGGGGGTGCTGATCGGCGACACGGTGGTGATCCGCAAGGCCGGCGACGTGATCCCCGAGGTGCTCGGTCCCGTGGTCGACCTGCGTCCGCCCGATGCTGAGCCGTTCAAGATGCCGGAGAACTGCCCGGCCTGTGGCACGCCGCTGGCCCCGGCCAAGGAGAGCGACGTCGACATCCGCTGCCCCAACTCGCGTAGCTGTCCCGCGCAGCTGCGCGAGCGGGTCTTCCACCTGGCCGGGCGGAAGGTGTTCGACATCGAGGCGCTCGGCTACAAGAGCGCCGCCGCGCTGCTCGACGCGCAGATCATCACCGACGAGGGCGACCTCTTCTCGCTCGACGTGGAGCAGTTGGCCCGCTCGCCGTTCTTCGTCAACAAGGACGGTAGCCTCGGCAGCAACGCCGTCAAGCTGCTCGACAACCTGGCCGTGGCCAAGCAACGCGACCTGTGGCGGGTGCTGGTCGGGCTCTCCATCCGGCACGTCGGGCCGACCGCCGCGCAGGCCCTCGCCCGGCAGTTCCGCTCGATCGAGGCCATCGACAACGCCACCGAGGAGGAACTTTCCGCCGTCGACGGGGTCGGGCCGACCATCGCCGCCAGCATCCGCGAGTGGTTCGCCGTCGACTGGCACCGCGAGGTGGTCCGCAAGTGGGCCGAGGCGGGCGTACGGATGGCCGAGGCGGCGGTGGCGGAGGGCGCCCGTCCACTGGAGGGGGTCACGCTGGTGGTCACCGGCACCCTGAGCGGATACTCCCGGGACCAGGCCACCGAGGCGATCCAGTCCCGGGGCGGCAAGGTCAGCGGCTCGGTGTCGAAGAAGACCGGCTTCGTGGTGGTCGGCGACAACCCGGGGTCCAAGGCGGACAAGGCGGCCACCCTGAAGGTGCCGGTCCTCGACGAGGCGGGTTTCCGGGTGCTGCTCGACGAGGGGCCGGAGGCGGCCCGCGCGGTGGCCCGCGTCGAGGAGTGAGTCGTACGCCTCCCATCAGGGCACTCGCCCGGATACCAACTTAATTACGACTACGACCGATTCGTGGCTGTCGTGGCGGGAAAGTGGTCACCAGGAGCGTTTCATTGGGAACGGCGCGTGAACCCACGCGCCAGGTGGCGTACCGGGAGGTGTGATGGAGCCGCCCGACCCGCGAAACCTGGTCCCGCCCGGACGGACGGCGCAGTTCACGGTCTTCGTCGGTGGGGTGCTGGCCGTGGCCGTGCTGGTGTCGGCCGCCCCGTTGGTGGCGCTGGCCGGCACGCTGCCCGAGCTTCCGGTGGCGTTCTGGACGATGGCGGTGCTCGCGGTGGCCTGCGACGCGCGGCCCTTCGTCCCGCCCGGCCGGCGGCAGTCCTCGGCGGTCTTCCCGTCGACCTGCTTCACCTTCGCGATCCTGCTCGGCTGGGGGCTCGGCCCCGCGGTCGCGGTGCAGGCGGTCGCCGTGCTGGTGTCCGGGTTCCGGATGCGGCACGCCCTCTGGCGGACGGCGTTCAACGCCGGCCAGTACGCCTGCGCCCTGGCCGCCGCGTACGCGGTCACCCGGCTGGGGCCCGGCGGCGTCTTCGACGGCGGGGCGTTGGGCTGGCCGGACATCGCCGCGATCGGCGGTGCCGGGGTCGCCTGGCTCGTGGTCAACTACAGCCTGGTCACCGCCGCCGTACGGCTGCGTTTCGGCGAACGGTGGTGGCCCAACGCCTGGCACGGGTTGCCCTTCGAGGTGCTTTCCACCGGCAGCCTGCTGCTGCTCGCGCCGGTGCTGGTCACCGCCGCGCGAGCCAGCGCGGCCCTGGTCCCGTTGGTGCTGGTGCCGCTCTTCGCGGTGTACCGGATGGCCCGGCTCACCGTCGAGCAGCACCAACTCGCCTCGCTCGACCCGCTCACCGGCCTGGCGAACCGCAAGGCGCTGCTGGCCGAGGTCAGCGAGGAGATCCACAGGCACGCCGAGCGTCGCGCACGCGGCGAGCCGGACGCCCGCCTCGCTCTGCTGCTGATCGACCTGGACCGGTTCAAGAACGTCAACGACGCGCTCGGGCACGAGGTCGGCGACCGGCTGCTCGTCGAGGTGAGTGCCCGGCTGACCGATGTGGTCGAACCGCCGGATCTCGTCGCCCGACTCGGCGGCGACGAGTTCGCGATCGTGATGACCGGGTTGACCGATGTCGCGCAGGCCCGGGTTCTGGCCGACCAGGTGGTGCAGGTGCTGGCCACGCCGGTGCCGCTGGACGGGCTGCCGCTGGATGTCGGCGGCTCCATCGGGATCGCCCTCTACCCGGAGCACGGCGAGGATTTCGCCACCCTGATGCGCCACGCCGATGTGGCGATGTACGACGCGAAGCACCGCAACGACACCGTCGCCGTCTACACCGCCGAGTCCGACCACAACTCGGCTGAGCGGCTGGGCCTGCTGGCCGACCTGCGCCGGGTACTGGAGGACGGGGCGGCGGGCCGGCCGGGCGAGGGGAAGGTGCCGGCGGCACCCGCCTCCGTGGTCCGGGGCGGCGACGGCGCGATGCTCTCCGCGATGCCATCGGCGTCCACCGAACCGAGTCGGGACGTACCGCCGGGGGCAGCCCGACCGGACGAGCGCCCCGGCCAGCGGTGGTGGAGCCGGCGCCGACGCCGCCCGCCGCTGGCGGCCCACGACGACGAGCTGATCAACCGGATCGTCACCGGCGCGGACCCGATCCTGCGCCGCACCGCCCAGACCGCCGAGGCGGGAGCCGCCGACGAGCGGTGGGCCCGGCCGGCGCCCGCCGGTGAACCTTCCGATCCGGTGCGGGCCGGCGGCCGGCCGGACGCGGAGCCGCCCACTGCCGAGTTCGGCAACGACGCGGGCGAGATCATGATGTATTACCAGCCGCAGATCGCGGTCGCCACCGGCGAGATGGTCGGCGTGGAGGCGCTGCTGCGCTGGCGGCACCCACGTCGGGGGATGGTCGACCCGGAGGAGTTGATCCGGGTCGCCGAGCAGAGCGCCGTCATGCGCCTGCTCACCCGCCGGGTCGTCGACGACGTGACCGAACAGCTCGCCAAGTGGTCGGCGGCGGGTCTGGCGCTGCGGGCGGCGGTGAACGTAAGCGTGCGGGACCTGCACACCGGCGAGATCGCCGACCAGATCGCCGACCGGCTCACCCGCTACGGCCTGGCCCCGGACCGGCTCCAACTGGAGATCACCGAGGGTGCCCTGATGGCTGACCCGCGCCGGGTGCTGACCACAATCACCCGGCTGCACCGGATCGGGGTGGGCATCGCCCTCGACGACTTCGGCACCGGATACTCCTCGCTCCAGCACCTGCGCCGGCTGCCGCTGTCGGAGGTGAAGGTCGACCGCTCCTTCGTGCTCGGCATGGTCGACGACGCCGACGACGCGGCGATCGTCCGGTCGACGATCGAGTTGGCGAAGGCGCTGGGCCTGCGGGTGGTGGCCGAGGGCGTGGAGGACGAGCGGAGCTGGCGGATGCTGCACGCCGCCGGCTGCGACGTCGCCCAGGGCTGGTTCTACGCCCGGCCGATGCCGGCCGGGGAACTCGTCGCCTGGCTGGCCCGGTACCGCCCGGTGCGCCCGCTCGGCGGTCACGACGACGCGGACATCCCGCACCGGCACGCGCGGTGACCCGCAGCGCTCGACGTCCCGGGGGAGCCGGGGGCGGTCGGTCGGGCGCGGAACAATAGACTCGCTGCGGTCACCGCGGGCCGCGCTTCGGCGACCGGGGTGGGCGTACCCAGACGCAGGACAGCCACGAAGGGGGCACCGATGGCCGCCATCTCCCGCGAGGAGGTCGCGCATCTGGCGCGACTGTCGCGGCTCGCCGTGACGGAGGAGGAGTTGGAGACCTTCGCCGGCCAGCTCGACGTGATCCTCCAGGCGGTCGCCCAGGTGGGCGAGGTCGCCGCCGCGGACATCCCGCCCACCTCGCACTCGGTGCCGCTCACCAATGTGCTCCGCGAGGACGTCGTGACGCCCTGCCTGACCCCGGCGGAGGCGCTGTCGGGCGCGCCCGACGCGGAGGAGCAGCGGTTCCGCGTACCGCGGATCCTGGACGAGGATGTGGCTTCATGACCGACATCACCAGAATGACCGCGACGCAGATCGCGGGGTTGGTCGCCGCGGGCGAGACCTCCGCCGTCGAGGTCACCCAGGCCCATCTGGACCGGATCGCCGCCGTCGACGGCCGGGTCAACGCCTTCCTGCACGTCGACAGCGAGGGCGCGCTGGCCGCCGCCCGCGAGGTGGACGCCCGGCGCGCGGCCGGCGAGGAGCTGGGCCCGCTGGCCGGCGTGCCGGTCGCGGTCAAGGACGTGCTCACCACCAAGGGCGTGCCGACCACCGTCGGGTCGAAGATCCTGGAGGGCTGGCGCCCGCCGTACGACTCGACGATCGTGCAGCGGCTGCGCGCCGCCGGCACGGTGATGCTCGGCAAGACCAACATGGACGAGTTCGCGATGGGCTCCTCCACGGAATACTCGGCGTACGGGCCGACCCGTAACCCGTGGGACACCGACCGCATCCCGGGCGGCTCCGGCGGGGGCAGCGCCGCCGCGCTCGCCGCGTACGAGGCGCCGCTGGCGATCGGCTCGGACACCGGCGGCTCGATCCGCCAGCCGGGCGCGGTCACCGGCACCGTCGGGGCGAAGCCGACCTACGGCGGCACCTCCCGCTACGGCCTGGTCGCCTTCTCCTCGTCGCTGGACACGCCCGGCCCCTGCGCGCGTACGGTGCTCGACGCCGCGCTGCTGCACGAGGCCATCGGCGGGCACGACCCGCGCGACTCGACCTCGATCCCGGCGCCGGTGCCGGACGTGGTCGCCGCGGCGAAGCTCGGCGCCACCGGTGACCTGAGCGGGGTACGGCTCGGCATCGTGACCGAGTTCGCCGGTGAGGGCGCCGAGCCGGGTGTGATGGCCGCCTTCAACGAGGCGGTCGACGCGCTTACCAAGCTGGGCGCGGAGATCGTCGAGGTCTCCTGCCCGCACTTCAGGTACGCGCTGCCGGCGTACTACCTGATCGCGCCGAGCGAGTGCTCCTCCAACCTGGCCCGCTTCGACGGCGTCCGGTTCGGCCTGCGGGTCGGCGACGACGGCAACCGGTCGCTGGAGGAGGTCATGTCGCTGACCCGGGAGGCCGGCTTCGGTCCCGAGGTCAAGCGGCGGATCATGATCGGCACGTACGCCCTCTCCTCGGGCTACTACGACGCCTACTACGGGCAGGCGCAGAAGGTCCGCACCCTGATCACCCGGGACTTCACCGCCGCGTTCGAGCGGGTCGACGCGCTGATCTCGCCGACCACCCCGTTCGTCGCCTTCCCGCTGGGTGCGCGTACCTCCGACCCCTACCAGATGTATCTGGCCGACCTCTTCACCATCCCGACGAACCTGTACGGCGGACCGGGCATCTCGGTGCCGTGCGGGCTCTCCGACGGGCTGCCGGTCGGCTTGCAGATCATGGCCCCGACGATGGCCGACGACCGGATGTACCGGGTCGCCGCCGCGCTGGAAACCGCCCTCGGCACCCTCACCCCGCCGCAGCTGTAGAACCGGACTCCCCGAGATCCTGGTCCGGAACGGCCCGTCACGGGCCGTCCAGATGCCGGGATCCCGGGCGGGTTCGGCGACACGCGTCACGGTCGACCGGCGTTGTTGGTGCTTGTTGGATAGAGTGCCAATTCCCTGGTGAACGTGGGCACGCCTGCCGATCGATCTCTGGATGTGCGCGATGAAGACGGTGCGGTCGATCTCGATCGTCTCGGTGCTCATGGTGCTGCTCCTCGGCGGTGCGCAGCCGGCGGTGGCCGTCGAGGGCGTCACCATCACCTCGGGATCGCCCGCGTCGCCGGTGACCGCCCAGGAGCCCTATCCGACGCACACCTTCACCGCCTCGGGCGGCACCGGGCCGTATTCGCTGTCGTTGCGGTCGGGGTCGTTGCCGCCGGGGCTGGCGCTCTCGTCGGGCGGGGTGCTCTCCGGCACGCCGAACACGCCGGGCAGCTACAGCTTCGGCGTCCGGCTGACCGACGCGGACGGGGACTCCGCCGAGCAGAGCGTCACAGTCGTGGTGGTCCCGCCGACGATCACCGTCACCTCGACGGAGCCCACCTCGCCCTGGTACGCCGGGCAGCCGTACCCGACGCACACCTTCACGGCCTCGGGCGGCACCGGGCCGTATTCGCTGTCGTTGCGGTCGGGGTCGTTGCCGCCGGGGCTGGCGCTCTCGTCGGGCGGGGTGCTCTCCGGCACGCCGAACACCCCGGGCAGCTACAGCTTCGGCCTCCGGCTGACCGACCAGCACGGTTTCCTCGTCGAGGAGCAGGTCACGCTGGTGATCACCGCACCGGCCACCACAATCACCTCGGGGAGCCCGCCGCGCGGCACGGTCGGCAAGCGGTACTCGTTCCGGTTCACCGCCGAGGGCGACTCCGACATCCGGTTCAGCGTGGCCGTCGGTGACCTGCCGCCGGGGCTCACCCTCGCCCCGGACGGCCGGTTGAGCGGCCGGCCCGAGGTCAGCGGCAGCTTCGCCGTCGGGGTGCGCGCGGCCGGCACAGCGACGAGCGCCACCGAGTACGTGTCGCTGGTCGTCGCTGCCGCGCCGGCCGCGCCCAGCGGCACGCCCACGCCGACCCCGACGGCCATTCCGACAAGCCCGACGCCGACTCCGACCGATCCGTCGGACGCCCCCGCCGAGGCGGCGCCGACGACCCCCGCCGCCTCCCCGTCGCCGGTGACCCGGGGCAGTTGGTGGCTGCCGACCACCGGCTCGAACTCGGCCGTGGTGCTGCTGCTGCTGAGCGTGGTGGCCTTCTCCATCGGCGGGATCCTCTTCGTCCTCGCGTACGAGCGTCGCCGGCGGTTCACCACACCCGAGTGATGCCCGGCCGAGGCCGAGCAGCGCGAGCGGCTAGGCTTGGCGGCGTTGTGTCCGGCTGCCGCCGCGGGCCGGTTACCGCCTGCAAACTGGAGTTCCCATGACCACGACGCTGCCCGCGTACGACGAGGTCGTCGCGCGTTACGAGCCGGTGATCGGCCTGGAGACCCACGTCGAGCTGGGCACGAACACGAAGATGTTCTGCGGTTGCCCGACCGACTTCGGCGGCGACCCGAACACCCGGGTCTGCCCGGTCTGCCTGGGCCTGCCCGGCTCGCTGCCGGTGGCGAACAAGGCGGCGATCGAGGCGACGGTCCGGATCGGCCTGGCGCTGAACTGCTCAATCGCGCAGTGGTGCCGGTTTGCCCGGAAGAACTACTTCTACCCGGACATGCCGAAGAACTTCCAGATCAGCCAGTACGACGAGCCGCTCTGCGTGGACGGCTACCTCGACGTCGAGGTCAACGGCGAGACTGTGCGGATCGGCATCGAGCGGGTGCACCTGGAGGAGGACACCGGCAAGACGCTGCACGTCGGCGGTGCCACCGGCCGCATCCACGGCGCCACCGAATCGCTCGTCGACTACAACCGGGCCGGCATCCCGCTGGTGGAGATCGTCACCAAGCCGATCCCCGGCACCGGCGCGCTCGCCCCCGAGGTGGCCCGCGCGTACGTCACCGAGCTGCGCGACGTGCTCCGCTCGCTCGGCGTCTCCGACGTACGCATGGAGGAGGGCTCGCTGCGCTGCGACGTCAACACCTCGCTTAACCTGCCGGGCGAGGAGTGGGGCACCCGTACCGAGACCAAGAACGTCAACTCGCTGCGTTCGGTCGAGCGGGCGGTCCGCTCGGAGATGCTGCGTCAGGCCGCCGTGCTCGACGCGGGTGGGCGGATCACCCAGGAGACCCGGCACTTCCACGAGGACACCGGCGAGACCACCCCGGGCCGGTCCAAGGAGACCGCCACCGACTACCGCTACTTCCCGGAGCCGGACCTGGTCCCGCTCGCGCCGGACCCGGCCTGGGTGGCCGAGCTGAAGGCCGCCCTGCCGGAGCTGCCCCGGCTGCACCGCCGCCGCCTCCAGCAGGCGTGGGGTCTCTCCGATCTCGACATGCAGTCGGTGCTCAACGCCGGCGCGGTCGAGCTGATCGAGGCCACCGTCGCGGCCGGCGCCACCCCGGCCGCCGCCCGCAAGTGGTGGCTCGGTGAGCTGTCCCGCCGGGCCAACGAGACGGGCGTGGAACTGGCCGACGTCGGGGCCACCCCGGCGCAGGTCGCCGAACTCCAGGGCCTGGTCGACGCCGGCAAGCTCAACGACAAGCTGGCCCGTACCGTGCTGGAGGGTGTGGTCGACGGGGAGGGCTCGCCGACCGAGATCATGACCAGGCGGGGCCTGGAGGTCGTCTCCGACACCGGCGCGCTGACCGCCGCCGTGGACGAGGCGATCGCCGCCAACCCGGACATCGCCGAGAAGGTGCGCAGCGGCAAGGTCGCCGCGGCCGGTGCGCTGGTCGGCGCGGTCATGAAGACCACCCGTGGCCAGGCCGACGCCAAAACCGTCCGCGACCTAATCCTCGCCCGCCTCAGCGCCTGACCCACTCACCTCCGCGTTGACCATGAGGTTGGCGGCAGTTTGACGATCGACCACTGCCGCCAACCTCATGATCAACCAGAATTACCTCTATGGGCATCAATGGGGATGTCCCGGATGGAGTTTCAGCGTGGACCAGCGTGATCTTGATGTGCTCGACGAGATCCAGCGGCGGGTGTTGTGGCTCGCCACCCGGATCGTGGACGCGGCGAACCACGATCGCGCCACCGGCGACGGGGTGAAGGTCGGTGGACACCAGGCGTCCAGCGCCTCGCTGGTCACCGCGATGACCGCGCTCTGGTTCGCCCACCTGGACGCCGAGGACCGGGTCGCGGTGAAGCCGCACGCCTCCCCGGTCTTCCACGCCATCCAGTACCTGCTCGGCAACCTGGACCGGTCGTACCTGACCCGGCTGCGGGCGCGTGGCGGGTTGCAGTCGTACCCGTCGCGGACGAAGGACCCGGACGGGGTGGACTTCTCCACCGGCTCGGTCGGGCTGGGTGCCGCCGCGCCGCTCTTCGCGGCGGCGACCAGGCGCTACGTCGACGCGCACTTCGGTGCGCGTCCGCACTCCCGGTTCATCGCCCTGCTCGGCGACGCCGAACTGGACGAGGGCAACGTCTGGGAGGCGGTCGCCGACCCGGCCACCACCGGGCTCGGCAACGTCATGTGGGTGGTCGACTTCAACCGGCAGTCGCTGGACCGGGTCGTTCCCGGCGTACGGATCGACCAGTGGCGCGGCCAGTTCGAGGCCGCCGGCTGGCACGTGGTCGAGGTCAAGTACGGCCGCAAGCTCGCCCAGGCGTACGCCCGGCCGGGTGGCGGGGCACTGCGCGACTGGATCGACGCGATGCCGAACGAGCAGTACCAGTCGCTGTTCGGGCTGACCGGACCGCAGCTGCGCAAGCAGTTCCTGGACGGTGCGCCGGCCGGGGTGGAAGCCTTCGTCGCCGACATCGCCGACGAGGAACTGGGCCCGCTCGTGACCGACCTGGGCGGGCACGACCTCGGTGCGCTGCTCGACGCGTACGCCCAGTGCGACGCGGTGACCGACCGGCCGAGCGTGGTGTTCGCGTACACGGTAAAGGGTTGGGGTCTGCCGATCGCCGGCAATCCGCGCAACCATTCGGCGTTGCTCACCGCCGACCAGGTCGACGCGCTGCGCGCGGCGCAAGGCCTGACCCGCGACACCGAGTGGGACCGCCTCGACCCGGCGTCGGCGGCCGGGATCCGGGCCGGGCAGCGTCGGGAGGCGCTGGCCCGCGCGCCCCGCGAGCGGGCGCTCGGGGTCACCGTCCCGCAGACCACGAAGGTACGCGCGACCAAGCCGATCTCCACCCAGGAGGTCTTCGGTCGGGTGCTTGTCGACCTGGCCCGTGACCCGCAGGTCGGCCGGTACCTGGTCACCACCGCGCCGGACGTGGCGACCTCCACCAACCTGGCCGGGTTCATCAACAAGACCGGGGTGTTCGCCCCGACCGAGCAGCGTTCCTGGTCGCAGGACCGGATGCTGCGCTGGACGGAGAGCCCGGAAGGGCAGCACATCGAGCTGGGCATCTCCGAGATGAACCTGTTCCTGCTGCTCGGTCAGCTCGGCCTGGCCTGGGACCTGTCCGGCCAGCCGCTGCTGCCGGTCGGTACGGTCTACGACCCGTTCGTGCTGCGCGGGCTGGACGCCTTCCTCTACGGCACCTACTCGGGTTCGCGGTTCATCGTCGCGGGCACCCCGTCGGGCATCACGCTCGCTCCGGAGGGTGGCGCGCACCAGTCCACGATCACCGCGAGTGTGGGCCTGGAACTTCCCGGGGTGACCTTCGTCGAGCCCGCGTACGCGACAAGCCTGGACTGGCTGCTCTGCGACGCGCTGGGGCAGCTCGCCGACGCGCCCCGGCCGGCGGCGACGGCCGCTCCCGCCGAGGACGGTGCCTACTACTTCCGGCTGAGCACCCGCCCGCTGGACCAGGCGCCGTTCGAGGCGGCCCGCGCCCGACTCGGCGACGCGGTGCTGCGCCGGCAGGTGCTCGCCGGGGCGTACCGGCTGGTCGACGCACATCAGGCGGACCCGCGCCTGGCCGACGCGCCGACGGTGCAGCTGGCCGCCTCCGGCGCGGTGCTGCCCGAGGTACTGGCCGCAGCGGCGGAACTGGCCGACGAGGGCGTGGCCGCGCACGTGGTCGATGTGACCAGCCTGGACCGGCTCTACCGGGCCTGGCAGCGCACGCTACGCCAGGGCGTACGCACCGCCACCGTGCCCAGCGTGCCCGGCGCGCTGCGGTCCGCCTTCGCCGACCGGGTGCCGGTGGTGACCGTGCACGACGCCGCCTCGCACGCCATGGCCTGGCTCGGCTCGGCCGTCGGCGCTCCCGCCGTGCCGCTCGGCGTCGACGAGTTCGGCCAGTCCGGCACCGTGCGCGACCTCTACGACCTGCACGACCTGCTCCCCGGCAGCATCGTCAACGCCGCCCTAGCCACCCTCTCCCCCACCCCCTCCCCCACCCGCTGACCCCACCCCCCCCTCGCGATCTTGCACTTTTCGTCCCCGCAAATGCC
>NZ_JCANNB010000036.1:0-65892 GCF_059553435.1 Micromonospora sp. PRAS1
TTCGGAGTTTGAAGGGCATCAGCGCGCTCTCGATCTTGGTGGCGGTGGTCATCTTCGAGGCGCCGTCGCGGCGCTCCTCGAACCGGATCGGCACCTCGAGGATGGTGTGCCCCAGCTTGGTGGCGAGGTAGTGCATCTCGACCTGGAAGCTGTAGCCGTTGGACTGGACCCGCTCCAGCCCGATGTCGCGCAGCGCGTCGGCCCGCCAGATCTTGAAACCGGCGGTCAGGTCCCGGATCCGCACCCGCAGCAGCGTGTGCACGTAGAGGTTCGCCCAGCCGCTGAGCGCCCGCCGGTACAGCGGCCAGTTCTCGTCCAACTCACCGCCGGGGACGTAGCGGGAGCCGATGACCACGCCGGCCTGGGTGGAGAGCAGGGCGCCGAGCATGCCCGGCAGCGCCTCCGGCGGGTGGGACAGGTCGGCGTCCATCTGGGCCACGTACTCGGCCCCGCCGTCGAGTGCCCGGCCGATCCCGTCCACGTACGCCCGGCCGAGGCCCTCCTTGCCCGGCCGGTGCACCACCTCGATCCGCTCCGGATGCTCGATCGCGAGCTTGTCGGCGACCTCGCCGGTGCCGTCCGGGGAGTTGTCGTCGGCGACCAGTACCTTCAGGCCGGGCAGCGGCAACGCGAGCAGTCGCTCGACAAGCGTCGGCAGGTTGCCCGCCTCGTTGTAGGTCGGCACCACGACGGTCAGCCGCACGTCCCGCCACGGCGAGGGTAACTGGACGGGTTCGATCATGGGGGACATCCTCGGTCAGCGGACAGGGTCCCCCAGAGCGTAGCCAGTTGTCCCTTCCAGGGGGAAATGGCTCCCCGGCCCGCTCGTTGCGCCTGGTCAGTCCGGGGTCTTCTGCCGTCGGGCGATGTCGGAGAGCCGGCGCAACGTCTCCTTGTTGCGCTGGTGCAGCACCAGGTCGTTGAGCTTGGTACGCAGCCAGCGCAGTGGACCGGCGGCGAAGTCCTCGCCCAACAGCACCCGGGTCGAGTTCGGCCCGGCCGGTTCGAGAGTGAAGACCACGACCGCCTCGCCGGCCGGCCAGAGCTTGGCCCGCAGCACGAGCTGGCGTTCCGGTTCGCAGGCGAGCACGGTCGAGGAGTCCTCCAGGGACAACGGCCACGGTCCGGCGCGGTGGTGCAGCCGGGAGCCGACCCGGGGCCAGTCCTCGTCCACGTCCCGCATGTGTGCCGTGCCGACCACCCAGTCGCTGTAGGTCCATCCGTCCGCGAGTACCGCCCAGACCTGCTTGACGGGGGCCTCGATCACTCTCTCCACGATCGCCACCGCCTTGCCCTACCCACGCATCAACGCTGGCTAACAGGGCCGGCGGGTTAGCTTCTCGGGGGCCGTGGGTAAGGCCACCGCGGGCGGCGGTCGAGCGCCGCCGACGCGCGTACCGTCCACCGCGCCGCGACCGACGTTTACTCCCCGGGGCGCCGGGAACCCGCCGCCCGTGCGACAGGACCATGGGGAGTCGGATCAGCGTAGGTCAGCCGAGGTGCTGGCCGCTGCTGGCCGGGCCGGGCCGGGGCCGGTCCGCACCGACGCCGGGCCGGTCCTGTCCGACGCTGGGCCGGTCCGCACCGACGCTGGGCCGGTCCTGTCCGACGCTGGGCCGGTCCGCACCGACGCTGGGCCGGTCCTGTCCGACGCTGGGCCGGTCCTGTTCGACGCGGTCCTGCTGGACCGGGACGGCACCCTGGTCGAGGACGTGCCGTACAACGGCGATCCGGACAAGGTACGCCCGATGCCGGGCACTCGCGCCGCGCTGGATCGGTTGCGGGCGGCCGGATTCAAGCTCGCCGTGGTGACCAACCAGTCCGGGCTCGCCCGGGGCCTGTTCACCGAGCGGCAACTGGACCGGGTGCACCGCCGGATCGAGACCCTGCTCGGCCCCTTCGACTCCTGGCAGGTGTGCCCGCACGACGACGGGGACGGCTGCGCCTGCCGCAAGCCGGCGCCGGGGCTGGTGCACGCCGCCGCCGAAGCGCTGGGCACCGTACCGGCCCGCTGCGTCCTGATCGGCGACATCGGCCGCGACATCACGGCCGCGCTGGCCGCCGGTGCCACGGGCCTGCTGGTGCCGACGCCGGTGACCCGGGCCGAGGAGATCGCCGCCGCGCCCTGGGTGGCCGGCGACCTGCCGTCGGCGGTGGCGGAGCTGCTGCGTCGCCAGGCGGCGCTGCGATCGGCACCGTCCGCGACGCCGGTCGACACCGCGCCGTCCGCGACGCCGGTCGACACCGCGCCATCCATCGCTCCGACCGACACCGCGCCGTCCACCGCCGCGCCGGTCGGCACCGTTGCCGGTGGTACGCCGGTGCGTACCGCTGCCCGAGCCACCGCCCGGCGGACGGTGCTTGTGGTGCGGTCGGACTCGGCGGGCGACGTGTTGGTGACCGGGCCGGGCATCCGGGCGGTCGCGGCCGGTGCGGAACGGGTGGTGCTGCTCTGCGGCCCGCGCGGGCGGGCCGCCGCCGAGCTGCTGCCCGGCGTCGACGAGGTGGTCGAGCACGCGTTGCCGTGGATCGACCCGGTGCCCGCCCCGGTCGACCCGGCTGAGCTGGCCGCACTTGTCGACCGGCTCACCGCCGTCGCCGCCGACGAGGCGGTCATCTTCACCTCGTTCCACCAGTCGCCGCTGCCGCTGGCGCTGCTGCTGCGGATGGCCGGCGTCGGGCGGATCGCCGCGATCAGCGACGACTATCCGGGAAGTCTGCTGGACGTACGGCACCGGGTGCCGACCGGCGTGCCCGAGGCCGAACGTGCCCTGTCGCTGGCCGCCGCGGCCGGCTACGCGCTACCCGCCGGTGACGAGCCGTACCTTCGACTGCGTCCGGCGCCACCGCCGCCACCCGAGGCCGGTGCGCCGGGATACGTGGTGCTGCATCCCGGGTCGGCCGCGCCGGCCCGGGGCTGTCCGCCGGAGGTGGCCGAGCGGATCGCCCGGCGGTTGGCCGGGGCCGGTCACCGTGTGGTGGTCACCGGCGGCCCGACGGAGCGGGAACTCACCGCCCGGGTCGCCGGCCGGCACGCCGTGGACCTCGGCGGCGGCACCGGGCTGGCTGAGCTGGCCGCGGTCGTGGCCGCCGCCGGTGCCGTGGTGGTCGGCAACACCGGCCCGGCGCACCTGGCCGCCGCGCACGGCGTACCGGTGGTGAGTCTCTTCGCCCCGACCGTCCCGTTCGGACAGTGGGGGCCCTGGCGGGTGCCGACGGTACGCCTCGGTGACGCCACCGCCGCCTGCCGCGACACCCGGGCCGCGCACTGCCCGGTGCCCGGGCACCCCTGCCTCAGCGGCGTCGAGCCGGACGCCGTCCTCGACGCCCTGCGGCTGCTGGGCGTGACACCGCAGCACGCTCCGGCGGGACTCCCGGCGGCCCTGCTCGGCGCGGTGTCGCGGGCCGCGCCACCGGTGCCGGCCGGCGGTGGGAGGGCGCGATGAACATCCTGCTCTGGCACGTGCACGGCTCCTGGACCACCTCGTTCGTGCACGGCAAGCACCGCTACCTGGTACCGGCCACCCCGGACCGGGGGCCGTACGGCCTCGGGCGGGCGCGCACCTACACCTGGCCGGAGAGCGCGGCCGAGGTGAGCCCCGAGCAACTGCGCGACGCCGAGGTGGACCTGGTCATCCTGCAACGGCCCGAGGAGATCGACCTGGCGGCCCAGTGGCTCGGCCGCCGCCCGGGTCGCGACCTGCCGGCGATCTACGTGGAGCACAACACCCCGAAGGACGGGCAGGTCCCGCAGAGCCGCCATCCGATGGCCGACCGGGACGATCTGCTCGTCGCGCACGTGACCGCGTTCAACGAACTCTTCTGGGACACCGGCTCGACCCGGACCACAGTCGTCGACCACGGCATCGTGCCGCCGACCGTGGCGTACACCGGCGAGCTGGACCGGCTGGCCGTGGTGATCAACGAGCCGGTACGCCGCTGGCGGGTCACCGGCACCGACCTGCTGCCCCGGTTCGCCGAGATCGCCCCGCTTGACGTCTTCGGCCTGAAGGTGGCCGGGCTGGCCGAACACCTCGGCCTGCCCGCCGACCGGCTGACCAGCCACGACGACGTGCCGCAGCACCGGATGCACGCCGAGTTGGCCCGGCGGCGGGCGTACCTACACCTGTGCCGGTGGACCTCGCTCGGGCTGAGCCTGATCGAGGCGATGAGCATCGGCATGCCGGTGGTGGCGCTTGCCACCACCGAGGCGGTGATGGCGGTGCCGCCGGGCGCGGGTGCCCTCTCCACCCGGGTCGACGCCCTGCTGGCGGCAGCCGAGCGGCTCGTCGCCGAACCGGAGCGGGCGCGCCGGGCGGGGGCCGAGGCGCACGCCGCCGCCCGCGAACGCTACGGCCTCGACCGTTTCCTCGCCGACTGGGACCGGCTCCTGGAGGAGGAAGTATGCGGATAGCGATGATCTCGGAGCACGCCAGCCCGCTCGCCATCCTCGGCGGAGAGGACGCCGGCGGCCAGAACACGCACGTCGCGGAGCTGTCGGCCGCGCTCGTCGCCGCCGGGCACGACGTACGCGTCTACACCCGCCGGGACGCGGTCGACCTGCCGGTGACCGTACGCGCCCCGGACGGCTACGACGTGGTGCACGTGCCGGCCGGGCCCGCCGAGCCGGTGGCGAAGGACGCGCTACTGCCGCACATGCGGCCGTTCAGCGCGTGGCTGGTGGAGCGCTGGCGCGGCGGGGACTGGGCACCCGAGGTGATCCACGCGCACTTCTGGATGAGCGGGCTGGCGGCGCTGGAGGCCAGCCGGCAGACCGGGATACCTGTGGTGCAGACGTACCACGCGCTCGGCACCGTCAAGCGCCGCCACCAGGGCGTGCAGGACACCAGCCCGGCGCGGCGGATCGGCTACGAACTCCAGCTGGGCCGCACCGTCGACCGGGTGATCGCCCAGTGCCGCGACGAGGTCGGCGAACTGGTCCGGATGGGGGTGCCCCGGTCCCGGATCACGGTCATCCCGTCCGGGGTCAACCTGGCCACCTTCGCCCCGCTGGGACCGGCCGCCGAACAGGAACCCGGACGGTCCCGGATCCTCACCGTCGGCCGGCTGGTGGAACGCAAGGGCTTCCAGACCGTGGTGCGGGCCATGACGCACGTACCCGATGCGGAGTGCGTGGTGGTGGGCGGGCCGCCGGCCGGCCTGCTGGAGACCGACCCGTACGCCCGCCGGCTGCGTGCCCTGGCCCGCAGCTGTGGCGTGGCCGACCGGGTCCGCCTGGTCGGCGCGGTGCCCCGCGAGGAGATGGGCCGCTGGTACCGGTCGGCGGACATCCTGGTCGCCGCGCCCTGGTACGAGCCCTTCGGCCTGACCCCGCTGGAGGCGATGGCGTGCGGGGTGCCGGTGGTGGCCACCGCCGTCGGTGGGCTGCGGGACACGGTGGTCGACGGGGTGACCGGGGACCTGGTGCCGGCCCGGGACCCGAGGGCGCTGGGCCAGGCGCTGCGACGGCTGCTCGACGACCGGATCCGCCGGTTCGCCTACGCGGGCGCGGCCCGCGCCCGCGCCCGGCAGCACTACTCCTGGACGGTCACCGCCGAGCGGCTCGCCGAGGTCTACGCCGAGGTTGCCGCCGTGCACCGGCCGAGCCGGGTGGTGGCCTGATGCCGACGGGGAACCCGCTGGAGGAGCACCTGGCACAGCTGGCGGCGGCGCTGCCGCCGTACCGCCGGTGCGAGCCGCTGCTCGCCCGCTGGGGTGCCGCGCTGGCGCGCCGGCTCACGGCGGGCGGCCGGCTGCTGGTGGCCGGCAACGGCGGCAGCGCCGCCGAGGCGCAGCACCTCACCGCCGAACTGGTCGGCAAGCTGCGTGAGGACCGGCAGCCGCTGTCGGCGATCGCGCTGCACGCCGAGACCTCGGCACTTACCGCGATCGGCAACGACTACGGCTACGACGAGGTCTTCGCCCGCCAGGTCCGCGCCCATGGCCGCCCCGACGACGTGCTGCTGCTCCTCTCCACCAGCGGCGGCAGTGGCAACCTGCTCGCCGCCGCCCGCGCCGGGCGGGACGCCGGACTGCGCTGCTGGGCCTTCACCGGACCGGCACCGAATCCGCTCGCCGACGCCTGCCACGAGGTGCTGGCCGTGGACTCGCCGGAGAGCCAGGTCGTCCAGGAGCTGCATCTGGTCTCCAGCCACCTGCTCTGCGAGTACGTCGAACAGGCGATGCGGGAGCAGCTCGAACCGACGGTCCCCGCCGCGCCGGCCGCCGGCCCGGTACGGGCCGGGGTCGAGGTGGTGCTGGACGGCGGCGTCGGACGGGCGGTCGAGGCGTGAGGAGGCAACCGTGACGGGACCCGTGGTGGTGGTCGGCGACACCCTGCTCGACCGGGACGTCGAGGGCATCGTCAACCGGCTCTGTCCGGACTCGCCGGCACCGGTGCTCGACGAGATGGTGCACGTCGACCGGCCCGGGGGCGCGGGACTTGCCGCCGTCTTCGCCGCGTTGCACGACGCCGAGGTGGTGCTGGTCACCGCGCTTGCCGACGACGCGGGCGGGGCCCGGCTCGGCGTGCTGCTGGCCGCCGCCGGGGTGCAGGTGTATCCGCTGCCGCTGGCCGGTGCCACCCCGGAGAAGATCCGGCTGCGGGCCGGGGGACGGGTGTTGCTGCGGCACGACCGGGGCGGCGGGGCCGGGGAGCCGGGTGAACCCGCCGAGGCGGTGCTGCGTGCGATCGAGCGGGCGTCGGTGGTGCTGGTAAGCGACTACGGCCGGGGGGTGGCCCGGCAGCCGGCGCTGCGGGCGGCGCTGGCGGCGACCCGCGCCCCGCTGGTCTGGGATCCGCATCCGCGCGGGCCGGCGGCGGTGTCGGGGGCGCACCTGGTCACCCCGAACGAGACGGAGGTACGCGAGCTGGTGGAGGTACCGGCCGCCGCCACCCGGCTGGCCAGTGCCGCCGAGGGTGCCGAGCGGCTGCGGCAGCGGTGGCGGGCGGGCGCGGTCGCGGTCACGCTGGGCGCGGACGGGGCCCTGCTCAGCCACGCCGGATCGACGCCGCTGATGGTGCCCGCGCCGCTCGCCGCCGAGGGGGACACCTGCGGGGCCGGGGACCGCTTCGCCGCCACCGCCGGGCTCGCCCTGGCCCGGGGCGCGGTGGTCTCCGAGGCGGTGCAGGAGGCGGTGGCCGACGCCTCCGCCTATGTGGCGGACGGTGGTGTGGCGACCGCGCTGCCACCGCCGGTACGCCGGGCGCCGCAGGCGGTGCACGCGGCGGCCGCCGGTGACCGGGTCGGGGTGGCCGCGGCCGCCGCTGTGGTGACCCGGGTCCGGGGCACCGGCGGAACTGTGGTCGCCACCGGCGGCTGCTTCGACCTGCTGCACGCCGGTCACGTGGCGACCCTCCAGGCCGCCCGGCAGCTCGGTGACTGCCTGGTGGTGTGCCTCAACTCCGACGCCAGTGTCCGAGGGCTGAAGGGGCCGGACCGCCCGGTGATGCGCCAGGACGACCGCAGCCGGCTGCTGGCCGCGCTGGGCTGCGTCGACGCGGTCATGATCTTCGACGAGCCGACACCGGCGGCGGCCCTGTCCTGGCTGCGCCCCGACATCTGGGTCAAGGGCGGGGACTACGCCACCGGCGACGACGACGCACTGCCGGAGGCGGAGATCCTGCACCGCTGGGGCGGGCACACCGTTGTGGTGCCCTACCTGGACGGGCGTTCCACCAGCCAGATGATCGCCGCCGCCCGCGCCGCCGGAGTGCCGGCATGAGCGAGCGTCAGCGAGCGAATCATCGGTTCAGTGCGTTGGTGCCTCATGGCGGCACGGAGCGAAGCGGAGTGCCGGCATGAGCGAGCGTCAGCGAGCGAGTCATCGGTTCAGTGCGTTGGTGCCTCATGGCGGCACGGAGCGAAGCGGAGTGCCGGCATGAACGGTGTCGGAAAAACGGTGCTTGTCACCGGGGGGTCGAGCGGGCTGGGTGCGGCGGTGGTCGCGGCGGTGGCCGGTGCCGGCGGCCGGCCGCTGGTGCTGGACCGGCGCGCTCCCGCCGACGGGGTGCCGTGGATCGAGTGCGACCTGGCCGACACCCGGGGCGCGGAGGAGGCCACCCGGCGGCTCGTCGAGCGGGTGGGCGGGCTCGACGCAGTGGTCACGGCGGCCGGCATCGACGTGCCCGGCCGGCTCGCCGACGTACCGGGCGAGACGTGGGACCGGATCGTCACAGTGGACCTGCTCGCCACCGCGGCGGTGATCCGGGCCGCGCTGCCGTTCCTTGAGGCGTCCCGGGGCAGCGTGGTCACGGTCGCGTCCACGCTGGGGCTGAAGGCGGTAAGTGACGCGACGGCGTACTGCGCGGCCAAGTTCGGGGTGGTCGGGTTCACCCGGGCACTCGCCGCCGAGCTGGCCGGCCGGGTCGGCGTCACGCTGCTGGTGCCGGGCGGGATGCGTACCGCGTTCTTCGACGAGCGGGATCCGCAGTACCGCCCGGGGCCGGACGCGAAGCTCAACGACCCGGCAGACACCGCCGCCGCGGTGCTCTTCGCGCTCTCCCAGCCCGCCGGCTGCGCGGTTCGTGAGCTGGTGGTCTGCGCCGAGCAGGAGACGTCGTACCCGTGATCCTGGCGCTGCGTGCCCTGGGCGTCGGTGACCTCGCCACCGGGGTCCCGGCGTTGCGGGCGTTGCGCGCGGCCCACCCCGACCGGGAGTTGGCGCTCGCCGCGCCGGCCTGGCTGGGGCCGCTTGTCGAACTGGTCGGCGGCGTCGACCGGCTGCTGCCGACCGGCGGGCTGGACCGGCTGGACCGCCCCGCCGGGCCGGTCGAGGTCGCGGTCAACCTGCACGGCCGGGGACCGGACTCGCACCGGCTGCTCGCCACCACCCGGCCCGGCCGCCTGCTCGCCTTCGCCAACGCCGCCGCCGGGCACCTCGACGGGCCACCGTGGGACGACGACGAGCACGAGGTGACGCGCTGGTGCCGGCTGCTGACCGCGTACGGCATCCCGGCCGACCCGGGCGACCTGAAGCTACGCCGCCCGGAGCGGGCCGGTGTGCCCACCGGCGTCACCGTGCTGCATCCCGGCTCCAAGGTCGCCGCCAAGCGCTGGCCTGCGGGCCGGTACACGGCGCTGGCCCGGGAGCTGACCGCCCGGGGGCACCGGGTGGTGCTGACCGGCAGCGCGGGGGAGCGGGAGGCTGCCGCCCGGGTGGCCGCCGACGCCGGACTGCCGCCGGAGGCGGTGCTGGCCGGGCGGACCGATCTCGACGAACTGGCCGCCCTGGTCGCCGACGCCCGCCTGGTGGTCAGCGGGGACACCGGGGTGGCGCACCTGGCCACCGGCTACCACGTCGCCTCGGTGGTGCTCTTCGGTCCGGTCCCGCCGAGCCGGTGGGGGCCGCCGCCGGAGCGTCGGCGGCACCGGGCGCTCTGGGCCGGCCCGGCGGAATGGCCGGGCTGGGACGGGGTAGGTAGCCATCCCGCGATGGCCGCGCTCGGCGTGGACGAGGTGCTGGCCGCCGTGGACGAGGTGGAACGGGTGGTACGTGCCGACCGTGCGGTTGCGGCGTAGCGATCCGGGCCGGCCGGGGTACGCGCGGCGCCGGCGGGGTGCGGGCTGGTCGTTTCTGGACCCGCGCGGCGAGCCGGTGCGCGACCCCGACCAGCTGGCCCGGTTGCGGGCGCTGGTGATCCCGCCCGCGTGGCGGGAGGTCTGGATATCGCCGTACCCGAACGGGCACATCCAGGCCACCGGCATCGACGCCGCCGGCCGCAAGCAGTACCTCTACCACCCGGTCTGGAGGCAGCGGCAGGACGAAGCGAAGTTCGACCACGTGCTGGAGGTGGCGCGCCGGCTGCCGGTGCTGCGGGAACGGGTCGGTCACCACCTGGCCGGGCGGGGGCTGCGCCGGGAGCGGGTGCTGGCGACGGTGACCCGGCTCCTGGACACCGGCATCTTCCGGGTCGGCAGCGACCAGTACGCCTCCGGCGATGACCCGACGTTCGGGGTGGCCACCCTGCGCCCCGAGCACGCCCGGTCCCGGCGCGGCTGCGTGCTCTTCGAGTTCCCGGCCAAGGGCGGCATCGAGCAGGTACGACTGGTCGAGGATCCGGAGCTGTGCCGGGTGCTGGTGAACCTGCGCCGCCGACGCCGGGCGGCCGAGCGACTCTTCGGCTACTGGGACGGGACCGCCTGGCGGGACGTCCGCGCCGACGAGATCAACGATTACCTGCGTACCGCAAGCGGCGGCGAGATGACCGCGAAGGACTTCCGCACCTGGCACGCGACGGTACGGGCCGCCACCGAACTGGCCGGGGTCACCTCGGCCCGCTCCGCGACGGCGCGGCGGCGCGCGGTCGCGGGGGTGATGCGGGAGGTGGCGCAGCTGCTGGGCAACACCCCGACGGTGGCGCGTACGTCATACGTGGATCCCCGGGTGGTGGACCTCTTCCACGATGGCGTGGTCGCACCGGTCACCCCGGACACCCCACGCGAACAGGCCGAAGAGGCGGTGCTCACCCTGCTGGAGCGAGCCTGACTGGGACCCCGGCGGGCTCGGCATGCCGGGGTGCTCGTCATGAGCTACCACCGGGCCGAGGTCACTCCGCCGTCAGCTCGGGCCGATGCTTCCTGATCCACGCCTCCACATCCGACTTCCGCCAGATCTGGCCCATGATCAGTACTTGGTACGGGGCCGGGAAATCGCGTCGAGACGCGACCACAGACGCGCGGGCGCGGCTGACGCCGCCCAGCATCTGCCGGATCTCGGCGATCCCCACGAACTCGACCACACGTTGACGGTAGGCAGCGCCGATCGATCATCGATCGTTAACCGGGATCGCTGTTGACGATCGTAGTCTACGAGTGCAGGATGGATGGGTGACCTCTCCGAGCACGCCACCCGGTCATGAACCACTCAGTCGGTTACATCCAGTGCATCGGCATCTGCCGGAGCGGCCTGGGTGGCGGTGTCGGGCGTGCGGCGGGGCTTGGCCGTGCCCGGTGGCTCGGATGTTGCTCCGGGTCGAGTTCGGCGCGGACCGGGTGGGTCTCTCGGTCTACCTGGCCGGGCTTCTCTTCGACGCGACCGGGGACCTGATGCACGAGGCTTTCCCGCCCACTCCGGCGGAGTTGTTCGAGCGCTTTCTGGCCTGGACCACGCCGAGGGCAACCCGGCCGGGAGGCGTGTCGAGGGGTCGAGAGCGGAAACCACCGAGCCGAGGAGCATGATCATGGAGGTACGGGAGGCGGCCCGACGCTGGGCGGATGCCTGGGCGCACGGCTGGCCCGCCAGGGACGTGGAACGCATCGTCAACCTGCACGCGGAGCACGCCGACCACTGGGCCTCGCTGTTCCACCCCTGCCGGGGGCGGGCCGAGCTGCGGGCGTACGTGGCGGAGTGTTTCGCGGAGGAAACCCGCCCGGCCGAGGTCTGGTTCGGCGAACCACAGGTCGACGGCGACCTGGCAACCGTCGAGTACTGGGCGATCACCTACCCCTACGACCGCCCACTCACCACCTCCGGCTGCACCGTCCTGCGCTTCGGCACCGCTGGACTGGTGACCGCATCCCGCGACTACTCCCACACCACCGAAGGCCGCCTCCCCCCACCCCCCACCCTCTTCACCTGAGGGTGTCGGTGGGTGGCGATCGTTGACGTTCTGGCTGCTGGTTTCTCGGCGTGTCGAGTCGCTCCGACGTCAACGATCATGAGGGGTGGGGGCGCGGGTGGGCGTTCGTCAGCGTCCCGGCTGGGGCTGGTCGGCGACGCGGGAGCGGATCAGCGCCTCGACGCCGTCGAGTATCCGGTCGAGCCCGAACCGCCACTCGGCCTCGACCTCCTCGTCGTCCGCGCCCGCCTCGGCCATCAGTTCGTGGAGGGCCGGGTACGGACCGGGGGCGGTGACCGTAGCCAGATGCTGCCAGTAGCGCTGGCCCACCTCCTCCGGAGTCTGCCCAGTCCGCGCGGCTGCCTCGGCGAGGTCGGCGCTGGTCACGGCCCAGCTGCGGGCGTACCCGCTGACCAGCATGATGGTGGAGATCCGCTCGGCGGCCCGTAGCCCGGTGCCACGGAGCGCGACGAGCCCGTACTCCATCCAGCGCACCGAGTTCGGGTGGATCGGCGGACCGCTGATCGGTACGTGCCGGATCCACGGCTGGCGGCGGAGCGCGGCGAGGTTCCCCTCGCTCCAGCGGGCCAGCGCCGGCCGCCAGCCCTCGCCCGGGGCGCGCGGTGGCGGTGGCGGCCCGTACGCGGTGTCGGCCATGAGGTCGAGCAGGTCGTGTTTGGTCGGCACGTACCGGTAGAGCGACATGGTGCCCGCGCCCAGCTCGCTGGCGACCCGGCTCATCGACACGGCGGTGAGCCCCTCGGCCTGGGCCACCCGGATCCCGGTGGCGACCACCTGCTCCAGGCTGAGGCTGCGCTTCGGACCTCGGGCGGGGCGGTCCCGCAGCCCCCAGGCGAGCGCCACATTCTCGGGCAACGCCGCCTCGGGCGGGTCGTCGTCGGGGTCGCCCACTCCACCTCCCAGGCCGGTCTTGACGATCATCCTAGCTTCTGCGTACGGTCTACGCATTAAAGCGTATGCCATACGCAGAAACGGAGTGTGGAACATGCCTGAACCTCCCGCGGTCGAACTTGTCGACCTGCGTAAATCCTTCGCCGATCTCGTCGTGCTCGACGGGCTCTCCATGCGGGTGCCGAGAGGTGGGGTGCACGCCCTGCTCGGTGCCAACGGCGCCGGCAAGACCACCACCGTGCGGATCCTGGCCACCCTGACCCGACCGGATTCGGGCACTGTCCGGGTCGCCGGGCACGACGTGCTGCGCGAGCGGCGGCGGGTACGGCGGACGATCAGCCTCGCCGGCCAGCACGCGGCCCTCGACGACGGACAGACCGGCCAGGAGAACCTCACAATGCTGGCCCGGCTCGCCGGGCTGTCCCGACGGGCCGCCCGCGAGCGGGCCAGCGCGCTGCTGGAGCGCTTCG
The DNA here is from genome assembly GCF_059553435.1 of Micromonospora sp. PRAS1. Taxonomy (NCBI): domain Bacteria; kingdom Bacillati; phylum Actinomycetota; class Actinomycetes; order Micromonosporales; family Micromonosporaceae; genus Micromonospora; species Micromonospora sp. PRAS1. The sequence goes on from NZ_JCANNB010000036.1 coordinate 12,943, forward strand.
ACCTGACCGCCGCCGCCGGTCGACGGGTGCTTACGTACTCCGGTGGCATGCGGCGTCGCCTCGACCTGGCGGCCAGCCTGGTCGGCACGCCCTCGGTGATCTTCCTCGACGAGCCCACCACCGGCCTGGATCCGCGCAGCCGGGTGGGGCTGTGGGAGCTGATCGGTGAGCTGGCCGGTGCCGGGGTGACGGTGCTGCTCACCACGCAGTACCTGGAGGAGGCCGATCGTCTCGCCGACCGGATCGCGGTGCTGCACGGCGGGCGGCTCGCCGCCGAGGGGACGGCGGCCGACCTCAAGCGCCGGTTCGGTGCCCAGCGGCTGGAGCTGACCTGGCGCGACGCGACCGGCTACGCCGACGCGCAGCAGCGGCTGGGCGACCGGGTCAGCCACCGCGACCCAACCCGCCGGCAGCTGGCCGTGGCCACCGACGGCAGCGCCCCGCAGGTACGCCGCCTGCTCGACGAGGTCGACCCGGACCGGCACGGGGTGGTCCGGTTCGCCGTGCGGGAGGCGACCCTTGACGACGTCTTCTTCACCCTCACCGGCCCCGAGGTACGCGCCGAACGGGAGGTGGCCGGTGTCTGAGCTGAGTCTCCGGCCGACGCACGCCGCCGTGCTTATCGGTCGCTGCGTACGGTTGTCCCGGCGCAACGTCGACGCGCTGCTCACCTCGCTGCTGTTGCCGGTGCTGATGATGCTGCTCTTCGTCTACCTCTTCGGCGGGGCGATCCAGACCGGTTCGGCGTACGTGACCTACGTGGTCCCCGGCGTGCTGCTGCTCTGCGCCGGCTACGGTGCCGCGGGCACCGCGATAAGCGTGACCACGGACCTGACCACCGGCATGGTCGAACGGCTGCGCACGATGGACGTGGGAGCCACGTCGATCCTCGGCGGGCACGTGATTGCGAGCGTGGTGCGCAACAGCGTCTCCACGGTGCTGGTGCTGGGGGTGGCGGTCGCCATCGGCTTCCGGCCGGCCGTCGAACCACTGCGCTGGCTCGCCGCCGCCGGGGTGTTGCTGCTGTTCCTGCTGGCGGTCTCCTGGCTCTCGGCGGCGTTCGGGTTGCTCGCCCGTACCCCCGAGGCGGCCAGCGGCTACACCTTCCTGGTGATGTTCCTGCCCTATCCCAGCAGCGCCTTCGTGCCGGTGGAGACGATGCCGAGCTGGCTGCGTGGCTTCGCGCAGCACCAGCCCGTCACGCCGGTCATCGAGTCGCTGCGCGGGCTGTTGCTGGACCTCCCGGTCGGCTCGGCACCGGCCCGGGCAGCGGCCTGGTGCCTCGGCTTCCTCACCCTGGCCATCCTGCTAGCCACCCTCCTCTTCCACCGCCGCACCACCTAACCCCCACCCCCACCCACCCACCCCACCCCCACCCCACCCCACCCCCCGCCCGTGTTGATCATGAGGTTAGCGGCACTTTGAAGATCAACTAGTGCCGCTAACCTCATGATCAACGGGGAGAAAGGGGGGGAGAGGGGGAGAGGGGGAGAGGGGGTGGGGTTAGTCGTTGAGGATTTCGGCTAGGCGGTCGCGGAAGCGGCGCTCCGAAGGGGTGACGGTGCTGCCGCCCAGGCCGAGGATGCCGCCGCTGCTGGCCGCGCCGACCACCTGCTCGGCGATCTCCACAAGCCAGTGCCGGTACGCGCCGGCCTCGCCCTCGTCCACCTTGGCCGCCAGTAGCGCCGCGGCCTCCTTGGCCCGGCCCAGCACGTCCTCTGCGTAGGCGCGGGGGTCGTCGGGGGCGATGACCGGAAGTTCCTCGCCGGCCTCCGGGTCGCCCACCCGGGTCACGATCTCGCCGGCCACGGCCGCCACAAGTGGGCTGGCCGACTCCCGGCCGGCCGAGATGCTCTCCAGGCCGGCGGCGCCCTCGGCCATCGTCGCCCGGGTGCCGTCGGACTCGGCGGCGCTCGCCGCGGTGAGTACCGACTGCGGCAGGCCGACCAGCAGCCCCCATTCCTCGTCCGAGAAACCAAAACCGGTGTACGCCGGCTCTTCGATCACGGCTGTGTTCCTCCCGCTCGTCGTCCACCTTCTCGCCGGCCCGCGCCGATGCGGCGCGTCGCGGCCGGCCTGAGCCGCCGCAGGCGGCCGGCTCAGGTTAGTTCAGCGTCAGTAGTCCTTGTTCGGACACCACGCTCACCGACAGGGTCTTGTACCCGACCTCGTCGAAGAGCACCGTCATCCGGCCTTCCTCGTAGCTGAGCACCAGACCGGACCCCCACTCCGGATGCCGCACCTGGCTGTGCACCGGGAACGGCCCGACCGCGCCGTCGTCGGCGACGCTGGTGCCGGCGTGGCAGTTGTCGCAGTGCCCGCAGATCTCGGTCATCTGCTCGCCGAAGTAGGCCAGCAGCGTCTGCCCCCGGCAGGTGGTGGTCTCGGCGAAGGCGCGCATCATGTCGGTGCGCGACCGGGTCAGGTTCTGCTGGCGCTCGGCCTCCGCCAGGGCGGCTGCGGCGGCGTCGACCGGAGCGGGGGAGTAGCGCGGGGCGCCGACCCGCTGCCCGGTACGCGGTTCGGCGGCACCCACCTGCTCCAGCAGGGCGAGGTACTGCCCGAGCTTGCGCGGCCCGAGCCCGGTCAGCTCGCGCAGCTTCTTGCGGGTGACCGGGGTCCGGCGCAGCAGCGCGGCCAGGTCCCGCAGCTCGGTGGCGTCGGGCAGGCCGCCGCTGAAGTAGCGTTGCAGGCCGACATCCTCGGCCTGCCAGAGCAGCAGTACGCGGGCCGGCTGGCCGTCCCGTCCGGCGCGGCCGATCTCCTGGAAGTAGCTGTCCGGCGAGTCGGGCAGCGCCATGTGCACCACCCAGGCGATGTTCGGCTTGTCGATGCCCATGCCGAAGGCCGAGGTCGCCACCATGATCGGCACCTGGTCGGCGAGGAAGTCCTCGTGCAGCCGGGCGCGGGCGCCGCTCGACATGCCGCCGTGGTAGTGCTGGGCGGGGAAGCCGGCCTCGGTGAGCCGGACGGCCAACTCCTCGGCTGCCCGGCGGGTCGGCACGTAGATGATGCCGGGCCGCTCGTCGTCGCGGAGCAGGGCGACCAACCGCCGCCACCGGTAGTCCTCGGTGGGGCAGTGCGCCACCTCCAGGAAGAGGTTGGGCCGGTCCAGCCCGGAGACCACGATCTCCGGCTGGCGCAGCCGCAGCCGGGCGACGATGTCGTCGCGTACCGGCGGGGAGGCGGTGGCGGTGAGCGCGACCACCGGCGGCCGGCCCATGCCGTCGATGAGCTGACCGAGCGCCAGGTAGTCGGGGCGGAAGTCGTGCCCCCAGGCGGAGATGCAGTGCGCCTCGTCGATCGCGACCAGGGCGGGTTTGAGGGCGCGTACCTCGGCGAGCCGGTCCGGGTTGGCCAGTTGCTCCGGGGTGATGAAGAGGAATTCGGCCCGGCCGTCGCGCACCTCGGCGATCGCCTCGGCCTGCTGGGCCGGGCTCTCGTCCGAGGAGATCCGCACCGCCCGCAGCTCCGGCCGCTGCCGCTCGTTGAGCGCCGCTATCTGGTCCTGCTGGAGGGCGAGCAGCGGCGAGATCACCACGGTCGGGCCGGGGATCAGGCTGGCCGGGATCTGGTAGATCGCCGACTTGCCGGCACCGGTGGGGAGCACCACCAGGGCGTCGCGCCGTTTCATCACCGCCCGCATGGCGGCCAGTTGGTTGGGACGCAGGGCGGTCCAGCCGAACAGGCTGCGTGCCGCGCGGCGCAACGACATCGAGTGCGTGGTCAGCTTCATCGAGGGCCGCAGGTACCCGGGTGCTCCGGCGGCGAAACCCGTCGGCCGGGCGAGTGTGCAACCCCGGTGAGATTCAGCGCAGCCGGGGCAGCACCTCGCGCTGGTACAGGTCGAGCAGCCCCTGCCAGTTCGGTCCGGTGTTGGCGACGTAGACCTCGTCGAAGCCGGCCTTCGCGTACGTGTCGATCTTCGCCAGGTGCGCGTCGGCGTCGTTGCCGCAGACGAACGCCTCGCGCATCGCCGCCGGGTCGACCAGCTGGGCGGCCTGCTCGAAGTGGCGCGGCGAGGGCAGCACCTGCAACAGCTCGCCCGGGATCGCCTCGGTCGGCCAGCGCTCGTACGCCAGCCGTACGCCCTCTTCCTCGGTCGGTGCGTAGGCGGCCTTGAAGCCGGCCTGGCACGGCTTGTCGCCGCCGCCCTCCTCCCGGAACCGGCGGACCAGGTCGGCGTCGGGCATGGTGTTGATGAAGCCGTCGCCGATCCGGGCGGCGAGCCGCACCGCCTTGGGGCCGAACGCGGAGACGTAGACCGGCGGGGGCGTCTCCGGCAGCGTGTAGATCCGCGCGTGTTCCACCCGGTAGTGGCGGCCGTAATGGTTGACGAAACCGCCCTCCCACAGCTTCCGCATCACCTCGACCGCCTCCTCCAGCATCTCCAACCGGACGCCGGCCTGCGGCCACGGGTCACCCAGGATGTGCTCGTTGAGCGCCTCGCCGGAGCCCACCCCGAGGACGAACCGGCCGCCGTGCAGCACCGCGCTGGTGGCTGCCGCCTGGGCCAGCACCGCCGGATGGATCCGCGTGGTCGGGCAGGTCACCGCCGTGGTGACGGGCAGCGTGACGGTCTGGCTCAGCGCGCCGATCATCGACCAGACGAAGGGGCTCTGCCCCTGAGCGTCGATCCAGGGATGGTAGTGATCCGAGATCCACAGCGCCTCGAACCCGGCCCGTTCGGCGGCGCGTGCCTGCGCCAGCAGCTCGGCGGGCGCGTACTCCTCAGTGGACAGGAAATAGCCGATCCTCATCTCTTCCCCCTCGCCGTGGTGATGCCTGCGGCGGTACCCAGGCGGGGGCGGGTCACACCCGGTCGCGGTCAGCGCCGGAACATCGCCCGGATCGCGATGAGCAGCAGCAGACCGCCGACGACCAGGCCGAGCAGGCGTACGCCGGGGATGTCGGCCTCGCTCGTCGCGTCGGCCAGCAGCAGCGGATCCATAGCCCGCACTTTCCCGGCGGAGCGCTCCCAAGGCAACTGTAAGGTTTATTGACTAATTGGGTGGCGCAATGTGACCATGTCTGCACCGCCGGGTGGCGGTGCAGTCCACGGCGGAGAAGGCGGGGGGCGACGCTCGCATGGGCGAGAGCAATCTGGCGGGGCTGGCAGCTGCCGTCCTGCAACCGGGCTTTGTCGGCACCGTCCCGCCGGCCTGGGTCTGCCGCTGGCTCGGCACGGGTCTCGGGTCGGTCGTGCTGTTCAGCCGCAACGTGGTGGACCCGGCGCAGGTGGCCGCGCTCACCGCCGCGCTGCGCGCGGAGCGGCCCGACGTGATCGTCGCCATCGACGAGGAGGCCGGGGACGTCACCCGCATCGAGTCGGGCCGGGGCAGCTCCCGGCCGGGCAACCTCGCCCTCGGCGCGGTGGACGATCCGGCACTGACCGAGGAGGTCGCCAGCGACCTCGGCGGCGACCTCGCCGCCGCCGGCATCACGCTGAACTACGCGCCGGACGTCGACGTCAACTCCAACCCGGACAACCCGGTGATCGGCGTCCGCTCGTTCGGCGCCGACCCCGCGCTGGTCGCCCGGCACACCACCGCCTGGGTACGCGGCCTCCAGGCATCCGGCGTAGCGGCCTGCGCGAAACACTTTCCCGGCCACGGCGACACCCGGGTCGACTCGCACCACGACCTGCCCCGGATCACCGTGGACCGGGACCGGTTGCACGCCGTCGAACTAGCGCCGTTCCGGGCCGCCGTGGCGGCCGGCGTGCAGGCGGTGATGACCGGGCACCTGCTGGTGCCGGCGCTGGATCCCGGGCTGCCGGCCACGCTCAGCGAACGGATCCTGGGCGGGCTGCTCCGCGAGGAGATGGGCTTCAACGGCGTGGTGGTGACCGACGCGATGGAGATGCGCGCGGTCGCCGGTCGGTACGGCTTCGCCGGTGCCACGGTCCGCGCCCTGGTCGCCGGGGCGGACGCGATCTGTGTCGGCGGTGAGCACGCCGACGAGGAGACGGCGCGGCACCTGCGGGACGCGATCGTGGCGGCGGTCATCGCCGGGGAACTGCCGGAGGAACGGCTGGCCGAGGCGGCGAAGCGGGTCGGCCAACTGGCGGCGTGGACGGTCACCGCCCGGGCGGATCGTTCCGGCGTCACCCGAACCGGCGGCGGCTCGCCGGTCGGGTTGCTGGCGGCGCGGCGCGCGGTCCGGGTCACCACCACCGGCGCGGCGGCCACCCCGCTGCCACTGGCCGGAGCGCCGCACGTGGTGGAGTTCGAGCCGCCGCACAACATCGCGATCGGGACCGAGACCCCGTGGGGGGTGGCCGCGCCGCTTGCCGAACTGGTGCCGGGCACCACCAGCGTCCGCTGGAGCGAGGCCACGGTGCCCGCCGACCCGGCCGCCGGCGCCGCCGGCCGCCCGCTGGTGCTGGTCGTCCGTGATCTGCACCGGCACGGCTGGATGCGCGCCGCCGTCGACCGGGCGCTGGCCGGGCGGCCCGACACGGTGGTGGTGGAGCTGGGGGTGCCGGCGCTTGTCGTCGGCGCGGTGCACGTGGCGACCCATGGCGCCACCCGGGCCGCCGGCCGGGCGGTGGCCGAACTGCTCGGCGGCGGCGCGCTCAGCCCAGGCTGGTGACCAGGTCGGCGTACTCGGGATGCCGTTCGATGAAGGTCGCCATGAACGGGCAGCGCGGCACGACCCGCTGCCCCCGCGCGCGGACCTGGTCCAGCGTGCCGCGCATCAGCGCCGAGCCGACGCCCTTGTTCTGGAAGCCCGGGTCGACCTCCGTGTGCGTGAAGATCAGCACCCCGTTCCGCGGCAGGTACTGGGTGAACCCGGCCAGCGCGTCGTCGACCAGGATCTCGTAGCGGCGCTTCGCGGGATCGTCCTCGATCAGCATGCTCACCTGCCCATTGTCACCGGCCGTCGGCGCCGCCGGCACCGTTCGCGGGTGAGTCGTACCCTTGGCGGCGTGACGATGACGCCCTTTGCCGGCAATTTCCTCCGTGTCCCCCTCCGAAAGACCGCCGGGCTGCTGGCCGGCCTCGCGCTCGGCGCGGCCCTGCTCGCCGGGTGCAGCAGCGAGGGTGCCAGCACCGACTGTCGCCTGGACGCCTGCACGGTCACCTTCGACCGGGGCGTGGACGCCCGGGCCAGCATCTTCGGCGTCGAGGCCCGGTTGGTCGAGGCCCAGGACGACGTGGTCACCATCGAGGTGGCGGGCCAGCAGGTCTCCCTCACCGTCGGCCAGCAGGCCGCCGAGGTCGGCGGGCTCGCGGTGACCCTGGACAGCGTCACCGACTCCGAGGTGAAGGTGGATATCTCGCGCAACCCGGGCTGACCTCGGCCGGGGCAGCGGTGGCACGTTTGGAAATCTTCACGTTCGGAGATTGAGGGCCCATGTCTCTCACCCGGAACGCCGAAGCCACCGCTGCCCGTACGGCCGACAGCCGGTGGCTGGAACTCCTCGCCCGGGCCGGTTTCATCGGCTACGGGATCGTGCACCTGCTCTTCGGCTGGCTGGCGCTGCAGATCGCCTTCGGCAACTCCGCCGACGACGGCGACCAGTCCGGCGCGCTGCGTACCCTCGCCGCGCAACCCATGGGCCAGTTCCTGGTCATCGCCATCGCGGTCGGCATGCTCGCGATGGCCATCTGGCAGGCCCTCGAAGCGGCCGTCGGGCACCAGACCGAACGAGGCAACGACCGCCTCAAGGAGCGGATCGTCTCGGGCGCCCGGACGGTCATCTACCTCTGGTTGGCCTGGACGGCCTGGAAGGTCTTCTCCAACGCCAACTCCGACAGCGCCTCGCAGCAGGAGGAGCTGACCGCCCGGATGATGGAGTCCACCGGCGGTCGCTGGCTGGTCGGGCTGGCCGGTGTAGCGCTGATCGGGCTCGGCATCGGCATGAGCATCTACGGCTTCAAGAAGAAGTTCATGAAGCGGCTGAAGACCGGCGAGATGAACGGCAAGACCCGCCAGCTCGCGCGTCGGCTCGGCATGGCCGGCTACATCTCCCGGGGCAGCGCGTTCGCGGTGACCGGCCTGCTGGTCGTGCTGGCTGCGGTCAACTACGACCCGGAGCGGGCCCGTGGCCTGGACGCCGCGCTGCGCACGCTGCGGGACCAGCCGTTCGGCACCATCCTGCTGGTGCTGATCGGCCTGGGCATCGCCGCCTTCGGGGTCTACTGCTTCCTCCAGTCCCGCTACCGTAAGGTCTGACTTCTCCAGCGCCCCGCTGGCCGGTGGCGGAGATCCGAGGCAACATTGCCCCTTTGTGCGGATCTTGCCGTCGGGTCAGAAGGAGAAGGACACGTGCACAGCTACCTCGTGACGGTCGTCGCCGTGCTCGCCGCGGCGGCGATCGCCCTTGCCGTGGTCGAGGTGGTTCATCGCCTCATCAAGCGGTGGGGTCGCCGGTCGCTGCTGTTGACCGAGCTGACGGAGCACGCGCACCGCTCCTTCCAGGTCGCCGCCACCGTGCTCGCCGTGCAGTTCGCCATCCGGTTCAGCACCGGGTACGCGGTCGGCACCGGATGGCGACAGGCCCTGCTGCACATGATGGTGCTCGCGGTCATCGCGGCCACCGCCTGGCTGGTCGCCTCACTGCTGGTGGTGGTGGAGGACACCGCGCTGGCCCGATTCCGGGTGGACGTGCCGGACAACCGGCACGCCCGCCGGGTCCGCACCCAGGTCGTGATGCTGCGCCGGGTGACCATCGTGGTGATCGTGGTGATCACCCTCGGCGTGATGCTGATGACCTTCCCCGCCGTACGTGGCATCGGTGCCGGCGTACTGACAAGTGCCGGTGTGGTCGGTATCGTCGCCGCGCTTGCCGCGCAGAGCCTGCTGGGCAACGTCTTCGCCGGCCTGCAACTCGCCTTCAGCGACGCGGTCCGCCTCGACGACGTGGTGGTGGTCGAGGGGGAGTGGGGCCGGATCGAGGAGCTGACGCTCAGCTACGTGGTGGTGCAGATCTGGGACGACCGGCGGCTGATCCTGCCCACCTCCTACTTCACCAGCACCCCGTTCCAGAACTGGACGCGTACCGAGGCGAAGGTGCTCGGCACGGCCGAGTTCGAGGTCGACTGGTCGGTTCCGGTGCAGGCCATGCGGGAGGAGCTGCGCCGCCTGGTGGAGAGCACCGAGCTGTGGGACGGCCGGGTCTGCGTACTCCAGGTGACCGACGCGACCGGCGGCATGATCAAGGTCCGGGCGTTGGTCAGCGCCGGCAGCGCCGGTGCCCTGTGGGACCTGCGCTGCCTGGTCCGCGAGCATCTGGTGGCCTGGGTACGCGACCAGCGGCCCACCGCGATGCCCCGGCTGCGTACCGAGGTCGGCGACGCCGCCGGCAACCTGCCGTGGCAGTGGGTGAAGGCTCGGCGTCCCGCCGTCCGCCGTCCCGCCGAGGGCGACGTTCCCGACGACGCCCGCCTCTTCGGCGGCAGCGACGACGGCGAGGCCCGCAGCGAAGCCTTCGTCGGCCCCGACGAGACCGCCGAGGCCCGCCGCTGACCGCCAGCGCATCGGTCCGCCGGGCGGTGCGGCTGTTTCGGTCCGCGCCGTCGTCGGCGCATCGGTCCGCCGGGCGGACGCTATCCGGTTCGCCGGATTACCGCCATTGCGCCCGAACGGCGACGGTCCAGGACGTTTGACGGGCCGTTTGGTGGGGACCTGCTGCGACGACGCTTCTGCTCCTTTCCGCTGGACAGGATTGGCGGGCGGCGACTTCGGGCATACAGCGCGGGAACGATGAGAGGGGGACAGCATGGCTGATGTGGCGAACGTCCGCGTCTCCCAGAACGGGAGCGAACCGTCCACCGCCGAGCTGGTCCAGCGGGCGGCCGAGCAGGTGTCCCGCCTGGTGCGTGACGAACTCGCGCTGGCCCGCGCGGAGCTGACCGAGAAGGGCAAACACGCAGGTATCGGCGCCGGTCTGCTCGCCGGCGGCGGTGCGCTCGCCTTCTTCGGTCTCGGTGCGCTGATCACCGCCGCGATCCTGCTGCTGGCCCTGGTGCTGCCCGCGTGGGCGGCGGCCCTGATCGTGGCGGGTGCCCTGTTCCTGATCGCCGGTGTGCTCGCCCTGATCGGCAAGCGGCAGGTGAACCGGGCGGTTCCGCCGGTGCCACAGGCGACCGTACGCAGCCTGCGCGCCGACGTCGACGTGCTCAGCGCCGCGGTCAAGGACAGGGGACGGGCATGACACGCAACGGAACCGGCGACACCGAGGCGCTGCGGGAGGAGATCCGGCGTACCCGGGTCGAGTTGGGCGAGACCATGGAGGCGTTGGCCGCCAAGGCCGACGTCAAGAAGCGACTGAAGTCCTCGGCGGACCAGGCCCGCGACCGGGTGCGGGAGCAGGCCGCGCAGACCGTCGCCCGGGTCCGCGCGCAGGCCGGGATCCGGCACGAGCAGGCCGGCGGGGGCGAGGTCGCGGTGCGGTCGGGTCCGGCGCCGTTCGTGGCTCTCGCGGCCGGCGCGGTGGTCGCCGCGGTGGTATTGCTGATCATCAGAGGGAGGCGTGGGTGAGCAAGGGAATCGGCAAGGTCGCCTACCGGCCGGTCGGCATCCTGGCCGGATTCGCCGCCGGTGCGGTCGCGGGCGCGATCTTCCGCCAGGTGTGGAAGATGACCGCCGGCGACGGCGAAGCCCCCAACCCGACCGACGAGGACCGTCGCTGGGGCGAGATCCTCGCGGCGGCGGCCCTGCAAGGGGCCATCTTCTCCGTCGTCCGGGCCGCTGTGGACCGGGGCGGCGCGGTCGGCGTACGCCGGCTCACCGGCCGCTGGCCGGACTAGTCAAAAACGGAAAAACGCGTGGTCAGGCCCGCTCGCCAGTTCGCTGGTGAGGGGGCCTTTCGCCGTACCGGGACAGCGCCGCCCGGCGGACCTGACGCAACCTTCAGGTCACATGTCGGAGAATTTCGTCGGGTAGGCTGTGCGAAGTTTTTGCGTACGTGGTTTGCTGTTCCACGCTGTTGCGAGATGGCGTGGGTTGAGAGAAGTTCCCTTCACTGGGGGCCGCCTCAGGCACCGCTGCTCGAAAACGGCCAACCGGCCGCACGGCGTGCTCGGCCGCCAGTTTTAGAAGGAGATACACATGGCGCAGGGAACCGTGAAGTGGTTCAACGCTGACAAGGGCTTCGGCTTCATCACCGTCGACGGCGGGGGTGCTGACGTGTTCGTCCACTTCTCGGCCATCCAGACCAGCGGCTACCGCACGCTGGAGGAGAACCAGCGGGTGGAGTTCGAGATCGCCCAGGGCCAGAAGGGTCCGCAGGCCGAGCAGGTCCGCCCCCTCTGAGCGGTGCGGCCGGCGACCGCCGGCGATGGGTGATCCGACCACTCGGATCGAGCGAAGCCCCGCATTCCCTCCGGGATGCGGGGCTTTTTCCATGCCGGAACCTGGCCCGGCGGCACCGGGCCCGGTGGGAAACGCCTGCCCCGGAATCGCCGGCTTGCAGGGCTCGTCGCGGTCGAGCTTGATGCTGCGCCCACGCCTCGCTCAGCGCCGGCTGCGGGCCCGGGCGCCGAGCCAGAGCAGGATCCCGCCGACCAGCATCAGCACCGGGCCGACCACCGCCCAGATCCGCTGGTCGGTGAGCACGCTGCCCTCGACGTAGCCGAGGCCCTGCACGGTCAAGAGCGCGCCCACGACCACGGCCAGCAGGCCGAGGGTGAGGCGGAACCAGCCACTCATCGCGACCTCCCTCTGCCGGGTCCCGTCGGCGGTCGCTTCGCCGTTCACCACCTGTGGTGCACCTGCGGACGGACCAGCTCGTCGTAGACCGCGCGGACCTGCGCCAGTTCCGCTGTGGACAGTGCCGGTTGGTCGGCCACGGCGGCGTTGGCGCGGGCCTGTGCCGCGTCGCGGGCACCGGGGATGACCACTGTGACCCCTGCCTGGTCGAGCACCCAGCGCAGCGCGAACTGGGCCGTCGTGCGATCCCCACCGACCAGCGGGGCGAGCCGACGGACGGCGGCCAGCCCGGTGGTGAAGTCGACGCCGGAGAAGGTCTCGCCCACGTCGAACGCCTCGCCGTGCCGGTTGTACGAGCGGTGGTCGTCGGCGGGAAAGGTGGTCTGCTCGTCGTAACGGCCGGAGAGCAGGCCGCTGGCCAGCGGTACCCGGGCGATGATGCCGACCCCGGCGGCGGCAGCGGCCGGCAGCACCCGCTCCAGCGGCTTGTGGCGCAACGCGTTCAGGATGATCTGGACGCTGGCCACCCCTGGGCGGGCGATCGCGGTGAGCGCCTCGTCGCAGGTCTCCACGCTGACGCCGTACGCGGCGATCCGCTTCTCGGCGACCAGGGTGTCGAGCGCGTCGAAGACCGCGTCGTCGGCGAAGACCACCGTCGGTGGGCAGTGCAACTGCACCAGGTCCAGGGTGTCCACCCCGAGGTTGCTCCGGGACCGGTCGGTCCACCGGCGGAAATTGTCCAGGGTGTACGCCTCGGGGGTCTGCGGCACGCGGCGGCCCATCTTGGTCGCCACCGTCAACCCGGCGTCCGGATGCGCCGCGAGGAACCGGCCGATCAGCTGCTCGCTGCGCCCGTCGCCGTAGACGTCCGCGGTGTCCAGGAAGGTGACGCCGGCCTCGACCGCGGCGTCAAGCACCGCCATCGCGTCATCCTCGGTGACCGTGCCCCAGTCGGCACCGAGCTGCCAGGCGCCGAGGCCGACCACGCCTACCTGCCGACCCAGCCGGGGGAAGCTGCGTTGTTCCATGCGGGTGAGCCTAGTGTGGGAGGGTGAACTGGGATCCGGCGGCGTACCTGCGCTACGGCGACGAGCGGTCCCGACCCTTCCATGACCTGCTCGCCCGGGTGGGCGCCGAGCGTCCCCGCACGGTGGTCGACCTCGGGTGCGGCCCCGGCACCCTGACCGTCACCCTCGCCGAGCGTTGGCCCGGTAGCCGGATCGTCGGGCTGGACTCCTCGGCGCAGATGATCGCGCGCGCCGCCGAGCTGTCCGCCCCGGTCACCTTCGAGCTGGCCGACCTACGCCACTGGCACCCCGATGCGAGCACCGACGTGGTGGTCAGCAACGCGGCGCTGCAGTGGGTGCCCGGTCACCGCGAGCTGCTCACCCGCTGGGCCGGTCAGCTGCCCGCAGGTGCCTGGCTTGCGGTGCAGGTACCCGGCAACTTCGACGCGGCCTCGCACCGCCTGCTGCGCGAGGTGGCCGCGCGCCCGCAGTGGCGGGCGGAGCTGACCGGGCTGCTGCGCGTCACGCCGGTGGCCGAGCCGGTCGAGTACGCCGCGTCACTGGCCGATGCCGGCTGCGCCGTCGACGCCTGGGAGACTACCTACGTGCACCTGTTGCCGGCCCGTCCCGACGCCGATCACCCGGTACTGAGCTGGCTGGAGGGCACCGCGCTGCGCCCGGTCCGGGCCGCGCTGGACGCCGCCGGCTGGGCCGCCTTCCGCGCCGCCCTGGGGGTACGCCTCGCCGAGGCGTACCCGGTGCGGCGCAGGTGGGTGTACTTCCCGTTCCGCCGGATCTTCGTCGTTGCCCGTACCGGCGCCGGGCCCGGGTGAACCGCCCGGACCGCGCCAACCGACCCTGCGTCAGGAGAACCCCGTGACCGAGCTGCGTACCTTCATCGCCGGACTGCCCAAGGTGGAGCTGCACGTGCACCACGTCGGCTCCGCCTCGCCCCGGATCGTGGCCGAGTTGGCCGCCCGGCACGAGGGGCAGAGCCCGGTCCCCGCCGACCCGCAGCTGCTGGCCGACTACTTCGTCTTCCGCGACTTCGCACACTTCATCGAGCTGTACCTCAGCGTCGTGGATCTCATCCGGGACCAGGAGGACGTCTGGATCCTCACCCACGAGGTGGCCCGGGAGCTGGCCCGCCAGCAGGTCCGCTACGCCGAGCTGACGGTCACGCCGTACTCGCACGTCAAGCGCGGCATCCCCGCACCGGCGTTCTGTGAGGCGATCGAGGACGCCCGCAAGCGCGCCGCCGCGGACTTCGGCATCGAGCTGCGGTGGTGTTTCGACATTCCGGGCGAGGCGGGCCTGCCGGCGGCCGAGGAGACGCTGCGGATCTGCCTCGACGAGCGCCCGGACGGGCTGATCAGCTTCGGCCTGGGTGGCCCCGAGATCGGGGTGCCGAGGCCGCAGTTCAAGCCGTACTTCGACCGGGCCCGGGCGGCCGGGCTGCACTCCGTGCCACACGCCGGGGAGACCACCGGCCCGCAGACCGTCTGGGACGCGCTGCGCGAGCTGGGCGCCGAGCGGATCGGCCATGGCATCTCCGCCGCCGAGGATCCGGAACTGCTCGCCTACCTCGCCGAGCGGCAGATCCCGTTGGAGGTCTGCCCGACCTCAAACGTGCGGACCCGCGCGGTGCCAACGATCGAGGAGCACCCGCTGCCCCGCCTGGTCGAGGCCGGGGTGCTGGTCACCATCAACTCGGACGACCCGCCGATGTTCGGCACCACCCTCGACGACGAGTACGCGGTGGCCGCCGGCCTGCTCGACGCGGGCCCGGCGCAGGTGGCGGAGCTGGCCCGCACGGCGGTCGGCGTCTCGTTCCTCGACGAGGCCGGCAAGCGGCGGATCAGCGCGGAGATCGACACCTACCTGACCACCCACGGCTGAGGCGTCGAGCGCCCCGGCGAGCGGGCGGTGGGCCTGTTCCCGCCGGGCGGGCCGGGCGGTGGCGGCGGGCGGAACCGAAGTGGCGCGCGGCGGGAGGGTGTGGTGTGGGGGGACCGTTTCTCCCGCCGCGCGCACGGCCCCACCGGCCGATTGCGCTGGGAGCGAAGGGCCGGTGGAACTGCTGGGTTCGGTGACTGATCCTGGCAGCCCGATGCCTCCGATGGGGCGGCGTTAAGTCGGATCTAAGGAAGACTTGTGCCACCCCACAGCCCGCGCCGTCGAGCCCGGCACAGCCCGCCCCGTCGAGCCCGGCAAAGCCCGCGCCATCCGGCCTGGCACCGGTGGCCGGCGTGGGTTCGGTTCAGCCGTCCGACGGCCGCTGCCGGGGCCATCGGCGCCCGGCGCTCTTCGCCTCCCGGCCCTCCCGGGCCATCCGGCCCACCAGGCCGAACCGACTGACCTGGCGCGGCGTCGCCTCCGGGTCGGCGAGCAGCATCACCACGCTGGCGCCGCCGAGCCGGGCCCGGTCGATGCTTACCGAACCGTTCGCCTGCAACGCCACCCGCTTGGCGATGTCCAACCCCAACCCGGTGGAGCCCTGGTCGCTGGCACCCCGGCGCAGCGCCCGGTCCGGGTTGGCGATGCCCGGCCCGGCGTCGTCGATGCGGATGGCCACGTACCCGTCGCGGCGGGAGACCGCCACCTCGAACGCGGTGCCCTGCGGGGTGTAGCGGAAGACGTTGCCGATCACCGCGTCCAGCGCGGCGGCCAACTCGGCCCGGGGCACCGGCACGGGGATCCGCAGCTGGGCGCCGCTGACCCGGTGCGGGCGGTTCTGGTCGCCGGCAAGCGCCGCCCAGAAGACCATCCGCTCCCGGACCACCTCGCTCACGTCGCAGATCGCCGGGCCCGCCTCGGTGGCCACCGCCTTGCGGGTGGTCTTGATCAGCGTGTCGATCTCACCCTCCAGGGTGACGATCGCCTGCCGGATTCGCCTGATGCCGCGCCGGTAGTCCAGCTCCGCCTGGCTGAACGCGCCCACGCTTGTGTCGTCGGACTCCAACGCCTCCGCGTCCAGCCGCAGCACGGTTAGCGGGGTCCGCAGCCGGTGCGACAGGTCCGCCACGAGTTCCCGCTCCTCGGTGCGGGCCGCGACCAACCGTTCCGCCATCCGGTTGAAGGCGTGACCGGCCTCGGTCAGCTCGCGCGGGCCGCTCGGCTCGACGCGTACGCCCAACTCGCCATCGCCCACCGCGAGCGCGGCCCGCACCAGACCCCGGGCGGCGTCCACGGTCCGGGCCGCGACCCGGTCCACCACCAGCACCGCCGCACCCACCAGGGCGACCGCGACCCCGGCCAGCAGCAGCCAACTGTCCCGGCCGTCGCCGAGCGCGGAGTCCGGGACGAAGACCTCGACCACCGCGGTCTGCTCGCCGAGCACCACCGGATCCAGCCGCAACGCGCCACCGTCGACGTCGACGACCAAGGAACGTCCCTCGGCCCGGGCCCGCTCCAACTGCGCGGCGTCGGCCCGTCCGGCGGCGGCCTCCACCGCCAGGCCGTGCACGACCGGCCGGGTCGCCGGATCGGTGCCGGTGGCCTCGATCGCGCGGGCGACCACCTCCGGGTCGGTACTCACCGCGAGCGCGCCGGTGACCAGGGCGCTGCGGCGGGCCGCGTCCGCGATCGCCTCCTCGCGGGTCTGGCCGTCGAGGGTCAGCCCGAGCGGAACCAGGAAGGTCAACGCCAGTAGCGCGCCCACCCCCGCCGTCAGCAGGGCAAGGGACCGCCTCAGTCCGGCGCCACCAGCCGAAAGCCCACCCCCCGCACGGTGCGCAGGTAGCGTGGCTTCGCCGCGGACTCGCCCATTTTGCGGCGGAGCCAGTACAGGTGAACGTCGATGGTCTGGTCCTCGCCGACCGATGGCTGCCGCCATACCTCCTCCAAGAGCTCCCGCCGGGACACTACCCGGCCAGGACGGGCGGCGAGATACGCCAACAGGTCGAATTCCTTGCGGGTCAACGCCAGCGCCGCCCCGTCGAGGTGGGCGCTGCGTTCGCCGATGTCCACCCGCAGCCCACCGACGCTGTGCACGGCCGGCTGCACCGCCCGGCTGGCCCGGCCCACCCGGCGCAGCACGGTGGTGATCCGGGCGTCCAGATGCGCGCCGGTGAACGGCTTGACCATGTAGTCGTCGGCACCGGCCCGCAGCAGCCGGACCACGGACTGCTCGTCGTCGCGGGCGGTGGCGATGATGATCGGTACGTCGGTGATGCCGCGCAGCATCCGCAGAGCGTCGGAGCCGTCCAGGTCCGGCAGGCCGAGGTCGAGCACGACCAGGTCGGGGGTTTCCGCGGCGACCCGGCGCAGCGCGTCCAAGGCGGTGCCGACCGCGTGCACGGCATGACCCCGGTCGGTGAGTGACCGAAGCATCGCGCCGCGTACGACGTGATCATCTTCGACCAGGAGGACGGTGGCCACCCAAGCACGGTACTCGCCGTCGCGAGCGGGGTCATTGCGGCCCACCCGACGTTCCGCACAAGATGGCATGACCATGTCCTTCACCCTCTATCCGGACACCCGGCTGGCCCTGGCCCGCGACGCGCTCGCCGGCCTGTCGGTCGGCGACGCCCTCGGCTCCCAGTTCTTCGTGCCCGGCCGCGGGCCGGGCGACCTGGCCGCCGGCCGGCTACCGCCCGCGCCCTGGCAGTGGACCGACGACACCGAGATGGCCTGCTCGGTGCTGGCGGCGCTGGCCGAGGCGGGCCGGATCGACCGGGACGCCCTCGCCCTGGCCTTCGCCGAGCGGTGCGAGCCCTACCGCGGCTACGGCCCCGGCGCGGTACGCATCCTGCGCCTGATCCGCACCGGCACGCCGTGGCCGGTCGCCGCCGCGTCCGCCTTCGACGGGCAGGGCTCCTGCGGCAACGGCGCGGCGATGCGGGTGGCGCCGTTGGGGGCGTACTTCGCCGACTCGACCAGCCGGGCCGTCGCACAGGCCCGGGCATCGGCCGAGGTGACCCATGCCCACCCCGAGGGGATCGCCGGGGCGGAGGCGGTGGCGGTGGCCGCCGCGCTGGCGGCCCGCGCCCGCCTGGACGGGGACCGCCCCGCACCGGCCCGCCTGCTCGCGGGGGTGGCGGCTGCGCTGGACCCGGCGACCGAGGTGTGTCGGGGCGTACGCCGGGTCGCCGGCCTGCTCGGTCGCCCGCTGGCGGAGATCGTGGCGGCGGTCGGCAACGGCTCCCGGGTCACGGCCCAGGACACCGTCGCCTTCACCTGCTGGGTGGCGGCTACCCACCTGCACGACTATCCGGCGGCGGTGCGGGCCTGCGTCGAGGCGGGCGGAGACGTGGACACCACCGCCGCGATCGTCGGCGGGGTGGTCGCCGCGTACGCCGGGGTGGGCACGCCGGGCGGGGTGCCCGGAATGTGGTTGGCGGCCCGGGAGTCGCTACCCGACTGGGCCGGCTGAGGCCGCCCGGCCCCGGCCCAGCGCGGTGACCCGGCCCAGCGGGGCGGGGTCGGGTCAGCGGGGCAGGCTCGGGTCAGCGGGGCGGGGTCGGCCCAGCGGGGCAGGCTCGGGTCAGCGCGGCGCGGCGGCCTCGACCACCTCGCCGGTCGGGCGAGCCGGCGTCGGGGCGTCGTCGGTGCTGACCGGCGCTTCGAGCACCGAGCGGTCGACCTCGTCGGCGCTGGACCGGCGCCGCCGGCTGATCAGCCAGCCCACCACCGCGCCGCCGCCGAGGCCGGCGACCAGTCCGGCGGCGAGCAGGCTGTTGGGGTTCGGGCCGCCGTCGGAGGCGGCCGGTGCCGGCGGAGCCTCGGCCGGCGCGCCGGCACCCGGTGCCGGAGCGCCGTGCCCACCGTGGCCGCCGCCCGGATAGGCCGGGTCGCCCGGGGTCAGGATCAGCGCCGGCAGCGGGCGCTGACCGGGGCCGCCGCCCCAGTGCACCTGCAATCCGTCGGCGTACGTCTGGGTCAGCTCGAAGGTCAGCCGGTCGGTCTGCGGCAGCGGGGCCATCGAGAAGACCAGCCGGGCCGGACCGGCGTCCGCCGGGCCGGGGGCCCGGGTCCAGGTGAGTGTGGCGGTCACCACATCGGTGGCGGGACCGTGCATGCCCGTCACCGGCGCGTCCAGCTTCCGAGTGGTGATCTTCGGCGCCCAGCCCGGCACCGACAGCGGCCACACCTCGGCGACCGGGGGGTCGGCCGGCATCCGGATCTCGATCCGCTCGGTACGGACACCGGGCCGTTCGTCGGGCACCACGAATTCGAGCTTCACCGAGTTGCCCTGCTGGGCCTCGGTCGGTGTGAAGGTCACGCCGTCCGCCCACGCCGTAGCGGGCCAGAGCAGCACCCCGGCCGTGGCCAGGGCGGCCACCAGAGCGCCCCGGCGTCGACGGCTCCCGCCGCGCGTCATCGCCATCCTGGGTTCCCCATCCGTCTCGGCAGAGCCGGAACGGGCTCCGGCCACACCTGGTAGTTCGGATGCCGGGCCGAAATGGTTCAACGGCCGGCCCGATCTCGTGCGGCCGATATCGGGCGGCGGCCCTCGATCGGCGACCGATAGCATCGCAGGAGAGCCGACCTCGGCACCTACCGTCACATCTGCCCAGAGGAGTCACCCGTGTCCGCACCCCGTACCCCCGCCGTGGCCGACCCCGTCGTCGTTGCCGCCGGGACGACGGCGGCCGACGCGGTGGCCGCGGCCGGGCTGCCCAACTCGGGCCCCAAGGCGATCGTGGTGGTCCGCGACCCGCAGGGCATGCTGCGCGACCTGGACTGGCGCCCGGCCGAGGAGACCGTCGTCGAGCCGGTCGCGCTGGACTCGCCGGACGGGCTCAACGTGCTGCGCCACTCGACGGCGCACGTGCTCGCCCAGGCCGTGCAGGACGTCTTCCCCGAGGCGAAGCTCGGCATCGGCCCGCCGATCGAGAACGGCTTCTACTACGACTTCTCGGTGGAGAAGCCGTTCCAGCCCGACGACCTGGCCAAGCTCGAGAAGCGGATGCAGGAGATCGTCAAGTCCGGGCAGCGGTTCCGGCGGCGTCGCTTCGACAGCCTGGACGAGGCCAAGGCCGAGCTGGCCGCCGAGCCGTTCAAGCTGGAACTCATCGAGGTCAAGGGCGAAGGGCTGGATTCCTCCGAGGTGATGGAGGTCGGCGGCGGCGAGCTGACCATCTACGACAACCTCGCCGCCGACGAGGACAAGGTCTGCTGGTCGGACCTGTGCCGCGGCCCGCACCTGCCGAACACCCGGCTGATCGGCGCGTTCAAGCTGATGCGTTCGGCCGCCGCGTACTGGCGGGGGTCGGAGAAGAACCCGCAGCTGCAACGGGTCTACGGCACCGCCTGGCCGACCCGGGACGCGCTCAAGGCGTACCTGAAGCTGCTGGAGGAGGCCGCCCGGCGCGACCACCGCAAGCTCGGCGCGGACCTCGACCTGTTCAGCTTCCCCGACGAGTTGGGCTCCGGCCTCGCGGTCTTCCACCCCAAGGGCGGCATCATCCGCCGCGAGATGGAGAACTACTCGCGGATCAAGCACGAGCAGGCCGGGTACGACTTCGTAAACACCCCGCACATCACCAAGGGCCACCTGTACGAGGTCTCCGGGCACCTCGACTGGTACGCCGACGGGATGTTCCCGCCCATGGAGGTGGAGGGCGCGAACTACTACCTCAAGCCGATGAACTGCCCGATGCACGACCTGATCTTCCGCTCCCGCGGTCGTTCCTACCGGGAGCTGCCGCTGCGGATGTTCGAGTTCGGCACCGTCTACCGGTACGAGAAGTCCGGTGTGGTGCACGGGCTGACCCGGGTGCGCGGCATGACCCAGGACGACGCGCACATCTTCTGCACCGAGGAGCAGATGGCGGGGGAGCTGAAGTCGCTGCTCGCCTTCGTGCTCGAACTGCTGCGCGACTACGGGCTGGACGACTTCTACCTGGAGCTGTCCACCCGCAACCCGGAGAAGTCGGTGGGCACCGACGAGAACTGGGAGCGGGCCACCGAGGCGCTGCGCTCGGCCGCCGAGGAGTCCGGCCTGGACCTGGTGCCCGACCCGGGCGGCGCGGCCTTCTACGGCCCGAAGATCTCCGTGCAGGCCAAGGACGCCATCGGGCGTACCTGGCAGATGTCCACCATCCAGGTCGACTTCAACCTGCCGGAGCGGTTCGGCCTGGAGTACCAGGCGGCCGACGGCACCCGGCAGCGGCCGGTCATGATCCACCGGGCGCTCTTCGGTTCCATCGAGCGCTTCTTCGGCGTGCTCATCGAGCACTACGCGGGCGCGTTCCCGGCCTGGTTGGCCCCGGTGCAGGTGGTCGGCATCCCGATCCGCGACGAGCACGTCGACTACCTGCACGGTTTCGTGGCCGCGCTGCGGGCCGAGGGCATCCGTGCCCAGGTCGACGCCGGTGACGACCGGATGCAGAAGAAGATCCGCACCGCGCAGCAGCAGAAGATCCCGTTCATGGTGATCGCCGGTGACGACGACGTGGCCGCCGGCACGGTCTCGTTCCGCTACCGCGACGGTTCCCAGCGCAACGGCGTACCGCTCGCCGACGCGGTCACCCACGTCCTCGACGTGGTCCGCTCCCGCACCAACTCCGGCCCCTCCGCCGAGATGTGAGGGCCGTAGGATCGCCGGTGTGACTGGGGCGGAGGAGCACATCGACAGGGACATGGCCGACGGGCTGGACCGGCTCTGGACGCCCCACCGGATGACCTACATCTCCGGTGCCGACCGGCCCGAGGGCGGCTACGACAAGCCGGCCGGCTGCCCGTTCTGCCTGGCCCCGCGCCGGCCGCCGGAGGAGAGTCTGGTGGTCGCGCGGGGCGAGCACGTCTTCGTGGTGCTCAACCTCTACCCGTACAACCCGGGGCACCTGCTGGTCTGTCCCTACCGGCACGTGGCCGACTACACCGACCTGGACGGGCCCGAGACGGCCGAGCTGGCGTCGTTCACCCAGACCGCCATGCGGGTGATCCGCAAGGTCAGCAGCGCGCACGGCTTCAACCTGGGCATGAACCAGGGCGGGGTGGCCGGTGCCGGCATCGCCGCCCACCTGCATCAGCACGTGGTGCCCCGATGGGGCGGCGACGCCAACTTCATGCCCGTGATCGGGCGCACCAAGGTCCTGCCGCAACTCCTCGGCGACACCCGCGACCTTCTCGTCCGCGCCTGGCCCGGCTGACCGTCGGGCCGCCGGGACCGCGCGACCGCGCACGGCGGCGGTGATGGTGACGGTGACGCTGCGGGATACGCTCCGTCAGCGGCGGTGGCGTACGGCGGCCCGACGTTCACGGCCGTGAGCTGCGGCGGCGTGGCCAGGGCCGGTACGGCGGCGAAACCGGGGCCGGTTCGGGGTGATCCGTGGGACCGGGCGACCCGTACGGATGATCGTGATGGACCTCTGCCAAATTCCGCTCGCAGGATGGCACGATGCGCCGATGGTGCAGTCGACGCGGACCCTGGGCCGCAGCGGCATCGAGGTGAGTGCCCTCGGCATGGGCTGCTGGGCGATAGCCGGCCCCTGGGCCGAGGGACACACCCCGCTGGGCTGGGGTGCGGTCGACGACGAGGAATCCATCCGTACGGTCCGCCGAGCGCTCGACCTCGGCGTCACCCTGTTCGACACCGCTGACACGTACGGCGCCGGGCACGGCGAACGCGTGCTCGGGCGGGCGCTGGCGGGCAGGCGTGACGAGGCGGTCATCGCCACCAAGTGGGGCTACACGTTCGACGAGCGGACCCGGCAGGCCACCGGGGCGGACCCCTCACCGGCGTACCTGCACCGGGCGGTGCGGGACTCGCTGCGCCGGCTGGGCACCGACCGGATCGACCTCTACCAGCTGCACCTGGCCGACCTGCCGGTGCACCGGGCGCAGGCGCTCGTCGGCGCGCTTGAGGAACTGGTGACCGACGGCCTGATCCGGGCGTACGGCTGGAGCACCGACCGGGCCGACCGGGCCACCGCCTTCGGCCAGGACGCCCCGCACGCCGCCGCCGTGCAGCACAGCCTCTCGGTGCTGCGCGACGCCCCCGACCTGCTCGACCTCTGCGAGAAGTACGACCTGGCCAGCATCAGCTGCGGTCCGCTCGGCATGGGTCTGCTCACCGGGAAGTACCACGCCGCCTCGACCCTGCCCTACGACGACGTGCGGGGCATGACCTCTGGCTGGCTGGAGTGGTTCCGCGGCGGCCGGCCCGCCCCGGAGTGGCTGCGCCGGGTGCAGGCCGTGCGGGCGGCGCTGACCGCTGACGGGCGCACCCTGGCTCAGGGGGCACTGGGCTGGATCTGGGCCCGCAGCCCGCGCGCGATCCCGATCCCCGGCTGCCGCACCGTCGAGCAGGTGGCGGAGAACGCCGCCGCGCTGGCCCTCGGTCCGCTGCGCCCCGACCACTTCGCCGAGGTGGAACGGCAGCTCGCCGCCCTGCGGGCCGCCGCGCTCCGCGAGGTCGACCGCCCCTACTGGCCCAGCCCCATGCTCCCCACCGCCCGCCCCTAATCCCCACCCCTGCCCCACCCCGGCGATCATGAGGTTAGCGGCAGCTGTTGATCTTCAAACTGCCGCTAACCTCATGATCAACCGTGGTGGTGGGCGGTGGCGAGGTGGGTGGGGAGGGGGTCGTGGCGGATGTAGTGGCGGCGGAAGGTGGCGGCGCCAGCGGTTATTGCGCGCAGCTCGACGGCGTAGCGCAGCAGTTCCAGGGCGGGCACCTCGGCGCGGACCAACGTGCGGCCCTCGGCGTCCGGGTCCGGTTCGGTGCCGAGCACCCGGCCCCGGCGGCCGGACAGGTCGCCCATCACCGCGCCCACGTTGCCGTCGGGCACCCGGACGGTCACCTCGTCGATCGGCTCCAGCAGCGTCGGCTGGCCCCGCTCGGCGGCGTCGCGCAGGGCCAGCGCCCCCGCGGTCTGGAACGCCGCGTCGGAGGAGTCCACGCTGTGCGCCTTGCCGTCGACCAGGGTCACCCGCAGGTCCACCACCGGGTGGCCGGCGACCAGGCCGCGCTCCATCTGGGCGCGTACCCCCTTCTCGACGGAGGGGATGTAGTTGTGCGGCACCGCACCGCCGACGACCCGGTCGACGAACTCGAAGCCGGCGCCGCGCGGCAGCGGCTCCACCTCGATGTCGCAGACGGCGTACTGGCCGTGCCCGCCGGACTGCTTGACGTGCCGGCCGTGACCCCGCGCCGGGGCGGTCAGGGTCTCCCGGAGCGCCACCTGCACCGGCTCGGTGTCCAGCTCCACGCCCCCGGCGCGCAGCCGGTCGAGGACCACGTCGGCGTGCGCCTCGCCCATGCACCAGAGCACCAACTGGTGGGTCTCCGGGTTGCGCTCCAGCCGCATCGTCGGGTCACCGGCCACCAGCCGGGCCAGGTTGCGGGCCAGGGCGTCCTCGTCCGAGCGGGACTTCGCCACGATCGCCACCGGTAGCAGTGGCTCCGGCATCTCCCACGGGGCGACCAGCAGCGGGTCGTCCTTGGCGGAGATGGTGTCGCCGGTCTCCGCGCTGCCGGACTTGGTGATCGCGCAGATGTCACCGGCCACGGCGACGCCCACCTCGCGCAGGGTGGCCCCCAGCGGGCTGTAGAGATGGGCGATCCGCTCGTCGGCGTCGTGGTCGGGGTGGCCCCGGTCGGCCAGGCCGTGTCCGCAGATGTGCACCGTCTGCTCGGGGCGCAGCGTACCGGAGAAGACGCGGACCACGCAGACCCGCCCGACGTGCCGGTCGATGGTGGTCTTGACCACCTCGGCGACCAGCGGACCGTCCGGGTCGCAGGTGAGCGGTGGGCGGGGCGTGCCGTCGATCCCGGTGACCGCGGGCAGCGCGTGCTCCGGCGGCGACGGGAAGCCGGCGGTGAGCACCTCCAACAGCGCGTCCAACCCGACCCCGGTCGCCGCGCAGACCGGCACCACCGGGTAGAAGTGGCCCCGGGCCACCGCCTTCTCCAGGTCCTCGATGAGCAGCTCGGTGCCGATCTCCTCGCCACCGAGGTACCGGTCCATCAGGGTCTCGTCCTCGCTCTCCGCGATGATCCCCTCGATCAGCTCGTTGCGGGACTCCACGATCGCCGGCAGGTGCTCCGGATCGGGCTCGCGTACCTGCGGCGGCAGGCCGTCGGTGTAGTCGAAGACCCGCCGGGTGATCAGTCCGAGCAGGCCGACGGTGGAGATGCCGTCGTCGCCGAGCATGGGCAGGTAGAGCGGGAGCACGTTGTCACCGAAGACCCGCTGGCAGAGCGCCACCGCCTCGTCGAAGTCGGCGCGCGGGTGGTCCAGCCGGGCGACGGCGACCGCCCGGGGCATGTCGACCGCGGCGCACTCCTCCCAGAGCGCGGCGGTGGCCGCGTCCATCCCGTCGACGGCGGAGACCACGAACAACGCGGCGTCCGCCGCGCGCAGGCCGGCCCGCAACTCGCCGACGAAATCGGCGTAGCCGGGCGTGTCCAGCAGGTTGACCTTGAATCCGTCGTGCCACAACGGAGCGCAGGCCAGCGAGACCGACCGCTGTTGGCGTACGGCCGCCGGGTCGTGGTCGCAGACGGTGTTGCCGTCGGCGATCGAGCCGGCCCGGGCGATCGTGCCGGTCGCCGCGAGCAGGGCCTCGACCAGGCTGGTCTTACCCGCTCCCGAGTGCCCGACGAGCACCACGTTGCGGATCTTCGCGGGGTCGGTCACCGTCGGTACGTCGGTGACCCCCTTGTCCTGATTCCTCTGCGCCATCGGGCGCACCTCCCTCAGCCGGTGGTGGTGGGTGGCGACCGCCGCGCGCGACGGGGATGCGGCCCGGGCGGAATACTGCGGCGATATCCTCCGGTGGAGCGCTTGGAGCCGAGCGATCAACGGGCGTTCGGGTGAGCCGGGTCACCCTCCCGGCTCGATCTCACACCCGATGCGGGGCCGGCACAACCCTCCGTGTTCGGACGGTGCTGTCGCCGGTCAGCGGCCGACCGTTATCGTGGGACCGCCATGGCGAAGATCTTCCAAGTGTCGGCCCGCGCGGGGATGACCCGCGTCGTGGAGCCGATTGCCCGCCGCCTGCTGCGCGCGGGCGTGTCCCCCAACGCGGTCACCGTGACCGGCACCCTCGGGGTGCTCGTCGGTGCGCTCGGTTTCGGCGCCCGCGGTCACCTGGTCGCCGGAGCGCTGATCGTGACGGTCTTCGCGCTGACCGACCTGCTCGACGGCACGATGGCCCGGATGAGCGGCGGCTCCACCCGGTTCGGTGCCTTCCTCGACTCCAGCATGGACCGGGTCGCCGACAGCGCGGTGTTCGGCGCGGTCGCCTTCTATCTGGCCAGCGAGGGCGACCGGCCCGGAATGGCCGCCGCGCTGATCTGCCTGGCCGCGGGCGGACTGGTCTCGTACGTCAAGGCCCGCGCCGAGGGGCTCGGCATGAGCGCCAACGTCGGCGTCGCCGAACGTACCGAACGGCTGCTGATCGTCGGCGTCGGTGGCCTGCTCACCGGCCTCGGCGTCGAAGCGGCGCTGCCGGTCGCGCTCTGGCTGTTGGCGGCGGTGTCGCTGTTCACCGTGGGGCAGCGGATGCGGCACGTCCACCAGCAGGCCCGGCAAGTCGACGTGCCGGGCGGTCAGCGATGAGCGGCAGCTGCGCGTGAACCTCACCGAACTCGGCTTCGCCGCCGGCTGGCGGCTGGTCCGCGCACTGCCCCGGCCGGTCGCCGCCGCTGGCTTCAACGCCGTGGCGGACCGGGCCCACCGCCGGCGTGGTGCCGGCGTCAAGCGGCTGCGCGCCAACCTGCGCCGGGTGGTCGGCCCGGAACTGCCCGAGGCCGAACTCGACGAACTGGTCCGGCGAGGCATGCGTTCGTACGCCCGGTACTGGATGGAGGCGTTCCGGCTGCCGTCGCTGAGCCGAAAGCAGATCCTCGCCGGGTTCCGGCTGGACGGCGCCGAACTGCTCGCCGCCGACGTGGCGGCCGGCCGGGGCGCGGTGGTGGCGTTGCCGCACGCCGGCAACTGGGACCTGGCCGGCGCGTGGGTGGTGGCCAACGAGTGGCCGCTGTCCACCGTCATGGAACGGCTCAAGCCGGAGGGCGTCTACGAGCGGTTCGTGGCGTTCCGGGAGCGGCTGGGGATGGAGATCCTGCCCGCCACCGGAGGCGTCCGGCCCCCGCTCGACGTGCTCACCGAGCGGGTGACCGACGGGGCGGTGGTGCCGCTGCTCGCCGACCGGGACCTCTCCGCCCGCGGGGTGGAGGTGAAGTTCTTCGACGGCCGGACCCGGATGCCGGCCGGCCCGGCCCTGCTCGCCCTGCGCACCGGCGCGCCGCTCTACGTCGCCTCGATGTGGTACGAACCGGACGCGGCGTGCGCCTCGATCGAGGGCCCGCTGCCGGTGCCGGGGCCGCAGGAGGGCACGCTTGACGTACGGGTGCGGTCGCTGACCCAGCGGATCGCCGACGGTCTCGCGGCGGGCATCGCCCGGCATCCGCAAGACTGGCACATGTTGCAGCGGATGTGGCTGGACTGAGGGGGACGGGCGCAATGCGGATCGGCATCGTCTGCCCGTACTCCTTCGACGTCCCGGGCGGGGTACAGAACCACGTCATGGACCTCGCCGAGGCGTTGATCGGGCTCGGGCACGAGGTGAGCGTGCTCGCCCCGGCGGACGAGGACTCGCCGCTGCCGCCGTACGTGGTGCCGGCCGGGCGGGCGGTGCCGCTGCCGTACAACGGCTCGGTGGCCCGGATCGCCTTCGGTCCGGTCTCCACCGCCCGGGTCCGCCGGTGGATCATCCGGGGCGACTTCGACGTGCTGCACGTGCACGAGCCGCTGGCGCTGAGCCTCTCCATGCTCGCCGTGCTCTCCGCCCGGGGCCCGGTGGTCGCCACCTTTCACACCGCGATGACCCGGTCCCGGGTACTCGCCGCCGCCCAGGGCGTACTCCAGATCGTGCTGGAGCGGATCACCGCCCGGATCGCGGTCAGTGCGCTGGCCCGCAAGGTGCAGGTCGAGCACCTGGACGGCGGCGCGGTGGAGATTCCCAACGGGGTCGCGGTGGCCAAGTTCGCCGGTGTCGAGCCGCTGCCCGGCTGGCCGGGGGAGGCGCCGGCGGGCAGCGGCGGCACCCTCGGTTTCCTGGGCCGGTTCACCGAGCCCCGCAAGGGTTTCCCGATCCTGCGCGACGCCTTCGTGGAGCTGGCCCGGCAGCGCGCCGGGCTGCGCCTGCTGGTGGCGGGCCCCGGCGACCCGGACGACCTGTTCGACCAGTTTCCGCCCGATCTGCGGGATCGGGTGACTTTTCTCGGTCTGGTACCCGAGCAGGAGAAGGCGCGCATGCTGCGCAGCGTGCACCTGTACGTGGCGCCGAACACCGGCGGCGAGTCGTTCGGCATGATTCTCACCGAGGCGCTGGCCGCCGGCACCACAGTCGTCGCCAGCGATCTCGACGCCTTCCGCCGGGTGCTCGACGGTGGCCGGGCCGGGCGGTTGTTTCCCACAGGTGACGCGGTGGCGCTCCGGCGGACGATCGCCGAACTGCTTGACGATCCGGACCAACGGGCCGAGTTGACCACCTGCGGTAACCAGGTGGTGGCGAATTTCGACTGGCCCGTGGTTGCCCGCCGGGTTCTGGAGGTATACGCAGCGGCGATCGAGGCGACCGATGGGCGGGTGATCGACCAGGAGTGGGTGGGGCCGGACTGACCGGGAGGAACGTGAGCAGCACTACGATGCCGGGCATGTGGTGGGTGGTGGGCACGACGGTGGTCGTCGCCCTGGTGGCGGCGTACCTGATCTGGACCGCCGGCCGGGTCGAGCGGCTCCAGTCCCGTGCGCAGCTCGCCGCCCGCGCCCTGGACGCCCACCTGCTGCGCCGGGCCGCCGCGGCGGCGGTGCTGGCCGAGCGCCGCTACGGCGTCGAGCTGTACGCGGCCGCGCGGATCGCCCTCGACGCACAGCCGGAGGAGCGGGAGGCGGCCGAGAACGACCTGACCCGCCAGCTGCGGGCGGTCGAGCTGGACCCCACCGACCCGGACTGCGAGGCGGTGATCGCCGCCAGCCGGCGGCTCGCCCTGGCCCGGCAGGTGCACACCGACCTGGTCCGGGACGCGCGTACGGCGCGCGGCCGGCCGCTGGTCCGCCTGCTGCGGATGGGGCGGCGGCACTCCTGGCCGCGCTACTTCGACATCGACGACCCGACCCTCGCCGTGCCGCCCGTCGACGTCACCACCAGATGATCTCCGCCGTCCCGCTGCCGGCATGATCCCCGACGCCGCGCTGCCGGCATGATCCCCGCCGTCCCGGCGACAGCCCGATCCCGGCATGGTCCCCGCCGCCGCGCCCGCTGCGGTGACGGCGGCCACAGAGCAGGCCACCACGGGTTCGATTGGCTGTCGGAACGCCCGCCGGCCGGACGTAGCATTTCGCCGTCCCGCCCCGAGCTGCCCGAGGAGCGATGAACCCGTGTCCGAGACGACTTCCCCGAACCCCGACGCCACCCCCGTCGTCGGCACCGCCCGCGTGAAGCGCGGCATGGCCGAGATGCTCAAGGGCGGTGTGATCATGGACGTGGTCACCGCGGAGCAGGCCAGGATCGCCGAGGACGCCGGCGCGGTCGCGGTGATGGCGCTGGAGCGGGTGCCCGCAGACATCCGCGCCCAGGGCGGGGTGTCCCGGATGAGCGACCCCGACATGATCGACGGCATCATCAACGCCGTCTCGATCCCGGTGATGGCCAAGGCCCGCATCGGCCACTTCGTCGAGGCGCAGATCCTCCAGTCGCTCGGCGTCGACTACGTCGACGAGTCCGAGGTGCTCACCCCGGCCGACTACGCCAACCACATCGACAAGTGGGCGTTCACCGTCCCGTTCGTCTGCGGTGCGACCAACCTGGGCGAGGCGCTGCGCCGGATCACCGAGGGCGCCGCCATGATCCGCTCCAAGGGCGAGGCCGGCACCGGCGACGTCTCCAACGCCACCACCCACATGCGGAAGATCCGCCAGGAGATCCGCCGGTTGTCCTCGCTGCCGACCGACGAGCTGTTCGTCGCGGCGAAGGAGCTTCAGGCGCCGTACGAGCTGGTCAAGGAAATCGCCGAGACCGGCAAGCTGCCCGTGGTGCTCTTCACCGCCGGTGGCATCGCCACCCCCGCCGACGCGGCGATGATGATGCAGCTCGGCGCGGAAGGCGTCTTCGTCGGCTCCGGCATCTTCAAGTCCGGCAACCCGGCCCAGCGGGCCGCCGCCATCGTCAAGGCGACCACCTTCCACGACGACCCGGACGTGCTGGCCAAGGTCTCCCGGGGCCTCGGCGAGGCGATGGTCGGCATCAACGTCGACGACATCCCCGTCCCGCACCGCCTCGCCGACCGCGGCTGGTGACTTGCAAGGAAGGGCCCCTTGTTAACGCCTCCGGTAGAGGAAGGGCCCCTTCTTAACACGCCGAGGTCTGAGCGGTGGCGCTCGGGAAGGAAGGCACGTGACAACACCCGTGATTGGCGTGCTCGCCCTCCAGGGAGACGTACGCGAACATCTCACCGCCCTGACCGGCGCGGGCGCGCAGGCCCGCCCGGTCCGCCGCCCGGCGGAGCTGGACGCGGTCGACGGCCTGGTCATCCCGGGCGGGGAGTCCACCACGATCAGCAAACTGGTCGACCTCTTCGAGCTGCGTGAACCGATCGACAAGCGGATCGCCGCCGGCCTGCCGGTCTACGGCTCCTGCGCCGGCATGATCATGCTGGCCACCGAGGTGCTTGACGGGCGGCCGGACCAGCGCGGCTTCGACGGCATCGAGATGACGGTACGGCGCAACGCGTTCGGCCGGCAGGTCGACTCGTTCGAGGCGCCGGTGGAGATCACCGGGATCGACGGCGGGCCGCTGCACGCGGTCTTCATCCGCGCGCCCTGGGTTGAACGGGTCGGCGCGGGCGTCGAGGTGCTCGGCACGGTCACCGAGGGTCCGTCCGCCGGCCGGATCGTCGCCGTACGCCAGGGCAACCTGCTGGCCACCTCCTTCCACCCCGAACTCACCCACGACCTCCGCCTGCACCGCTACTTCACCCACCTCGTCCGCACCACCCCCACCTAACCGCCCCACCCTCCGGCCACCCCACCCTCCGGCCGCCCCCAGCGCCGTTGACCATGAAGTTGTTGTCCCGACACGCCGGGACGAATGGCAATAACTTCATGATCAACGAGTCAGCTGGCGACCGGGCGGAGGGTGCGGGGGATGGGAGAGGAGGGGTGAGGGGAGGGGTGGGGGGAGGGGTGGGGGTGGGGGTAGGAGGAGTGGGTTAGGAGGAGGCGGGTGAGGGCGGTTGCGGTGGCGGGGTCGGCGGGGAGGTGGACGACGAGGCGCTGCTGGTCGTCGGGGAGTTCCAGGGTCTCGTACGCCAGGCGCAGCGGGCCGACCTCCGGATGCCGTAACCGGCGCACGGCGCTGGACCGGGCGGCGACCGGACGGCGTCGCCACCGCGAGGTGAACGGTGCCCCCACGATGCTGCCGAGCCGTTCGGCGAAGGCATCCGTGGCGGGGTCGCCCTGGCGCAGCCGGTGCAGCTCGGCGACCTGCTGGTCGGCCAGCTCCGCCCAGTCGGGAAAGTGCACCCGGGCGCGTTCGTCGGTGAAGACGAACCACACCAGGTTGGGCCGGTCGCCGTCGAACAGCCCGAGTGGGCGGGCCAGCCGGTCGAACGGATCGTTCCAGGCCAGCACATCGCCGACCCGGTTGAGCAGGTACGCGGGTCGGTCCCGCAGCGCGTCCAGCAGCCCTCGAACCTCAGGGCGGACGGTACGCGAGACCGCCGGACGCTGCCCCGTGCACAACTGCCGGCGGTGGTCGACCGACGCCAGTTGTTGCAGGTGCCGCCGGTCGGCCGGATCGAGGCGCAGCGCATTGGCCAGCGCGGCGAGGATCTCCGGTGAGGGGCGGTTGTCGCGGCCCTGTTCGAGTCGGGTCAGATACTCCACGCTCACCTGCGCCAGCGTGGCGACCTCCGCCCGGCGCAGCCCCGGGGTACGACGTCGGGGGCCGGCGGGGAGTCCCACCTGCTCGGGGCGTAGGGCCTCCCGCCGGCTGCGCAGGAACGCGCCCAACTCTCCGTCCATCACGCCCCCAGTCTGCCGCGCGTAGTGCCGGCAAGGGTGACCCCGCCAGGGCTACCCTCCCGCCGGTCTCCCCGGGCGGCCGGTCCGCCGGTGAGGTGGAGTCATGAGAGAGCAACAACCTTTCGTCATCGGCGTGATCGTGGGCAGCAGCCGTCCGGGCCGACGGGGGCCGACGGTGGCCGGCTGGGTGACCGAGGTGGCGGCCGAGCACCCGGCGGTACGGGCCGGCGCGGCGACGATCAGGACCATCGACTTGGCGGAGAGCCCTCTGCCGCTGCTGGACGAACCGGTACCGGCCCGGTTCGGCGACTACCGGCACGAACACACCCGCCGCTGGTCGGCGGTGGTGGCGGGGTGTGACGCCTTCGTCTTCGTCGCCCCGGAGTACAACCACTCGATCCCCGCCATTCTCAAGAACGGCATTGACTATCTGGACGCCGAGTGGCGCGGCAAGCCCGCCGGGATGCTCAGCTACGGTGTACGCGGCGGTGGCCGGGCGGCCGGTCACCTGCGGGACATCCTCACCGAAGTGGGGATGGAGGTGGTACGCGAGCACGTCGAGCTGGAGCTCTTCACCGACTTCGACTGGTCCGGCGAGGATACGTCCGACCCGACGGCGGGGGGACGGATCGCGCCCGGCGAGGGTCGGGCGGCGGCGGTGCAGGCGATGCTCACCGACCTGCTCGAGGCGGCCCGCGACGTCGTGACGGTGGCATGATCATGACGACGATGCTGATCACGTACCGGGTCCGTCCGGACCGCCTCGCCGAGCACCTGACCCTGCTCGACGCGGTCCACGAGGAACTGGCCCGGACCCGGCCGCCCGGACTGCGCCAGCTCACCCTGCGGCTCGATGACGGGCACACCTTCGTCGACGTGGTGACCGGCCCGCACCTGCCCGATCCGCTGCCGTCACTGGCGGCGTTCGGCCGATACCGGGCCGGGCTGGAGGAGCGCTGCGAGCGGTTCGAGATGTCGGAGGCCGACCTGCTGGAGTCGTACGGCATGGGGGAGTAGCCTGCGTCCGCTATGCGCCTGTCTGCGGTGATCCACAGGACTGCCGGCGTGCGGCGGGTGACGGCCGCCCGTCGTACGTCGGTAGGATTGTCGAGATTCGGCAGGGCCATCTGGCCGTCACGGCTTCTCACCAGAGCTGACCGGCACCACCGTGTGCGCCGGTGGGGAGCGGGGGCGTGCGCGGTGCGGTCGATGCAGCCGGCGGGTAGCAACGGAGGTAACAGATGTCCGGCCACTCAAAGTGGGCGACGACCAAGCACAAGAAGGCGGTCATCGACGCCAAGCGCGGCAAGATGTTCGCCAAGCTGATCAAGAACGTCGAGGTCGCGGCGCGGACCGGAGGCGGCGACCCCGCCGGCAACCCGACGCTCTACGACGCGATCCAGAAGGCCAAGAAGAACTCGGTTCCCAACGACAACATCGACCGCGCGGTCAAGCGCGGCTCCGGCCTGGAAGCCGGCGGCGCCGACTACCAGACGATCATGTATGAGGGGTACGGCCCGAACGGCGTCGCGCTGCTGATCGAGTGCCTGACCGACAACCGCAACCGCGCCGCCACCGAGGTACGCACCGCGCTGACCCGCAACGGCGGCTCCTTCGCCGACGCCGGCTCGGTGTCGTACATGTTCTCCCGCAAGGGCGTGGTGATCGTGCCGAAGGCGGGCACCACCGAGGACGACGTGATGCTTGCGGTGCTGGACGCGGGCGCCGAGGAGGTCAACGACCTGGGCGAGGCGTTCGAGGTGGTCTCCGAGCCGGGCGACCTGCTGACCGTACGCACCGCGTTGCAGGACGCCGGCATCGAGTACGAGTCGGCCGAGTCCTCGCTCATCCCCAGCGTCACCGTGCCGCTTGACGAAGAGGGCGCGCGCAAGATCTTCAAGCTGATCGACGTTCTGGAGGACAGCGACGACGTGCAGAACGTCTACGCCAACTTCGACGTCTCCGACGAGGTGATGGCCGCCGTCGGCTGACGTTCCGCAGCCTGGATGCAGGACACCTCCCGGACACTGTCATCCGGGAGGTGTTTCTATCTCGAGGTGCAGTGGCTATTCCTTGCGGATTGCCTGGTTGATCGCGGCGGCGAACGAGAAGCCGAGCACCCAGCCGGCCAGAATCATGGCCCAGGTCCAGAAGAGCAGCGGAGTGCCCCAGGCTTTGCTGGCATCGGGTACCCACTTGTCGATCTGATACAGGTTCACGCCGGGGACCAGCAACTGGACCGAGTAGGCGACCGGATTGAAGCAGGGGTAGTTCTCGGGGCAGTGTGTGGTGTCGGTGTGCGGCCTTTCGGCGGTCCGCGCGCCCACCGGCTCCATGAGGTTGTGATGCTCGGCTGAGTGGTAGAAGATCATGTTGAGCAGGACGAACGGGAGCGCGATCAGGAATGGCTGGTAAAGCCGGTAGCCGTACCTGACGGTCAACCACATGAAGATGTTCCACAGCTTCGAGTGGCGCGGAAGTTTGTCCTTCTTGCGGAGCTGCTTCAGGCCGGCGACCGCCACCTCACGTTCTGCGATCTCCTGGCCGGCTTCCCGGTAGATCTTGCTGAGTTGCAGATAGGGCTGGCGCGAGTAGGTGCGCATTCGGCTGAGTATCTTGATGCGCTCTTCGTACGGCGGGTCGTTCTCGATGCTCTGGTAGGTGAGACCTTCGAGTTCGACGAGGTCTTCCGGGTAGCTCGTCGTACTGTCGTGGAGTCGCCGCACGCTCGCGTACCGCAGGTCGACGAGCTGGAGCGGCTTCTCGGTCGGCAGGACGAGCGACCCGCCGGCTCGCAGCCCGAAGGCGTTGATCGACATTCTTCCGACCTCGCTGAAATGCCCCCCACCCAGGTCCACGTTCCGAGCGATGTCCGCGTCCCGGAGCGATACTTCGCCGATTGCCCGGAAGTCGTCGGTGAGCAGCACGTCACCGTGCCCGACCAGGCCGGTCAGGTCGAGAGCGATGGGTCCCCCTGCCCGGAAGGTGCTCCGTCGGCAGTCGAGTTGCCGGCCGACAGTGGCTCGGGCGAGCCGGACTCCACCGATCGCCCGGCAGCCGGCGTCGAGCATGACGTCCCCAGCTGTGGTCAAGCCGTCCGCGTCCAGCGCGACGCCGTTGTCGCACTCGAAGAGTCCGCCCGAGCAGACGACCGCCTCGGTGACACTGGCGCCGGAGAACCGGACCTGACCGTGGGCGGTGAAGCCCGCTTCGAGTCTGGGATCCCAGTTGAGGTAGACGCTGCCCTGGCAGATCAGCCCGGTGGCGTCCAGGGCGGTGTCGGCCTGATTCTCGAAGTGTCCGCCGGTGCAGGTGAGTTGACGCGCCAGCAGCGCGCCGACCAGGCGTACCGCGCCGTGGGCCGTGAAGCCCCGATCGAGGTACGCGTCCCTGGCGGCCAGCCGCTCCGCCTCGATCGCCGCGCCGGCCCGGCCGTCGAACGACCCGCCGGTGCAGCTCAACTCACCGTCGATCTGCGCACCGGACAGGCGTACGGGGCCGGTGGCCTGGAAATCTCGATCGAGGTAGCAGCCGATGGTGACGCGCAGCGAATCGGCGTGCAGCGCCAGCCCGTTCGGGTTGTGCAGGGTGGCGTTGCGGAACGAGACCAGTTCCGCCTGCGCCCAGCAGAGCCGGACCTCCCCGTCGGCGCGGAACCCTTCGTCGCAGCGCAGTTCCCGGCCGACCGTCACCCAGGTCGCGTCGATGGCCGGTGCCGGAGCGTTGCTGAACTGCCCGCCCCGGCAGTCCAGATCAGCCGCGATGTAGCTGGAGTCCAGGGTGACGCCGCCGGTGACCGTCGTACCGTTCAGAAAGAGCCCGCCCTCGATGACCATGTCGGGCCCGTGGAACGCCGCGCAGCTGGGCCGGTGGGTCAGCCGGCTGCCGCTGAGTATCAGGTCGTGCTCCAGGTGGGCGTCGGCGAAACTCACGCCGATGATGTCGCACTCGAGGGCGCTGATGTCCTTGCAGCCACGGATGCTGTCGGCGGTGAGACCGTCGATCCGGCAGCGGAGGAACTGGATCGGCTCGTCGCAGACCGCTCCGGACAGGTCGACACCGTCGGGAAACTCGCAGTCGCGGAACGACAGGCCGTGGCAGAGGTGGAGTCTGGAGAGGTCCAACCGGCCCCGGATCTTGGCGCCGACGATTACCACGCGATCCTTGACCGGCGCGCCGGGGTCTGCGCAGAGGTAGCTGACGGCGGTGGCGCCGACCTCGGTGCCGAGTTGGTCGTCGGGTTCGGCCCGCTTGCCGCCGGCAACCTGGTCGAGCATCAACCATTCGCGGTCGTCGGGCTCGAAGTCCAGGCGTTCGCTCCAGTCCGTGCCACTCACGAGTTTCCTCCCGGGCCACCGTCGGGCTCGGCTGGGCTGGGGACCTTCCCGAAGGATCATCGGCAGAATAACCCCAGCTCAGCGCCGCGCGAGGGCGATCGGGTGACCCGACCCAGAGCTTAGGCAGTTGCTAGAGATAGCTTTCTAAAGCATTCTCTACTGTATGTCTGAAGAGGTGCCCCGGCGTTCCATCAAGGTCAACGACCCGCGCGCCCTGCGCGCGTACGCGCACCCGCTGCGGATGCGTCTGATCGGGCTGCTGCGCGGTGAAGGGCCGATGACCGCGACGCAGGCGGCAGCTCGGCTCGATGACAACGTGCCGAACTGCTCGTTCCACCTGCGCCAACTCGCGAAGTACGGGTTCGCCGAACGGGTTCCCGGGGCGGATGGTCGGGAACGGCCCTGGCGGGCCACCACGCAGTACACGTCCTGGGACGACGACTCCGACGATCCGGCAATGCGGGCCGCCACGGACCAGATCAACGGCGTGATGGTCGCGCTCTATCTGCAACGCGCGCAGGACTATCTCGCGATCCGCGCCGACGAGCCCGCCGAATGGCGGGCCGCCGCTGGCTTCGGCGACGCGTTGCTGCACGTCACCGCCGCCGAACTACGGCAGGTCACGGAGGAGATCGACGCGCTGCTGGCCCGGTACGACGAACGGGTCGCCGACCCGGCGAAACGCCCACCCGGCTCGCGCCCGGTGACGTTCGTCCAGATGGCACTACCACGGGCAGCCGCACCCGCGCCGGAGTCGACGGGCGGAGACGAAGCGTGACCGAACCGCTCGTGCTGACCGGCCCGGCACCGCCGGGCCGACCGGGCATCCCACGACTGCTCCAGCACGCCGCCTTTCGCCGCTACTGGACCGCGCAGACCGTCTCGCTCTTCGGCGACCAGATCACCATGCTCGCCGTACCGTTGCTGGCCCTGCTCGCCCTCGGTGCCGGACCCGCCGAGATGGGCTATCTGACCGCCGCCTCGCTGTTGCCGAACCTGTTCTTCTCCCTGCCGGCCGGCGCCTGGGTGGACCAGCGCCCGCGTCGACGTCGAGTAATGATCGTTGCCGACCTCGGTCGAGCGGCCCTGCTGCTTGTCGTGCCGCTGTTGTGGTGGATGGACGCGTTGAACCTGCTGCTGCTCTGCGGCGTGGCCTTCCTGATCGGGATCCTCTCGGTGTTCTTCGAGGTGGCGCACAGCAGCCTGTTCGCCGCTCTGGTCCAGCGGCCGGACTACGTGCAGGCCAACAGCCTGGTCAACGGCAGCAGAGCCATGGCGCACATTGCCGGCCCGAGCATCGGTGGCCTGCTTGTGCAGGTGCTCACCGCCCCGGTCACCCTCTTCTCCGGCGTGCCCACCTACCTGACGTCGGCGCTCTTCCTGGCCCGGACCAGGGTCACCGAGCATCCCGTACCGGCCGGCGCTAGCCTGGGCATGGCCGCTGGCGTGCGGTACGTGGCCAGATCCGCGGTACTCCGGGCGACGCTGCTCGGCACCACCACGCTCAACCTGTTCAACTACATGTTCGCTGCGCTCTTCGTGCTGTACGTGACCACCGAACTTGGGGTCGCCCCTGGGATGCTGGGCCTGATCATGGGGGCTGGCGCGTTCGGTGGGCTGCTCGGCGCGGCGGTCACCGGACCGGTCAGTCGCCGGATCGGCATCGGTCCTGCGGTGCTCCTTGGCTTCGTCGCCTTTCCGGCCCCACTGCTCCTCGTGCCGCTGGCCGGAGGGCCGCAGCCGCTGGTAATCGGGCTGCTGTTCGCCGCCGAGTTCGTCTCCGCACTGGGCGTCATGGTGCTGGACATTGCGGTCGGGTCAGTGCAGATCGCCGCGACTCCGGTGGCGATGCTCGCCGTGGTCTCCGGCTTCAGACGTACGGTCAACCACGGCATCCGGCCGATCGGTGCCCTGATCGGCGGGGCCCTCGGTGCCGCGATCGGGGTACGTCCGGCCCTCTGGATCGCCAGCCTTGGGGCCCTGCTCGGGGTGTGCTGGGTTGTCTTCTCCCCGCTGCGCGCCATGCGCGCCCTGCCCGAGAGCGATGAAGACAGGTGAAGAGGGTGGGGGGTGGGGGGAGGCGGCCTTCGGTGGTGTGGGAGTAGTCGCGGGATGCGGTCACCAGTCCAGCGGTGTCGAAGCGCAGGACGGTGCAGCCGGAGGTGGTGAGTGGGC
Source organism: Micromonospora sp. PRAS1 (assembly GCF_059553435.1). Classification (NCBI taxonomy): domain Bacteria; kingdom Bacillati; phylum Actinomycetota; class Actinomycetes; order Micromonosporales; family Micromonosporaceae; genus Micromonospora; species Micromonospora sp. PRAS1. The sequence continues at coordinate 51,103 of NZ_JCANNB010000036.1, forward strand.
GGTCGTAGGGGTAGGTGATGGCCCAGTACGACACGCCTCCCGGCCGCCCCACCCTCGGGTCGCCTGCCGCCCGCCCCGCGCTCTGGCCACCTTCCGGGCGGGTTGCCCTCGGCGTGGTCCAGGCCAGGAAGCGCTCGAACAACTCCGCCGGCGTGGGCGGGAAAGCCTCGTGCATCAGGTCCCCGGTCGCGTCGAAGAGAAGCCCGGCCAGGTAGACCGGAAGACCCACCCGATCCGCGCCGAACTCGACCCGGAGCAACATCCGAGCCACCGGGCACGGCCAGGCCCCGCCACACGCCCGACACCGCCACCCAGGCCGCTCCGGCAGATGCCGATGCACCGGATGCAACCCACTCAACGGCTGGTCGCGGGGTGGCGGCTGGGCGGATGAGGTAATGCCTCCATGCTTACGAAGTGTATTGTCTGCGTCAACAGTTTGCGTAGTTGTCGGAGTCGAATGATGTTGACGCTGTCATTGTCAACCTGTGGAGCTGGTAGGCGTGTCGGAGATCAGGACGATGCTGGGGAACGTCTCCCGGCAGCGTGCCTCCGTCATCGCCAACCAGCGGAACTTCCCGGAGCCGCTTGCCGTACTGGCCATGGGCAAGGTGTGGCGGAAGTCGGATGTGGAGGCGTGGATCAGGGAGCACCGGCCCGAGCTGGCGGGGGAGTGACAACTGGGCGCTTCGCCCCGGGCGAGGTGGTCGTGCGGCGGGAGATCCTGCGCGGTGAGGTGTGGTTCGGCTGCCCGACGATCTGCGTCGAGGATTCGCCCGAACTGCTCGCGCTCTACCTGCCGACGGGGGCCGAGTTCGCTTTCCCCGACGAGGGAAGCTTCCCGTGCGGCCGGCACCCCTGGCAGGTCGCCGGGCACACCGCCTGGACCGGGCACGGCAAGCTGATGTTGCAGCGCCCGGGGGAGGCGCACTCGGTCGACGTGTTCTGGTCCGGCCCGGAGCGCTCCTTCGCCGGCTGGTACTTCAACCTTCAGGATCCGTTCCGGCGTACGCCCATCGGGGTGGACACCCTCGATCATGAGCTTGACCTGTGGTGGGCGGCGGACGCCGACCGGTACGTCTTTAAGGACGTGGAGATGTTCGCCAAGCGGTTGGTGGAGGGGCGTTACCCGGGGATGGGTGCGGCGATCCGCGCCGAGGGCGACCGGATCGCCGCCCTGCTGGACGCGGGTGAACGCTGGTGGGACGAGTCCTGGGCGGCCTGGCACCCCGACCCGACCTGGCCCACCCCACGCCTGCCCGCCGGTTGGGCGGCGGTCCCGCCGCACCGATGATCGTCTGCACTTCAGTGACCACGACAGCGGCGTGTCGAGTCACCGAAGTGCAGACGATCAAGACGGGCAGGTCAAGCAGGGCTCAGCTCACCGTCTCGCGCTCGCGCCAGGCGGTGCGCAGCGAGGTACGGCCGTTGGTGCGCAGCAGCGACCCCTCGTAGACCCGCGCCCCGGCGAGCAGGAACCCGACCGCCGTCACCAGCAGCAGGACCAGCGACACCGGCAGTTCCCAGCCGGCCGCGTCCCCGCTGAACAGCCGCAGCGGCATCGCCGTGGGCGAGGAGAACGGCAGGTAGGACAGCACCCGCATGGCGAACGCGTTGTCGTTGAGGAAGACCACCGCGAAGAACGGCAGCATCACCGCGAGCTGCACCGGCATGGACACCCCGCCGATGTCCTCCAGCCGGTTGACCAGCGCGCCAGCCGCCGCCCACATGGCCGCGATCAGCACGAAGCCGAGCAGGAAGAACGGGATGAACCAGCCGATCGCCGGGGCGAGCAGCGAGAGCAGCCCGGTGTCGCCGCCGAACGCCACGCCGGCCACCGCGACCAGGGCCACCAGCGCGATCTGCCCGAGCGCCAGGAGGGTGCCGGCGAGCATCTTGCCGGCCAGCAGCGCCCGGACCGACACGGCGGCGACCAGGATCTCCACGATCCGGGTCTGCTTCTCCTCGATGATGCTCTGCGCGATCTGCACGCCGAAGGTCTGTGAGGTGATGAAGAAGACGAAGGCGAAGGCGAACGGAACGAGGAAGGCCAGCGCCGGGTCCAGCGCGTCGGGATCCAGCAGTTGGACCGGGGGTGAGCTGCTCAGCGCGGAGACCACCTCGCGGGGCGCCTCGGTCATGGCGAGCACGGCCGGGCCGGTGACGACCGCGGCGTCCACGTCGCCGTCGCGTACCGCCTGCTCCGCGGCGGCGTCGTCGGGCACCGTACGCACCTCCAGGCCGGCCTCGCGCAGCGGACCGGCCACCGCCTCGGTCGCCGCCACGCTTGGCGGCCCGCCGGACAGCAGCGGCGGCAGGATGGTCGCTGCCGCGGCGATCAGCAGGAAGATCAGGGTGCTGATCAGGAAGGTACGGTCGCGCAGCTTGACCCGGATCTCCCGGGCGGCGACGAGCCGGGTGGCCTCGAAGGTGTTCACTGGGTGACCTCTCGGAAGATCTCGGCGAGGGAAGGGCTGACCGGACGGAACGCGCGCACCGGGCCGCGTTCCAGGGCGGCCCGCAGTACCGGCTGCTCGTCGGTGCCGGGTGCCAGGTCGAAGAGGGCGCGGGCGCCGTCGAGGTCGACCAGGCTCACCCCGGGCTGGTCGCGCAGCCAGCCGGCGTCGGCTGCCACCACCAGCTCGTACCGGGGGGTGGTGTACGCGGCGCGCAACTCCTCCCGGCTGCCGGCGGCACGGATGGCACCATCGGCGATGATCACCAGGTCGTCGCAGAGCCGCTCGACGACGTCCAACTGGTGGCTGGAGAAGAGCACCGGGGCACCGGCGGCGGCCCGTTCGCGCAGCACGGCGACGACGGTGTCCACGGCCAGCGGGTCCAGGCCGGAGAAGGGTTCGTCGAGCACCAGCACCTCGGGCTCGTGCACCAGCGCGGCGGCGATCTGGGCGCGCTGCTGGTTGCCGAGCGACAGCGTCTCCAGCAGGTCGTCGCCGCGCTCGGCGAGCCCGACCCGCTCCAGCAGGCTGTCGGTGGCCCGCCGGGCGCTCTCGGCGCCGAGCCCGTGCAGCCGGCCCAGGTAGGTCACCTGTTCACGGACGGTCATCTTGGGGTAGAGGCCGCGTTCCTCGGGCATGTAGCCGAACCGCCGCCGGGCGTCCCGGCTCAGCGCCGTGCCGCGCCACGTCACCTGGCCGGCGTCGGGGGCGAGCACCCCGAGGATGATGCGCATGGTTGTGGTCTTGCCGGCACCGTTGCCGCCGACGAAGCCGGTCATCCGGCCGGCGGCGACGTCGAAGGACACGTCTTTGAGTACCTGACGGTCGCCGAAGCTGCGGTCGACGCCGTCGAGGCGGAGCACACTGGTCACGGCGTAAACGCTAGGTCGCCGAGCGCCAGCTGCCGTCCGCCCGCCGACGGAGATCAGGTCTCCCTCTCCCGACGGAGGTCGCTCACCCGCCGGGCCGGACCACCCCGTGTTCGTACGCGAAGACCACCGCCTGCACCCGGTCGCGCAGACCCAGCTTGCCCAGCACCCGACTGACGTGCGACTTCACGGTCGCCTCGCCGAGGTGCAGGGCACCGGCGATCTCGGCGTTGCTGGCACCCCCGGCGACCAGCACCAGCACCTCCCGTTCCCGGGGCGTGAGGTCGCGCAGGGCCGCCTCCGGCGAGGTCCCGACGGCGGCGCCGCCCGGCCGGGCGAAGGTGGCGATCACCCGCCGGGTGAGTTCGGGGGCGAGCAGTCCGTCGCCCCGGGCCACCACCCGGATCGCCTCGACCAGCGACTCCGGTGTGCCGTTCTTGAGCAGGAAGCCGCTGGCTCCGGCGCGCAACGCGGCGAAGAGGTAGTCGTCCCGGTCGAAGGTGGTGAGGATCAGCACCGCCGGTCCACCCGGTTCGGTCGCGTCGGCGACGATCTGTCGGGTGGCCTCCAGGCCGTCGACCCCGGGCATCTCCACGTCCATCAGCACCACGTCCGGGCGCAGTGCCCGGGTCATGCCGACCGCCCGGTCACCGTCCGCGGCCTCGCCCACCACCTCGATGTCGTCCTCCACCTCCAGGATGACCCGGAAACCGGTGCGGACCAGATGCTGGTCGTCGGCGAGCAGTATCCGGATCGGCCGGCCGGCGTCGGCGACGCTCTCCGTGCTCATGCCGGCGTCCCCGCCCCGACCGGCAGCGGGAAGCGGACCCGTACCCGCCAACCACCGCCGGTACGCGGACCCGCCTCGAACTCGCCGCCGTGCGCGGCGACCCGTTCCCGCATCCCGATCAGGCCCAGCCCATCGGCGTTCGTCGGGCGGGTGGCCCGGCCGTCGTCGGTCACCTCGACCTCCACCTCGTATGCCAGATAGCGGATCCGTACGTCGAGCATTCTCGCCCCGGTGGCGTGCTTCAGCGCGTTCGTGGTGGCCTCCTGGACCACCCGGTACACCGCTTGGGAGAGCGACCCGGACAGCGGCCTCGGCTCCCCGTACCTTCCCAGGGTGGCCCGCAGGCCCGCCTCGCGGGCCCGGTCCAGCACGGCGTCGACCTGGTCGATTCCGGCGGGCTGCGCGGTGCCGTCGCCGTCGTTGTCGCGGGCGCGCAGCACGCCGAGCATCCGGCGAAGCTCGTCGACCGCGGTACGGGCGGTCTCCTCGATCGCGGTGAGCGCCATTCGGGCCTTCGCCGGGTCCTTGTCGAAGACGCGGCGGCACGCCGACGCCTGCACGCCCATCACCGATACGTGGTGGGCGACCACGTCGTGTAGCTCGCGGGCGATCCGGACCCGTTCACCGACCACCGCGTGCTCCCGGATCTGAGCCTGCGACCGGAGTAGCTGCTCCGCGTGCCGGGCCAGCTCGTGCTGCCGTTGGGCGGCGATCCACGCGGTCTCCCCGAAGGCGTACGCGAACCCGAAGAACAGCACGTTAATCAGTACGCCGGTGACGATCGCGGCGAGCACCGGCGGCACCGGCCCGACCGCCTCCGCGAATGTGTCCTCAGGGATCGTGTCGAAGCTGGTCACGTAGGAGATGCCGAGCCAGACGAACATCGCGCCGATGATGCCGATCCGCAGCCGCCGGGACAGCCGCCGGTCCCGTCCCCAGGCCCCCAGCGTGTAGATGGCGGCGAACAACGCCCACTGGGACAGCTGCCACTCGGGGACGGCGCGGACCTGCGCGCCGATGAACGCGGCGGCGATGACCAGCGCGGTGGCGGCGGGGAAGCGGCGGCGCCAGATCAGCGGCAGCTGCACCGCGAGGGTCCAGAGGACCTGTTCCAGCCCGGACGGCGGCGGCCCGAGCAGGAACGTCCCGGTGCTTCGGACCAGGGTGAGGCTGAACAGGGCCAGGGCCGTCGCGGCCAGCCCGGCGTAGAGGTCCAGCCGCTGCTGTTCAGGGGTGGGCCCCGGCCGCCGCCAGCCGTCACCCGTCTCGATGCTCACCCCGACCAGGATGCCACCACCCAGGGCGCCGACGCGGTTCGCACCGGCCGGACCGGACGCACCGGCCGGACCGGACGCACCGGGCGGGCCAGGTACTCCGGGTGCACCGGGCGCACCGGCGGGGCCGGACGCACCGGGCGGGCCAGGTACTCCGGGTGCACCGGGCGGACCGGCGGGGCCGGGCGCTCCGGGGCGGTCAGCCGATGCCGTGGCCGGCCATCGGCGGGAGCGGGCAGTGCAGCAGCCCACAGATCGTGCGCAGCAACTCGACCTCGGGCACGGTCATCATCCCGTCGTGGCTGATCACCGCGACCACCGCCGCGACCAGCCGTTCCTTGTCGCCCGGCCGCAATCCGTCCAGCACCGGCCAGGCGGTCTCCAGGGCGAGGACGCCGTTCTCCGGCGGCGCGTACGGCAGGTTGGTCCCGGGCAGCAGTGCGCCGATCCCGGCCCGGAAGGCCCGTTCGGCCTCGGCGCGGTCCGGGTGTCCGACCTGGGCGAGGATGGCCAGCAGGGCGGCGGCAGCCGAGCGGGTGTCGGTGAGTTTGCGCCGGTCGGTGCGCCAGCGGGAGTCCGGCCGCAACGACTCCTGGATCTCGGCCAGCAGCAGCCGGGAGAGGCAGTACTCGGTCACGTTTATCGCACCGTCGGCGTGGATCAACGTGAAGACGGCGGCGAGCAGCGCCTCCAGCTGCGGGCCGGGCCGCTCGCGCAGCGCTGGGAAGGTCAACTCGGCCAGCGGCAACCGCAGTTCGGCGGGAAGCTCGGCCAGGTCGTCCGCCGCGCGCAGGGCACCGTCGGCCAGGTCGTGGCCGTGCTGCTGGCCCAGCGCGGCGTACTGATGCTGCCGGATCTCCGGCTCGGTGCTGAGCAGCAGACCGAACAGCAGCGGCACGGCCGCCTCGCGGTTGCGGGCCCGGTCGAGCAGTGAATCCGGGATCCGGTCGAGGATCGCCGCGGCGTGGGTGTAGGCGGTCTCGGTGGGGGCGGCCACCCGACCCAGCATCTCCTCCGGCGCGACGCGCAGCTGCTCGCCGCGCCCCGGCTGGCCGGGCTGCGCCGGTCGTGCCGTGCCCGCGTCCGGCCCGCCGTGCCGCGCCCGTCCCGGCACCTGCTCGCCGGCTGCGCCCGGCCGGGACGGTGCGCCGGTCGGGGCCAGGCCGAGCGCGAGGTCCTCCTGCCGACCCGAGGGCGGGGCCGCTGCCCACTGCCGCGACAGCCGTTGCAGCTCGGCCGGATCGAAGGAGGGCTCCAGCACCCTGATCCGGTCGGCCAGCGGGGGATGGGTGGCGAACCAGGAGGCCCGGGCCGCCTCGCCGAAGAGCATGTGCCCGACCTCGTCGCGCTTCGGGGACTTCAGCTCGGAGCCGTCGGTCAGCCCACCGATCTTCTTCAGCGCGCCGGCGATCCCCCGGGTCTGCCGGGTGTACTGCACGGCCGAGGCGTCGGCGAGGTATTCGCGTTGCCGGGACACCGAGGCCTGGATGAGTCGCCCGGCCAGGACCCCGACGTAGCCGGCCACCAGCAGGGCCACCCCGATCAGCGCCAGCGGGTTCACACCGCCGCTGTTGTTGCTGCGCTGCCGGCTGCCGCCGCCGATGATTCCGGCGCGGGCCAGGCCACGGCCGACCACGGTCAGGAAGAGGATGCCGAAGAGCAGGCCCATCAGCCGGATGTTGAGCCGCATGTCCCCGTTCACCACGTGGGCGAACTCGTGGGCGATGACCCCCTGCAACTCGTCGCGGTTGAGCCGCTGCAAGGCACCCCGGGTGACCGCCACCGCCGCGTCGGCGGGGCCCCAGCCGGCGGCGAAGGCGTTGATCGCCGACTCGTTCGGCAGGACGTAGACCTCGGGCACGGGCACACCGGAGGCCAGCGCCATCTCCTCGACCACGTTGCGCAGCCGGCGCAGCTCCGGGTCGGTGGTGTCGGTGGGCACCGGCACCCCGCCCAGCTCGCGCGCCACCTTCCCGCCGCCACCGCGCAGCGCGAGCGTACGTACCAGCGCGGCCAGCCCGATCGCGGCGACCGTGCCCACGCTGACCACCGCGATCAGCCCGAGCAGCTGCTCCGGCGGGCCGGCGGTGGCGTTGAACGCGATGATCGCGGCGAGGTTCACCACCACCACGATGCCGATCACGGCCAGCACGAAGAGCAGCACCAACCGGGTCGACAGCCGGCGGACCTGGCGCTGCCGTTCGAAGAAGTTCATCGGTCGCCGATACTCAGAAGGAGACCTGCGGGGCCTGACGCTGCGTCGGGTCGTCCGGTTGGAAGAGCGCCGCCGGCCCGAACGAGAACATCCCCGCGACCAGGCTGGAGGGGAAGACCTCGCGCTTGTTGTTGTAGGCCATCACCGAGTCGTTGTACGCCTGCCGGGCGAAGGCGACCCGGTTCTCCGTCGAGGTCAGCTCCTCCGACAGCTGCATCATGTTCTGGTTGGCCTTCAGGTCCGGGTACGCCTCGGAGAGCGCGAAGAGCCGGCCCAGGGTGGCGGTGAGCGCGTTCTCCGCGCCGCTGAGCTGCTGCATCGCCGCCGGGTCGCCGGGTGCCGCCGCGGCGGTGGCCTGCGCGTTGACGGCGGCGTTGCGGGCGGAGATCACCGCCTCCAGGGTCTCCCGCTCGTGCTTGAGGTAGCCCTTGGCGGTCTCGACCAGATTGGGGATGAGGTCGTGCCGCCGGACCAGTTGCACGTCGATCTGGGCGAAGGCGTTGCGGTAGGCGTTGCGGGCCCGGACCAGCCCGTTGTAGATCGACACGCCGAAGCCGAGCACCGCCACGACGATCAACGCCAGACACACCAACCCGATGATCAATTCCATGGCCGCTCCCTCGCTCCGCGTCGGTCCTACCGCTGATCATCGTACGTTCGCACTGCCAGACCTGCTTCCGACCGCCCGCACCCCCCACCCACCCCATCGGCGTCGATCATGAGGTTGGCGGCAGTCGTTGATCTTCAAACTGCCGCCAACCTCATGATCAACGAGGCGGGGTGGGGGCGGCGCGGTGGGCTTTCAGGGCGCTGGCGGCGATGTCCCAGAGGGTGATGGCGACGATGACCACCACGCTGATCCGGGAGATCGTGTCGGCGCCGCCGTCGCGCAGCCAGGCGAAGTGGGCGACGAAGTCGGGGTTGAAGAACCGGTCGGTGAGCAGCAGCCAGATCGCCGGCACCGCGAAGGCCAGGCCGAGTACCGCGTTCACGCCGACCAGTGGCCAGGTCCACCGGCGGGCCCGGTACTTGGCCAGCTCCAGGACGATGCTGGCGAGCAGGACCACGATCAGCGCCGGCAGCCAGGACCTCCAGAGCGCCGGATCGATGATCGGCAGCCGGCGGTCGTCGCCGACCACCGTCTGGAAGTGCTGCCACGGCAGGGCCGCGATGAACAGCACAAGCATGACGATCGAGGCGCACGTGTCGACGAGGGTGGTGTCCCGCTCGGTGGGCGAGTCGGGGAGCCGGTCGACGGACCAGCGCGGCAGGTTCAGTGAGGTGCCTAGCCGTTCCAGTACGGCGAAGACCGCCGTCACCCAGAACGCGATCTGCAACGCGACGTTTATCGCTGCGGAGATGCCGGCGCCGATGGCGCCGGCCGCGTTGTCGCTGGTGGTGGCCTGGACCACCCCCACCACGGTGCCGACGATGGCCGGGATGGTGCTGACCAGCACGATCAGCAGCCGTTGCCAGGCCAGGTAGTACTCCGGCCCGATGAGTTGGAGCCGGCGGTCGGCGTAGCTGGCGGCGAGCTGGGCCGGGTCGCCCAGCTCGTTGAGCACGTCCCGTTCGGCGGTGGCGGCGTCGAGCCCTTCGGCGGTGCGGCCGTCGATCATGTCTGCGATCGAGGCGCGCAGCTCGGTGGCGATCTCGTCGCGGCGGTCGGTCGGCACCGAGCGCAGGGTGGCGGCGAGGTACCGGTCGGTCAGACTTGTCGTCATCGGGGGGCTCCTTCGATCAGGGTGGCCAGGGAGGACTGGACGGCGGAGAGGTCGTCGAGCAACCGACCGAGCAGCTGTTCGCCGGCCTCGCTGGTGCGGTAGAACTTGCGCGGCCGGCTCTCCTCGGTGTTCCACTCGCTGCTCAGGAGCCCCTGCTCCTCCAGCCGCCGCAGCAGGGGATAGAGGGTGTTGGCATCGACTGGGAAGCCGTGCCCGGTGAGTCGTTGCAGGAGCGCGTAGCCGTAGTCGGGCCGGCGGAGCGCCACCAGGCTGGCCACCACCACCGTCCCCCGGCGTAGCTCCTGAAGGTGTGTCCGCAGCACGTCGTCGCTGACCATGCGTCACACGATACTGTGTGGCACACACTATTGTCTAACGCCCAGCAATGTCCGTCACACGACATCGTGTCGGGCGAGGCGTTTCGTATCACAAAATAAAACTTTGCAGAGACTGCATCTTTGGTTCTAGAGTTCGGGCGTGACCATGGATGGGACGGCGACGCTGGGCCGGCGGGACCGCAAGAAGCGGCAGACCCGGGCGGCCCTCGCCACCGCCGCGTTGCGCCTGGTCGCCGAGCGCGGGCTCGACCAGGTGACGGTCGAGGAGATCAGCGAGGCGGCCGACGTCTCCGCGCGGACCTTCTTCAACTACTTCCCGACCAAGGACGACGCCCTGGTGGGCAACACCGAGGGCGACCGGGAGTGCGTGCTCCGCGCGCTCGCCGCCGTGCCGGCGGAACAACCCGCGCTGGAGGCGCTCCGGCGCGCCCTGGTCGAATTCGCCGACGAGGTGCAGGGCGACGCCGAGTTGTGGCTGCTCCGGATGCGGGTGGTGACGCAACACCCGGTGCTGCTGGCCCGCCTGGTCGCCGGCAACGCCACCACCGAACGGGCCCTCGTCGAGGCGATCGCCGCACGTAGCGGGTTGTCCAGCGCCGACCCGTACCCCGCCCTGGTCGTGGCGGTCGCCGGGGCCGCCCTGCATACCGCGATGATCCGCTGGGCGACCGGCGGCGGCGCCGGCTCCCTGGCCGCGCTGATCGACGAGGCGTTCGCCGCCGTCGCCGCCGGCCTGCCCGACCCCCGCACCGGCTGACGCCGAGCCCGCCGCGCCGGTGACCTTGACCCGCCAGCACCCAGACCAGCACCCTCCCCGCGCGACCGCGCCGGGGACAGCGACCACGCGTGAGGAAGTAGCCCCATGACGAGTACGACCGAGCCGATCGCCGCGCCCGAGGCGGACGACGGCCGGATGTCCCGCCGCGAGATCCTCCAGGCCCTCTCGGGGCTGATGGTGGGCATGTTCGTGGCGATCCTCGCCTCGACGGTGGTGGCGAACGCGTTGCCACGCATCATCGCCGACCTGAACGGCAGCCAAACCGTCTACACCTGGATCGTCACCACCGAACTGCTGGCCATGACCGCCACCGTGCCGCTCTGGGGCAAGATGGCCGATCTCTACAGCAAGAAGCTGCTGATCCAGCTCTCCCTCGGCCTGTTCGTGCTCGGCTCGTTGATCGCCGGGCTCACCCCGAACGTCGAGGTGCTGCTGGTCAGCCGGGTGGTGCAGGGCATCGGCGCCGGCGGCATGACCGCCCTGGCGATGATCGTGATGGCGGCGATGATCCCGCCCCGCGAACTGGGCCGCTACGCCGGCATCTTCGGCGCCGTCTTCGGCGTCGGCACCATCGCCGGGCCGCTGATCGGCGGCGTCCTGGTCGACACCTCCTGGCTGGGCTGGCGCTGGTGCTTCCTGATCGGCGTACCGTTCAGCATCCTCTCCATCGTGCTGCTCCAGCGCACCCTGCACCTGCCGGTCATCCGCCGCAAGGTACGCATCGACTGGGCCGGCGCGGCGCTGATCACCGCCGGTGTATCCACCCTGCTGATCTGGTCGTCGCTGGCCGGGCACAGGTTCGCCTGGGCCTCCGGCTGGACGGTCCTGATGGTCGTCGGTGGGCTGGCGATGCTGCTGGTGGCCGTCTGGGTCGAGTCCCGGGCACCCGAGCCGATCATCCCGCTGAAGATCTTCCGCAGCCGCACGGTCACCCTGACCACCCTCGCCAGCATGCTGGTCGGCGTCGCCCTCTTCGGCGGGACGGTCTTCCTGTCCCAGTACTTCCAGACCTCGCTGGGCAAGTCGCCGACCGTCGCCGGCCTGATGAGCCTGCCGATGATCCTCGGCCTGCTGGTCTCCTCCACGGTCGCCGGTCAGCTCATCACGAAGTACGGCCGTTGGAAGGCGTACCTGGTGGCCGGGGCCGCGGTGATGGTGGTCGGGATGCTGCTGCTGTCCACCATCGACGTCGACACCCCGCTGCCGCTGCTGTTCAGCTACATGGCGCTGCTCGGCATCGGGGTCGGCATGCTCATGCAGAACCTGGTGCTGGCCGCCCAGAACGACGTGCCCGCCCACGAGCTGGGGGCGGCCACCTCCGTACTCACCTTCTTCCGCAGCATGGGCGGCGCGATCGGTGTCAGCGCCCTCGGCGCGGTGCTGGCCAACCGGGTCACCGGCCTGATGAGCGCGCAGCTCGGACCGGCCGCCGGTGCGTCCGACGGCGGTACCACCGAGGTGCCCGACCTCTCCGCCCTGCCCGAACCGGTGCTGGTGATCGTGCGGGACGCGTACGCCACCGCCACCTCGGAACTGTTCCTGATCGGCGCGCCGATCGCGTTCCTCGCCCTGGTCGCGGTGCTGTTCATCCGGGAGAAGGAACTGCACACCATCAGCGGCGACGAGCGCGCCGAGAAGGAGGCGGCGGGCCTGACCGCCGGGCACTGAACCACCCGACCGGGGCACCGGCACCGGCACCGGCGCAACTGCGCCGGTGTCGGCGTCACGTCCGGCCGTGCGGCCGGACGGTCGGGTCGCGGCCGGCCGGGTTCGCGGCGGGCCGCCACATCGGCCGCAGGACGGGACCACCGTCGGGCAGGGCCAGCGGTTGGCCGTGATCGTGGAAACCGTGCCGCAGGTAGAGCTGGCGGCTGCGCTCGGTCGAGGCTTCGAGGTACGTCGGCAGGCCGGCGGCGTCCGCCTCGCGGAGGCGGTGACCGAGCATCGCGCCGCCGAGACCGCGGCCGCGCTGCTCCGGTCGCACGCCCATCGACGCCAGGTAGAGGTGCGGCTGGCGGGGACGGTGGGCGGCGACCGTCCCGGTGACCGTCGCCAGCCGCCGGGCGACGGGGTCGTCCGTGGGCGTGACCTCCACCGGACGCGCGGCCGGGTCCGGCAGGGCGGCAGGGTCGGTCGGACCCACCCACGCCGACACTCCGGCCAGGGTGCCGTCGGGAAGCTCGGCGACGGTGATCTGTTCGTCGCGGACGGCGTCGTTCAGCAGTTCCTGAAACATCGCCGGGGTGCGCGCGGCCCGCTCCGCAGGGTCGGGCAGCACCCAGCAGAGCACCGCCTCGTCGACGAATGCGGCGGTGTAGGCGGGCCCGAGAGCGTCGAGATCAGCGGTGACGGCGAGCCGTACGCGTACGGCGGGGGTGTGGGACACGATCGCTCCTCGGTCGGTGGCTGTCACCTCCGATGCTGGCCGGCCGGTCGGCGACCGGGGAGTACTTTCGTCACAGCAGGCGGGGTGACGAAAGGAAGCCGGGATGACAGGGGCCCGATGCGTCGAGTGCGGCGGCGGACTGCCGCCCGGACCCGGCCGGGGGCGGCCCCGACGGTACTGCTCACGTGGCTGCCAGGCCCGCGCGTACCGCCGCCGCCGGGACCAGGGACGGACCGCGCCGCCGCGGCGTCCGCTCGGCACGCGGGACGGTCACGGCGTCGCCACCCGGGACGACCTGGTGCGCAGCGCGGTCCGGCTGGCCGACGCCGAGGGCCTCGACGCGGTCTCGGTGCGCGCCCTGGCGCACCGCGTCGGGCTCACCCCGGACGCGGTCTACCGTTGGGTACGCAACCGGGACGACCTGCTCGCGGCAATGGCCGAGCAGGTGCTGGACGGCGGCCGGGTACCCCACCGGGACCGGGGAACGCCGCGTGAGCGCCTGCTCCGACTGGCCCGCGCCGAATGGTCGTTGTACCGGCGGCACCCGTGGTTGCTGGCCGTTCTGGCGACCACCCGGCCGCCGGTCGGCCCGGCGATCCTGGCCGTGATCGACGGCACCGTCGCGGCCCTCACCGACGCCGGGTACGACCCGCCGGACGCCCTCGCCGGCTACCTCACGTTGAGCGGCTACGTGCAGGGCATGGCGCTGCTGCACGTGACCGAGCGGGCCGAGCGCGCGGCCGGCGCCACGCCCTGGGACACCTGGTGGGCCGGCACCTTCGCGCGGCTGGAACGCACCGGGCGTACCCGGGGACGCGGCTGGCTGGCAGCCGCCCGGCCGGTCCCGACGGCCACCCCGGATCCACAGTTGGCGCAGTGGTTCGAGTTCGGCCTGGCCCGCCTGGTCGACGGCCTGATACCGGTGTGACGGTCGACGCCGCTGTCGAGGTCGGCTCCGCGGCGGCGTCGAGTCAGCTTCGTGGCGGCGTCAAGTTGGCTTCGTGGCGTCGTCGAGTCGGCTTCGTGGCACCGCCGAGTCGGCTTCGCCGGCACCGTCGAGTCGGATTCGTGGTGCCAGCGGCCCCGGCGCGTATCGCCCCGGGGCCGCTGGCCGTCGGGTTGGAGCCGGTCGGTGCGTTCCGGCTCCACCCGGGGCGGATCAGCAGGGGCCGCCCTGCCGGAAGTTGCGCTCCACGAAGGACGCCAGCCCGACCTGGAAGGCACCGACCCCGGGCCGGATCGGGTGCCCGGTGAACAGCTCCACCCGCGAGCCGAACCGCACCAGGTACGCGCTGGCGGTGCCCGCGTCGTTGCTGATCAGCGCGCCGCGCGGGCCGTAGATCGTCTCCAGCGCGGCGAAGCTCATCCCGACGCCCCCGCCGGCCGGAGAACGCGGCGGTGCGGTGGCGGTGGAAACCTCCACCAGCCGGCCGGAGCGGAAGGTGACGATGATGACGCCCGCCCACTCGCCGACGACACCGGCGTGGACGATCCCGTCGCAGGGGGAGACCGACCAGTCGATGAGCCCGGCGGCGGTCAGCCGATCGAGGCGTGCGCCGATCCGGAACGGACCCGCTCCCCGCACGCTGAGCAGGTCGGTGCCCGCCGACGGACCGGCATGGTGGTCGGTGGCGGTCCCGCCGGCCGACAGTTCGGCATGGTGGTCGGTGGCCGTCCCGGCCGACAGTTCGGCACGGTGGTCGGTGGCCGTCCCGGCCGACAGTTCAGCGTGGCGGTCGGTGGCCGTCCCGGCCGACAGTTCGGCATGGTGGTCGGTGGCCGTCCCGGCCAACAGCTCGGCACGGTGGTCGGCGCGGGCCGCCCCGGCCGGCAGCTCGGCCGCAACCGGGGAAACGGTATGGGGAACGGGCCCGGCAACGGCCGGGGCGGCCCCGACGAGGGCCAGGACGGTCGCCACCGCGACGTACGCGAAACGGTGCACAGAAATCGCCTCCTCGGCATC
>NZ_JCANNB010000037.1:0-65885 GCF_059553435.1 Micromonospora sp. PRAS1
AGGTTACGGACCACCGAGAAGGCCAGCCAGGCGGCCAGGAAGCCGCCGATCACCTTGGGGCTGACCCGTAGCTCGGGCAGCCGCCAGCCGAACGCCTGCCGACCGGCCCAGGCGAGGAAGAAGTAGGCCAGGAAGGGCAGCGCGAAGACGAAGAGGAAGTGGTGTCGGGCGGCGGCCGGCAGGTCGGCGTGCAGCACGTACCAGAGGGCACGGGTGCCGCCGCAGCCCGGACAGTCCAGCCCGGTGGTGAGCTTGAGCAGGCAGGACGGCAGGGCGTCCGGTGCCGACCGGGTGGGGTCACTGAGCAGCGTGTAGCCGATGCCGGCGGCGACACAGCCGAGCGCGGCCAACGGAACCACCCAGCGCGGCGTGCGGGCGTGCAGCCGCGTCACGAGCCGGGTCAACCGGTCCGGCTCGGCCACCGGGTAGCCCGCCGGATAGCCGCCCGGCTGGCCCGTCGGATGACCACCGTGGTGATCCGCCGGGTAGCCGCCGGGGTGGCCCGTCGGATGACCACCGGGGTGATCCGCCGGGTAGCCGCCGGGGTGGCCGTCGACGTGTGCCGCCGGCCACCCCTCGGGCGCGACCGCCGCGCCGGCCGGCTCCCCAGTGGGCGGCTGCGGCTGGGCGGGCGGTCGGTCAACGCTCGTCACGAAGCTCACCGTACACCGGCGACGCCGGTCAGCGCGGCGGCCAACGGGGCCGCGAGGTCACCGGCGAGCGGTGGCGCCACCGCGTCCAGGCCGAGCCAGCCGGCGAGCCGGTACAGCTCGGCGGCGAGCGCCACCGCGGTCTCGCCCGGGTCTGCGCCCGGCTCCACCCAGGCGGCCGGCACCAGCAGTACGCCGGCCTTACGGTCGGCCTTCAGGTCGACCCGGGCGGTGAACCGCTCGCCCTGCCGGAAGGGCAGCACGTAGTAGCCGTGGACCCGCTTCGGCGCGGGAACGTAGATCTCGATCCGGTAGCTGAAGCCGAAGAGCCGCTCGGTGCGGGACCGTTCCCAGACCAGCGGGTCGAAGGGGCTGACCAGGGTGTTGCCCCGGACCCAGCGGGGCAACCGGGCCGACGCGTGCAGCCACGCCGGCTGCCGCCAGCCCGGCACCGTCACCGGTCGCAACTCCCCCGCCTCGACCAGCTCGGCGATGGCCTGCCGGGCCCCGGCCACCGGCAGCCGGAAGTAGTCGCGCAGCTCCAGCTCCGCGGCCACCCCGAGCGATCGGGCGGCGATGCCGACCAGGATGCGGTACGCCTCGGCGTCGGTGGGTGTGGGCGCGTCCAGCACCGTGGCCGGCAACACCCGCTCGGGCAGGTCGTAGCGGCGGGCGAACGAGGTGGTGCGCTCCGCCGCACAGACCTCGCCGGCCCAGAAGAGATATTCCAGCGCCTGTTTGACCGCCGACCAGTTCCATCCCCAGTTGCCGGTCTGCCGGGGTGCATCGTGCTCGATCTCGACCACCGTCAGCGGGCCCCGGGCGGCCACCTCGTCGCGTACCCAGGCCACCAGCTTGGGCTGCTCCTGCGCGATGCGACGCATGCCGCCCCAGGCGTCGGCGCGCGCCCGGGCCATCCGCCAGCGCAGCATCGGATGCAGGCTCACCGGCACCAGCGACGCCTCGTGGCCCCAGTATTCGAACAGCTCGCGCGGGCGGCGGTAGGCGGCCGAGTCGAGCAGCGTCGTCGGATAGGGCCCGAGCCGGCTGTAGAGCGGCAGGTAGTGCGCCCGTTGCAGCACGTTCACCGAGTCCATCTGGATCAGGCCGACCCGGTCGAGCACCCGGCGCAGGTGCCGACGGGTGGGCACCCCGGTCGGCGCGGGGTCCGTGAAACCCTGTGCGGCAAGCGCGATCCGCCGGGCCTGGCTGAGCGAGATTGATTCCGGTGCGACCATCGCCGGCAGGCTACGTCAGCGGTACGACATCGGCGGGCTGCCGCCCGGGCCGGTCGGCTCGCGCCGCACCGCCCGGCTCGTCGGGCGCGGCAGCCGGCTGGGCGGGCGCGCCGAGCGGCTGGGCGGGCGCGCCGAGCGGCTGGGCGGGTCGGGTCGGCTGTCGCACCGGCAGGAAGGCCAGCATCGCCAGGCTGATCCAGACGTAGGTGTTGCTGAACAGGAAGCCGTCCACTCCGCTGAAGTCCTGCTCCCAGGCCCAGACGATCCGGCTGATCAGGAACGCGTACCCGACGGCCGCGGCGACCAGCAGGACGCGGCGCCGGCGGCTGCGCGACGGCGCGGCCATGCCGTTGTCGACCAGCAGGATCAACCCGGGCAGCAGCCAGACCAGGTGGTGTACCCAGGTGACCGGGCTGACCAGGCACATCACCGTGCCGGTCAGCGCCAGGCCGGTTGCCTCGTCACCGGCGGCAGCGGTGACCCGGGACCGCCACACCCAGAGCGCCACCGTCGCGGCGGCCAGCGCCAGCCAGGCCAGCGTGCTGGGACTGGTCGGGTCGAGCCGGGCCACCACACCGCGCAGCGACTGGTTGGAGACGAAGGCGAGTTCACCGACCCGCCCGGTGTTCCACAGCGCGGTGGTCCAGAACTCCCGCGAGGCGTCCGGAAACAGCCCGGCCGCCAGCAGGGTCGCGCCGGTCGCGGCACCGATGGCGGTGACCGCCGCCCGTACCCGCCCGGTGACCAGCAGGTAGACGATGAAGATGCCCGGGGTGAGCTTGATCGCGGTGGCCAGACCGATGCCGACGCCGGCCCACCGGCTGCCGCGCGGCAGCAGCCGGAGCAGGTCCACCGCGACCAGGAACAGCAGCAACGTGTTGACCTGGCCGAAGTTGATGGTCTCGCGCATCGGCTCGAAGGCGGCGGCAAGGCAGAGCGCCAGAGCGAAGGCGAACCAGCGGGTCCACCCGGCCCGCCGCGACACCGGATCCAGCAGCCACCAGATCACCACCGCGCTGGTGACCACGCCGGCCGCGACGCTCACCACGATCGCCGGATGCCAGGACAGGTACGCCATCGGCAGCATCACCAGCGCGGCGAAGGGTGGATAGGTGAAGCCGTACTGGGTTCCGGGCCGCAGATAGTCGTAGATCTCCCCGCCGTCGTGCACCCACCAGACCAGCGCGCCCCGGTAGACCTGGAGGTCGAAGAAGCCGTGCCGGACCGCCGCCACGGACAGGAACGCGGCCACCGCGACGGCGAGCAGCACCACCGCGACGATCTGCCCGAGCGTCCGCCTGGCACCCTGCGCCAACGTCGTCTCCCTCGCCCTGCGTAGGCTGTTGTCCCATGGCTCTCGGGTTTGTCCGCCCGGCGCGTCCGGAGGACGTCGCCGAGATCGCCCGCATCCAGCTCGCCACCTGGCGGGCCGCCTACCGGCGGCTGCTGCCCCGGCACGTGCTGGAGAACCTCGACGAGGCGTGGCTCGCGCAACGCTGGGACGCCGCGGTGCGCCAGCCACCCGGTGACACCCACCGGGTGCTGGTCGCCGTCGAGCAGGCCGAGCAATCGTATCTGGTGGGTTTCGCCGCTTCCGGCCCGGTCGACGCCGAGGCGCTCGCCCCGAACGAGCCCGCCGACGCGCTCGGCGCGGGCGTGGTCGCGGTGACCGACCTCCTGGTCGAGCCGCGCTGGGGCCGGCGAGGGCACGGCAGCCGGCTGCTCGCCGCAAGCGTCGACCTGTGGCGGGAGTCCGGCTTCGACACGGCGGTGGCCTGGGTCTTCGAGGGCGATCAGGCGTCCCGCAAGTTCCTCACCGCCGCCGGCTGGCAGCCCGACGGCGCGGGCCGCGCGCTGGACGTGGACGACATGCTGGTGCCCCAGCTCCGCCTGCACGTGGTGCTCCCCACCGAGGCGGCCGAGCCCAGCTGACCGGGCCCGGCCGTCCCGGATGCGTTCAGTCGAGCAGCGGGTCCAGGCCGACGGTCAGGCCGGGGCGGTCGCCGACCGCGCGGACCGCGACCAGCACCCCGGGCATGAACGAGACCCGGTCGTACGAGTCGTGCCGGATGGTGAGCGTCTCGCCGGTGGTGCCGAAGAGCACCTCCTGGTGGGCGACCAGGCCGGTGGCCCGGACCGCGTGCACGCGTACCCCGTCGATGTCGGCACCCCGGGCGCCGGCGACCTCGTCCTTCGTGGCGTCCGGTGCCGGGTCGAGGCCGGCCTCGGCGCGGGCGGCGGCGATCAGGCGGGCGGTGTGGGTGGCGGTGCCGCTCGGCGCGTCGAGCTTGCGCGGGTGGTGCTGCTCGATGATCTCGACGGACTCGAAGTGCCGGGCGGCGCGGGCGGCGAACTGCATCATCAGTACGGCGCCGATGCCGAAGTTGGGGGCGATCACCACGCCCACGCCGGCTTTGCCGGCCAACCAGTCGCGCACCTGGTCGAGGCGCTGCCCGGTGAAGCCGGTGGTGCCGACGACCGCGTGGATGCCCCGCTCGACGCACCAGCGCAGATTCTCCATGACGACGTCCGGCGTGGTGAAGTCGACGACCACCTGCGCACCGGCGTCCGCGATGGCGGCCAGTTCGTCGCCCTGGTCGACCGCGGCCACCAACGTCATGTCGGCGGCCCCGTCGACCGCCTTGCACACCTCGGCACCCATCCGGCCCCGCGCGCCCAGCACAGCAACCCGGATCGCGCCCTGCTCCTGCTCGTCAGTCACGCGGCACAAC
This sequence comes from Micromonospora sp. PRAS1, assembly GCF_059553435.1. Lineage (NCBI taxonomy): Bacteria > Bacillati > Actinomycetota > Actinomycetes > Micromonosporales > Micromonosporaceae > Micromonospora > Micromonospora sp. PRAS1. Next base: position 4,621 of record NZ_JCANNB010000037.1, read on the forward strand.
CTATCCCAATCAGAAGTCGGACTCGCCGAACGGACCGACCACCGCCAGGGACATCGGCCGGGCGAGCAGGTCGGCGGCGAGGGTGTTGACCTCGTCGAGACTGACCGCGTCGACCCGGTCGAGCAGTTCGTTGACCGGCATCAGGTCGCCGTAGAGCAGTTCGCCCTTGGCCAACCTGCTCATCCGTGAGCCGGTGTCCTCCAGACCGAGCACGAACGAGCCCTTGCTCATCCCCTTGCCCCGGGCGAGTTCGGCCTCGGTGATGCCGTGTTCGGCGACCCGGGCCAGCTCGGCCCGGGTCAGTTCGAGCACCTCGTTGACCCGGGTCGGCGCACAGCCGGCGTAGACGCCGAAAAGCCCGCTGTCGGCGTACTGGCTGGCGTAGGAGTAGACCGAGTAGGCCAGTCCGCGGCGCTCGCGGATCTCCTGGAACAGTCGGCTCGACATCCCACCGCCGAGCACGTTGTTCAGCACCCCGAGGGCGAAGCGGCGCTCGTCGAGCCGGTCGATGCCGGGGCAGCCGAGCACCACATGCGCCTGCTCGGTCTCCTTCGCCTCCACCACCGTGCTGGCCGCCCGGGTGCGTACCGCCGGGCTGGTCGGCCGGTACGGTGCCGGCGCAGCCGGGTCGGTGTCCAGCGGGCTGCCCTGCAACGCCTGGCGGACCAGCCGGACCACGGTCGTGTGGTCGAGGTTGCCGGCGGCGGCGATGACGATCTGCGGCGCCACGTACCGGCGACGGTAGAAGCCCTGGATCTGCCGGCGGGTCATCGGGGTGACCGTCTCCGCGGTGCCGGAGATCAGCCGGCCCAGCGGGTGATCACCGTAGACGGCCCGGGCGAACAGGTCGTGCACCTCGTCGCCGGGCTCGTCGTCGTGCATGGCGATCTCTTCGAGGATCACGCCGCGCTCGGTCTCGACGTCGGCCGGTTCCAGCACCGAGTCGGCGACCAGGTCGCACATCACGTCGATGGCCAGCGGCAGGTCCTCGTCCAGCACCCGGGCGTAGTAGCAGGTGTATTCCTTCGTGGTGAAGGCGTTGGTCTCCCCGCCGACCGCCTCGATCGACGAGGAGATCTCCAGCGCGCCCCGCTTGTGGGTGCCCTTGAAGAGCAGGTGCTCCAGGAAGTGCGCGGCGCCGGCCTGCGGGCCGGTCTCGTCCCGTGAGCCGACCGCCACCCAAATGCCGAAGGAGACGCTGCGCATCGCCGGGATCGCCTCGGTGAGCACGCGCAGCCCGCTGGGCAGCACCGTGCGGCGCACCGTACCGCCCAGCGGGTCGTCGCTCAGCGTCCTGGTCACCGCCCGGGTCGGAGCACCGGCGGCCCGGCCGGTCGCGGTGGCGTGTCGACCGGCGCCGGGCGGTGTCACCCCCGGTGCGGCCACGGGACGGGACGAACGCCGGGTGCGGCTCACAGCAACCTGCTTCCAGTACGACGAAGAGTGGTGGGTGACGAACCGGCCGGGCGACATCGTCGCCCGGCCGGTCAGCGGATCAGTACGGCTGCTCGGAGCTCAGCTGTGCCGGGTGCGACGCCGCGGGCGGGAGTCGCCGCCGCCCTCGCCGCCCTCGCCCCGCTCCGGGCCACGGCCACCCCGGTCGCCACCGCGCTCGCGGTCGCCCCGGTCGCGCGGGGCCCGGTCGCCCCGGTCCCGGCTGGCCGGCCGCTCGTCACCGGCCTCGGCCGGAGCCGGCGCCTCGGCGCCCTCCGGGCGGACCTTGTCCAGGTAGATCTTGCCGCGCTGGTCGATGTCGGCGATCTCGACCTCGACCTTGTCGCCGACGTTGAGGAAGTCCTCGACCTTCTCGACCCGCTTGCCGTCGCCCACCTTGGAGATGTGCAGCAGGCCGTCGCGGCCCGGCAGCAGCGAGATGAACGCGCCGAACGGTGCGGTCTTGACCACGGTGCCGAGGAAGCGGTCGCCGGTCTTCGGCAGGGTCGGGTTGGCGATCGCGTTGATCCGCTCGACCGCGGCCTGCGCCGACGGGCCGTTGGTGGCACCGACGTAGATCGTGCCGTCGTCCTCGATGGAGATCTCGGCGCCGGTCTCGTCCTGGATGGCGTTGATGGTCTGGCCCTTCGGGCCGATCACCATGCCGATCTTGTCGACCGGGATCTTCACGGTGGTGACCCGCGGCGCGTAGTCGGACATCTCGGCCGGGGCCTCGATCGCCCGCTGCATCACGTCGAGGATGGTCTGCCGAGCCTCGTGCGCCTGCTGGAGCGCGGCGGCCAGCACGTCGGACGGGATGCCGTCGAGCTTGGTGTCGAGCTGGAGCGCGGTGACGAAGTCCCGGGTGCCGGCGACCTTGAAGTCCATGTCGCCGAAGGCGTCCTCGGCACCGAGGATGTCGGTGAGCGTCACGTACTGGGTCTTGCCGTCGACCTCGTCGGAGATCAGGCCCATGGCGATGCCGGCCACCGGCGCCTTCAGCGGCACACCGGCGGAGAGCAGGCCCAGCGTCGAGGCGCAGACCGAGCCCATCGAGGTGGAGCCGTTGGAGCTGAGCGCCTCGGAGACCTGCCGGATGGCGTACGGGAACTCTTCGCGCGAGGGCAGCACCGGGATCAGCGCCCGCTCCGCGAGGGCACCGTGCCCGATCTCGCGACGCTTCGGCGAGCCGACCCGGCCGGTCTCACCGGTGGAGTACGGCGGGAAGTTGTAGTTGTGCATGTAGCGCTTGGACTTCTCCGGGGAGAGGGTGTCCAGCGCCTGCTCCATGCGCAGCATGTTGAGCGTGGTGACGCCCAGGATCTGGGTCTCGCCGCGCTCGAACAGCGCCGAGCCGTGCACCCGCGGCAGCACGCCGACCTCGGCGGTCAGCGGACGGATCTCGCGCGGGCCCCGGCCGTCGATGCGGACCTGCTCGCGCAGCACCCGGCTGCGTACCTCGGACTTGGTGAGCGAGCGGAAGGCGGCGGAAAGCTCCTTTTCCCGGCCCTCGAAGCGCGGGCCCAGTTCCTCCAGCAGGCGGGCCTTGATCGCGTCCAGGGCACCCTCGCGGTCCGCCTTGCCGGCGATCTGGAGGGCCTCGGCGACGTCGGCGCGGGCCAGGTCGGCGACCGCGTCGTACACGTCGTCCTGGTAGTCCAGGAAGACCGGGAACTCGGCGACCGGCTTGGCGGCCACCTCGGCCAGCTCGCTCTGCGCCCGGCACAGCTCGCGGATGGCCGGCTTGGCGGCCTCCAGGCCGCTGGCCACGACCTCCTCGGTCGGCGCGGCGGCACCGCCGGCGACCAGCTTGACGGTGTGCTCGGTGGCCTCCGCCTCGACCATCATGATCGCCACGTCGCCGTCGGGCAGGGCGCGGCCGGCCACGACCATGTCGAAGGTGGCCCGCGCCAGCTCCTCGTGGGTCGGGAAGGCGACCCACTGGCCGTCGACGTGGGCCATCCGGGTGGCCCCGATCGGGCCGGAGAACGGCAGGCCGGAGAGCTTGGTCGACATCGAGGCGGCGTTGATCGCCACCACGTCGTACGGGTGCTGCGGGTCGAGCGCGAGGATGGTCTCGACGACCTGGACCTCGTTGCGCAGGCCCTTGACGAACGACGGGCGCAGCGGCCGGTCGATCAGGCGGCAGGTGAGGATGGCGTCCTCGCTGGGCCGCCCCTCGCGACGGAAGAACGAGCCGGGGATGCGCCCGGCGGCGTACATCCGCTCCTCGACGTCGACGGTCAGCGGGAAGAAGTCGAACTGCTCCTTCGGCTGCTTGCCGACGGTGGTGGCGGAGAGGACTACCGTCTCGGCCAGCTGGGCGATGACGGAGCCGGCGGCCTGGCGGGCCAGCCGGCCGGTGGAGAAGGTGATCTCACGGGTGCCGAACGACCCGTTGTCGATCACGGCGGTGCGGGATTCGGTGCCGAGTCTGGTCTCGGTCATGGTGTTGACGTGCTCCTTCGCATCGGGGGCCACGACGCGGGAGCTGTGCGGACGGCCGGTCTTCGATCGAAGCGCCCGGGACCGCCGGCGGGATGCCGCGATGCCCGGAGGCCACTACCGGAGACCGGTACGCCGACGGCTCCTCTTGGGGGTCGCGGCCCGTGTCTCGGGTGGGGACGCCGACGGGGGAGCGGCCAGGTCGGGCCACTCCCCCGTCCGAGTCACCGGCGCAGACCGAGCCGCTCGATGAGCGACCGGTAGCGGTTGATGTCCTTCTTCTGGACGTAGTTGAGCAACCGACGGCGACGGCCGACCAGCAGCAGCAGCCCACGGCGGCTGTGGTGGTCGTGCTTGTGCACCTTCAGGTGCTCGGTGAGGTCGGCGATCCGCTTGGTGAGGACCGCGACCTGAACCTCGGGCGAACCGGTGTCGCCCTCGACGGTCGCGTACTCCTCGCGGATCTTGGCCTTGGACTGCTGGTCGAGCGCCATGTTCTCCCTGTTTCAGTGGGTTGTCGATGCTGTCCGTCGGGCCGGGCTCGGGCACCGGCGACGAACGGTCCTCGCACCCGCGGCGTCGAGCAGGCATGCGAGGCCCTACGTCGGTCAGCCGACGTCCTCCCCACCGTACACCACCTCGTGCGAATCTTCCGGTCAAGGCCCGTCAGGCCAGCGCCCGGCGGGTCCGCTGGACATCCTCGGTGATCTGCGCCACCAGGGGCTCGATCGAGTCGAACCGGATCTGTCCGCGCAGGTGCGCCACGAAGTCCAGGGCGAGCCGCTCGCCGTACAGGTCGCCGTCGAAGTCCAGGGCGTACGCCTCGACCCGGCGCTCCCGGCCGGAGAAGGTCGGGTTGGTGCCGATCGACACGGCGGCGGCCAGGGTCTGTCGCTGCCCCCGGCGGACCATCCGGGCGGCGTAGATGCCGTCGGCGGGGACCGCCGCATACCGGTGACAGAGCAGGTTCGCGGTCGGGAAGCCCAGCTCACGGCCGCGCTGATCGCCCCGGACCACCACCCCTTCCAGCCGGTGCGGACGGCCCAGCGCGGCGGCCGCCGCCGTCACGTCACCGGCGTCGACGCAGGAGCGGATGTACGTGGAGGAGAAGACGGTGCCGGACTCGGCCACCAGCGGGGCGCCCTCGACGGCGAACCCGAACGTGCGGCCCAGCCGCTCCAGCAGCGCCACGTCGCCGGCCGCCCGGTGCCCGAACCGGAAGTTGTCGCCCACCACCACAAGCGCGGCGTGCAGGTGTTCGACCAGGACGTCGTGCACGAACGCCTCGGCTGGCAGCCGGGAGAACTCCGCGGTGAACGGCACCACGCAGAGCACGTCCACCCCGAGTGCCTCGATCAGCTCCGCCTTGCGCGCCGGTTCGGTGAGCACCGCCGGGTGCGATCCGGGCCGGACCACCTCGGCCGGGTGCGGGTCGAAGGTGACCACCACCGACTGCACGCCCAGTTCACGGGCCCGGGCCACGGTGTGCCCGATTGTCGCCTGGTGCCCCTTGTGTACGCCGTCGAAGACGCCGATGGTGACGACCGACCGCCCCCAACCACCGGGCGCCGCGTCGTACCCCCGCCACCGCTGCATGCTCTTCCTCTCCTGTCGTCCCGCGGACCGGACCGGGATCCGCCGTCAGGCCGGGGCCAGCACGATCTCCGCGCGGGCCCGGCCGGCCCGCTCGCTGACGATAGCGATCAGCCCACCGGCGGGGTCGAAGACGGCGTACGGCCCGCTGCGACCGACCGCCTCCAGCGGCCCGCCGTGGGACAGCACCTTCGCCTCCTCCGCGCTGGCGTCCCGGCGTGGGAAGAACCGTTCGGCCGCGACGGCGAGGGGCAGGTCGACCACGTCGGGCACCCGCCGCTCCAGGTCGTCGAGGGTGGCGGCCTCGCCCAGGTGGAAACCGCCCACCGCGGTACGCCGCAGCGCGGTCAGGTGCCCGCCCACGCCCAGCGCCAGGCCCGCGTCCCGGGCGATGGCCCGGATGTACGTGCCGGTGGAGCAGCTCACCTCGACGTCGACGTCGACCACGTCGGGCTGGTCCCGCCGGATCGCCAGCACCTCGAGCCGGGAGACGGTGACCCGGCGGGCCGGCAGTTCGACGTTCTCCCCCTCGCGGACCCGCTTGTACGCCCGCTGGCCGTTGACCTTGATCGCGCTCACCGCGCTCGGCACCTGGTCGATCTCACCGGTCAACGCGGCCAGCGCCGACCGGACGTCGTCGTCGGTGAGCCGGCCGGCGGGCGTGGTGGCGATCACGTCCCCCTCGGCGTCGTCGGTGACGGTGGCCTGACCGAGCCGGATGGTGGCGGTGTAGCTCTTGCCCGCGCCGATCACGTACGTCAGCAGGCGGGTGGCCCGGCCCACGCCGATCACCAGCACTCCGGTGGCCATCGGATCGAGGGTGCCGCCGTGCCCGACGCGGCGGGTACGCGCGAGCCGACGGATCCGCGCCACGACGTCGTGCGACGTCACACCGCCGGGCTTGTCCACCACGATCAGACCGTCTGCGCTCACGACGTGCAAGCCTGCCAGACCCTTCCGGACGGCCGAGCACCGCCACGGTCGACCCGAAACGGGATGCCCTCCGTCGCACCCTGCGCCACGATGATCCTGCTCCTGGTGCTCTCCGTCCACGCCCTCTACGGCCGGGCCTGATCCGCTCCGGCCGGGCCTGATCAGGCGGGTGCCGCGCCCGATCGGGGTTCGCTGCGGACCGCGCCGGTCACCGCCCAGGCGCCGTTGCGCAACCGCAGCAGCAGGCCGACCAGGCGGATCACGACGAAGAGCATCAGCCCGGCCCAGATGCCGCCCAGCCCCAGGTCGAAGGCGTAGGCGAGCCAGATCGCCGGCAGGAACCCGCCCAGCGCGCCGACCACGGTGAGGTTGCGCAGGTAGCGGATGTCGCCCGCACCGATCAGCACCCCGTCGAGGGCGAACACCACACCGGCCAGCGGCAGCATCGCGACGAACCAGGGCCACGCCACCAGCGCCTGCTCGTGCACGGCCCGCTCCGAGGTGAACCAGGTCGGCACCACACCGGCACCGGCCAGCGCCAGCCCGGCGAACGCCGTACCGCAGACCGCACCGAACCATGCGATCCGCCGGGCCAGGGCCCGGGCCACCGCGGCGTCCCCGGCACCGAGCGCGGCACCGACAAGTGCCTGCGCGGCGATCGCCAGCGCGTCGAGCACCAGCGCCGCGAAGAACCAGAGCTGCACGGCGATCTGGTGGGCACCGACCACCGCCGCGCCGAACCGCGCGGCGACCGCCGTGGCGGAGAGGAAACTGGCTTGGAAGGCCAGGCCCCGGATCAGCAGGTCCCGGCCGAGCACCAGTTGCTGACCGATGATCCGGGGACGGGGACGCAACGCCACCCGTTCGGACACCAGCGCGGCCGCGAAGAGCGCTCCGCAGAGGGTCTGCGCGATGACGTTCGCCACCGCCGAGCCGATCAGCCCCATCCCCACCGGATAGACAAGCACCGGGCACAACACCGCGGAGAGCAGGTTGGGGCCGAGCACGAAGAGCAGCGGGCGGCGGGTGTCCTGCACCCCGCGCAGCCAGCCGTTCCCGGCGGCGGCGAGCAGCAGCCCGGGAGCGCCGAACGAGGCGACCCGCAGCCACTCGCCGGCGGCGCGGCCGACCTCGCCACCCCCGGCCAGGGCATTGGCCAGGGCACCGCCGCCGAACTGCATGCCGACCACGACCAGCAGGCCGGCGGCAAGCGCCAGCCAGGACGACTGGACACCCTCGGCCACGGCGGCGGCGCGGTCGCCCGCGCCGAAGCGGCGGGCGGCCCGTCCGGTCGTGCCGTACGCCACAACGGTGCCCAGCCAGGCGGTCAGGGTCATCACCGTGCCGCCGACGGCCACGGCGGCCAGCGGAACTCGGCCCAGATGGCCGACGACCGCCGTGTCGACCAGGACGTAGATCGGCTCGGCGGCGAGGACCACGAGGGCCGGCAGGGCGAGCGCGGCGATCCGACGGGGTGTGGCGACCCGGTCGGCGGCAAGGGTGGACTGGCTCATCGCCGCAGATGGTGGCACGTGAGCCGTAAGGGGAGCAAGCTTCTGCGCTACTTACCTGACGTGGGCTTCCGTCGCCCGCTCAGGCGGGCGGAAGGACAGGCCGGCGGCGCGGACCGGGGTCGGACGACCGACGCGACGAGGGCGGTGACGCCGTACGCGCTCCGACGGCTCGGCGTCACCGCCGGTCGAGTACGGTCACTGACGGGTGTCCATGGAGGTCTGCAGGGCGCGACGGGCCTGCTCCCGGGCTTCGTCGGTGGTCTCCGGCTTGGGCTTGGCGGGCATGGTGGACCCCTTTCCAGGGCACGCGGTGCTGCGTCACGGGCGGTGTTTCGACAGACACCCGGAACCTGCTCCGGGGTCACCGGAGCGATGGCTGGGCGACGTGGTGGCCCGGGTCGGTCGACCCTGGAGAGAAGCGGCGCCGGGTATGGCTCCGCCACCCCTGACCTGCGTCAAAGCAACGCCGGCCAATTCCCAAGTTATCGTTCAGGTCCACATGGTGCGCGCTGTTCCCGCCATCTGGACAACTCGGATACCTGTCACCGGGCGGTCGGATACCGGTAGACAGGCGCGCGGAAACCGACAAACAGGCGCGCGGAGACCCGGTCACTCGACAGTCAGCGGACCGGTCACCGGGCAGTCAGCGGAGCGGCACGCCGGGCAGTCAGCGGGCCAGGAAGTGCCAGCCCACCCACCACCAGAAGCCGAACAGGCCGATCCGCCCGACCGGCACCGGGCCCACCTCGTAGCGCATCACGTAGGCGCAGACCTCGCCCAGGGTCGGGATCCGCGAGCCCTCCCGCCGGGCCAACCACTCGACCAGACCGAACAATGCCAGCCCGACCAGGAAACCGCCGATCGCCAGTGCCCGCATCACCGCCGCACCAACCCCCAGAACGCCGACAGCCACACCAGCCAGGCGGCGGAGCGGACCAGCCGGTCCTCCAGCAGCGGGTCGGCCAGCCGGGAGAAGGTGGGGAAGTCGTCACCGGCCGCCGCCACGAAGGTCGCCCCCTCGAAGATCCCGAAGACCAGCACCGGAACCGTCCACCAGACCGCACCCGAACTCAACCGACGGGGTGCCGGGCGACGCGGCACCCGGTTGCTCAGGCCGAGCCAGATGAGCACCCCACCGGCGCCGAAGACGTAGAGATTCGCCTCGGTGGAGAAGGACGGGAAGCGTCCGCCGACCAGTGAGAGGGCGACGAGGACCGGTACGCAGACAACCGGACGCTCCCAGGTGCGGGGTGCCTCGACGGCGAGGTCGTGGGGCTGCTCCATCATCCGATTGTCCCTGTCCTGTCCCGGCACGGAAATGCCAACATGCCCGGAGCCGACCCTGAGATCAGGCCGGTCGATCGGCGCCACCTTTCGACGCGGGCACCGCCAACTCGGCCCGGATCCGCTCGATCACCTCATCGACGCTGCCCCGGCCGGTGAACCCGGCGGCGAGCCGATGCCCGCCCCCACCCAACGCGACGGCCACCCGGCTGACGTCCGTCGCACCCTTGCTGCGCAGCGAAACCGCCCACTCCTGCGGCCCGGTCTGCTTGACGACACAGCTCACATCGGCCTCCGCGGTGCACCGCACCGGGTCGATAAGGGCCTCCAGCACGTACGGCCGCTGCTCGTGCCGGGCCAGGTCGTCCAGGGTCGCGTACGTCCACACCAGGCCCTGCCCGGCGGCGGCCTCGGGCTCCAGGCGGGCCCGGCTCAGCACCTCGCCGAAGAGGCGTACCGCCCCGAACGGGCGGCTGTCGAAGACCCGCCGGGAGATCTCGCCCGGGCGGATCCCGGTGGCCAGCAGGCGGGCCGCCATCTCGTGCACCGCCGGGGTGGTGGCGTCGAACCGGAACGAGCCGGTGTCCGTGCTCAGCGCCACGTACAGACACTCGGCGATGCTGGCATCCAGCGCCACTCCGAGCCGGACCAGCAGCTCCTCGGCCACCACGGAGGTCGCCGCCGCGGCCGGGTCGACCAGGTTGACGTTGCCGAAGCCGGTGTTGGAGGCGTGATGGTCAAGCACCAGCGCGACTCCCGGGCCGGCCAGCCGGTCGGCCAACTCACCGAGCCGCGAGTCACTCGCCGCGTCGAAGCAGATGACCAGATCCGGCTCCGGATCGGCCTCGGCCGCCGGCACCAGCAACTCCAGGCCGGGCAGGCCACGGAACGGCTCGGGTACCTCCGGCGGGCCGGGGAAGGTCGCCTGGAGCTGGCGTACGCCGAGCCGGCGCAGCCCGAGCCCGAAGCCCAGCATGCTGCCGAGCGCGTCCCCGTCGGGGTTGACGTGACAGATCAGCAGTACCCGGCCGTCGGAGGGCAGCCGGCGCACGGCCGCCACCGCCGCGGCCCAGTCGTCCTCGGTGGGCCCGCCCGCCACCGGGCCAGCCGGTTCGGGGGCACCGCCCCGGGCCGGCCCGGGCAGCGTCACGGTCGGATCCGCCTCGGTCAGGGCGCCGCCGGTGGAGGCGGTCACCGCCGCTCCCCGCCCCGGGCATCGGCGGCGTCGCCCCGGGCGTCGGCGTCGGCGTCAGCCCCGGCATCGTCGGCGTCGGCGTCCAGTGCCTCGTCGGCCTCCTCCAGCCGGTACGGCTGGGCCTCCCCGGCGTACTCGGCCTTGGCGGCGAGTCGCTGCACCTCGGCGTCGGCGGTGCGGGCCGCGGCGAGCAGGTCGTCGATGTGCTTGACCTGATCCTGCACGTCGTCCAGGACGAAGGTCAGGGTCGGCGAGTGGCGCAGGCCGAGGGCCTTGCCGACCGTGCTGCGCAGCATGCCCTTGGCGCTGTCCAGCGCGGCGGCGGTGCCCGCCTGGGCCGCCGCGTCGCCGAGCACGGTGTAGAACACCGTGGCGTCGCGCAGGTCGGCGGTGATCCGGGCATCGGTGATGGTGATCATGCCGAGCCGAGGATCTTTGATCTGGCTCCGCACCACCGAGGCGACCAGCTCCCGCACCCGCTCCGCGTGCCGGCGTACCTTGGCCGGATCCGTCATCTCCGTCACCTCCACGGGCGTCCCGCTACCCGCCGGGACCGGCGACGGCGACGTCACCGGAGCCGGCCGGGCCTCAACACCCCGAACCCTACCCGCGCCGGACCTCGCCGTGCGCGGCCGGCCGGGGTACCTGCCGGTCCGTCGCGGGCCCCGACCGGGCGGTGCCGACCTCGTCGCAGTCAGTCGTCCTCGCCGTAGAGCCGGCGGCGCACCGAGAGCAGTTCGATCTCCGGCCGCCCGGCCACCAGACGCTCGCAGGAGTCGAGGACCTCACGGGCGTGCGCCGCCTCAGCGGCCACGACGGCCACGCCCAGCTCCGCCCGCCCGTGCAGGTCGAGCGCGCCCACCTCGGCGACCGAGACCTCGAAGCGGCGCAGCGCCGCCACGATCGGCCGGACATATGATCTCTTGGCCTTCAGCGACCGGGAGTCGCCCGGCAGCAGCAGGTCGAATACTGCGGTTGCGGTGTACATCGCTGCGGACACTACCCGCAACCCGCCCCAGGCGATCAAGGGGTTTACGCCGGTCGGCGTAAACCCCTTGATCGGTGCCTCAGCACGGGATCAGGCGCGAACCTTCTCCCGCATCTCGAAGGTCTCGATGACGTCGCCGACCTGGACGTTGTTGTAACCACCCAGGGTCAGACCACACTCGAAGCCCTCGCGGACCTCCGTCGCGTCGTCCTTGAACCGCTTGAGCGAGCTGATCGTGAGGTTGTCCGCCACGACCGTGCCGTCGCGCAGCAGGCGCGCCTTCGCGTTGCGCCGGATGATGCCCGACCGGACGATGCAACCGGAGATGTTGCCGATCTTGGACGAACGGAAGACCTCGCGGACCTCCGCGCTGCCCAGCTCGACCTCCTCGTACTCCGGCTTGAGCAGGCCCTTGAGCGCCGCCTCGATCTCCTCGATGGCCTGGTAGATGACGGTGTAGTACCGGATCTCCACGCCCTCGCGGTCGGCCATCTCGCGGACCTTGTTCGAGGCCCGCACGTTGAAGCCGATGATCGTGACCGGCTCGGACGAGGCGCTGGCGAGCATGACGTTGCTCTCGGTGATCGCACCGACGCCCCGGTCGAGGACCTTGAGCTGGACCTCCTCGGGAATGTCGAGGTTGAACAGCGCGTCCTCCAGGGCCTCCACCGAACCGGAGACATCGCCCTTGAGGATGAGGTTGAGCGACGTCTTCTCGCCCTCCTTGAGCTGCTCCATGAGCGTCTCGAGGGTGGCCCGGCCACGGGAGTTGGCGAACGCCGCCGCCCGCCGCCGTGCCTGGCGCTGCTCGGCGATCTGCCGCACCGTGCGGTCGTCCGCCGCGGCGAGGAAGGTGTCGCCCGCGCCCGGCACCGCGGTCAGACCGAGAACCATTACCGGACGCGCCGGTCCGGCCTCGGTGACCTGGTTGCCGTTCTCGTCGAGCATCGCCCGGACCCGGCCGTGCGCCCCACCGGCGACGATCGAGTCGCCCGCCCGCAGGGTGCCCTTCTGCACCAGCACGGTCGCCACCGCACCGCGGCCCTTGTCCAGGTGCGCCTCGATGGCCACACCCTGCGCCGGCCCGTCGATCGGAGCGGTCAGCTCCAGCGACGCGTCGGCGGTGAGCAGCACCGCTTCGAGGAGATCCTCGATGCCGATGCCGGGCTTCGCGGCCACGTTGACGAACATGGTCTCGCCGCCGTACTCCTCGGCGACCAGGCCGTACTCGGTCAGCTGCTGGCGGACCTTGTCCGGGTTGGCCTCCGGCTTGTCGACCTTGTTGACCGCGACCACGATCGGCACTTCCGCCGCCTTGGCGTGGTTGAGCGCCTCGATGGTCTGCGGCATCACGCCGTCGTCGGCCGCCACCACCAGGATCACGATGTCGGTGACCTGCGCACCACGGGCACGCATGGCGGTGAACGCCTCGTGACCCGGGGTGTCGATGAAGGTCACCGCCCGGTCTTCGCCCTCGTGCGGGACGTGGACCTGGTAGGCACCGATGTGCTGGGTGATGCCACCGGCCTCGCCGGCCACGACGTTCGCCTTGCGGATCGCGTCGAGCAGCTTGGTCTTACCGTGGTCGACGTGACCCATGACGGTCACCACCGGTGCCCGGCTGACCAGGCGGTCCTCCGCCACCTCGGCGTCGAGGTCGATGTTGAACTGCGCGAGCAGCTCGCGGTCCTCGTCCTCCGGGCTGACGATCTGCACGTTGAAGCCAAGGTGCTCACCCAGCAGCAGCAGGGTGTCGTCAGAGCAGGACTGGGTCGCGGTGACCATCTCGCCCAGGTTGAACATCTCCTGGACCAGCGAACCCGGGTTGGCGTTGATCTTGTCGGCGAAGTCCGACAGCGAGGCGCCGCGGGAGAGCCGGACCGTCTGCCCCTGACCCCGGGGAGCACCCGAGCTCATGGTCGGGGCCGACAGGTTGTCGAACTCCTGTCTGCGCTGCTTCTTGGACTTGCGACCACGGGTCGGCTTGCCACCCGGACGCCCGAAGGCACCGGCGGCACCGCCGCCACGGCCGCGACCGCCGCCACCCGGACGCCCGCCGCCACCGGCCGGCGCACCCGGACGGAAGCCACCGCCGCCGCCACCGGGGCCGCCACGGTAACCGCCACCGCCGCCACCGCCGCCGCCGGGGCCGCCACGGTAGCCACCGCCACCGCCACCACCGGGGCCGCCACGGTAGCCACCGCCACCGCCACCGCCGCCACCGGGACGACCGGCGCCGCCACCGGGACGACCAGCACCCGGACCACCGGGGCGGCCGGGCCGCTGGCTCGGCATCGAGGCCGGGCTCGGCCGCGGCGGCATCGACGCGGGACTGGGCCGCGGCGGCATCGAGGCCGGGCTCGGCCGGGGACCGCCGGCACCGGCGGCCGGCGGCCGCTGCTGCTGGCTGCCCTGGATGCCGAACGGGTTGTTACCGGCGCCCCGCGCCGGCGGACGGCCCTGCCGGCCACCCGGACCGGGGTTGGGTCCGCCGGACCGGCCCGCGGCCGGGGAACCCGGGCGGGGCGGCATGGTGCCGGGACCCGGACGGGGACCCGGACGGGCGCCGCCCTCGGCCGGGGGCTCCCGGCGGACGTTCTCGCGCTGCTGCTGGCGGGCGGCCTGGGCGGCCTTGACCGCAGCCTCCTGCTCAGCCTTCAGCGCGGCGGCACGCGCCTCAGCGGCGGCCACCTCGATGTCGTGGGCACTCGCCGGCTTGGCGACCGGGGCCGCCGGGGGCGGCGGACCGGGCACCGGGGCCTTCGGTTTCGGCCCGGGCACCGCCGGACGCCGGGGCGGCGTCGGCTTGGCGGTGATCCGGGGCTCGCCCGGGGTCGGCGGTGGGGTCGGTACTGCCGACGGTGCCGGCGCGGCCGACGGCGCAGCCGCCGGTGCACCCGAGCCGCCGCCGGAGGCGACGAACGCGCTGCGCAGCCGCCGGGCGACCGGCGCCTCGACGGTGCTCGATGCGGACTTCACGAACTCGCCCATTTCCTTCAGCTTGGCGAGAACGGTCTTGCTTTCGACCCCGAGCTCTTTCGCAAGCTCGTGTACGCGGGCCTTGCCTGCCACTGCACTCCTCACTCCGAGGTCGTGCGGGCAGCACCCGCAGCGACCTCACTCGTGCACTTGAAGCCTGGTCATTTCTGGGACTTCATCGTGTGCTCATGTCGGTCGTCCTACCTTGCTAGCGACCCACACCCGGTCGGATGACCGGACGTGGTTGGTTGGCGCGTCAGGTATTCCGCGAGGACCCCGTCATCCGGAGCCCCGGCGAGGCGCAACGCACGCCCGAAGGCACGACGCCGCACCGCCTGCGCGAAGCAGGCCGGATCCGGGTGCATGTTCGCTCCCCGACCCGGCAGTCTGCGGGCCGGATCGGGTCGGAGGCTGAAGCCAGCCTCGTCCTCGACCGCGACGATCCGCAGTAGTTCACTGGCCGGCACACGCCGTCGGCAACCCACACAGGTGCGCTCCGGCCGCGCGCGTCGTGCCACTGCTGGAAGTCTACCCCTAGCTGCCCGAGACCGCGCCGCCCGGTTCCCGGACCTGATCAGGTCCCGGCTGGGCGGCGGAAGCCGACTGTTCCGCATCCGACCGGATGTCGATCCGCCAACCGGTCAGCCGGGCGGCAAGCCGGGCATTCTGCCCTTCCCGCCCGATTGCCAGCGACAACTGGAAGTCCGGAACCGTCACCCGAGCCGCCCGGGCGGCCAGATCGACCACCTCCACCCGGAGCGCCTTGGCCGGGGAGAGGGCGTTTCCGACGAAGGTCGCCGGATCGTCCGACCAGTCGATGATGTCGATTTTCTCCCCGTGCAACTCGCTCATCACCGCCCGGACCCGCTGTCCCATCGGACCGATGCAGGCACCCTTGGCGTTGACGCCGGGCGCGGCGGAACGCACCGCGATCTTCGTACGGTGACCTGCCTCACGCGCGATCGCACTGATCTCGACCGTGCCGTCGGCGATCTCCGGCACCTCCAGGGCGAAGAGCTTCTTCACCAGGTTGGGATGCGTACGGGACAACGTGATCTGCGGACCACGCATTCCCTTGGCCACGTGCACCACAACGCAACGGATCCGCTCACCGTGGGTGTACCGCTCGCCGGGCACCTGCTCGGACTGCGGCAGCACACCCTCCAGCTTGCCGAGATCGACGGTGACGATGCCCTTCTCCGCCCGCGCCTCGTGCGCCTGGACCACCCCGGTCACCAGGTCACCGTCGCGGCCGACGTACTCGCCGAAGTGCACCTCGTCGGTGGCCTCCCGCAGCCGCTGGAGAATCACCTGCTTGGCGGTCATGGCCGCGATCCGGCCGAAGTCGTGCGGAGTGTCGTCCCACTCCCGCACGACGGTGCCCTCCTCATCCACCTCCTGGGCGTAGACCAGGGCTCCGCCACTCTTGCGGTCAATCTCCACCCGGGCGTGCGGTTGGGCACCCTCGGTGTGCCGGTACGCGGTCAGCAGCGCGGTCTCGATCGCCGCGAGGATCGTGTCGAACGGGATCTCCCGCTCGCGCTCCAGTGCGCGCAGCGCCGCGAGGTCGATGTTCACCTCTCCTCGTCCTCCACATCGTCATCGTCATCGTCGTCGACGTCTTCTGAATCGGGCAGCTCGTCGAGCCGGCTGAATTCGACCTGCACCCGGCCCGGACCGAGATCCGCGTAGGTCGACTCCGTACGCCCGGTCTCGGTCTCCAGCACCACGTGCTCGTCATCGGCGGCGACCACCCGCCCGGTGACCTGCCGGTCGCCCACCGGTCGCGCATCCTGCGGCCCGGCCGGTGCTCCCGCACCCCGGACCGTCACCCGGACCAGCCGGCCGACGTTGCGTCGCCAGTGTCGGGGCAGGGTCAGCGGCCGGTCCACTCCCGGGGAGCTGACCTCCAGCTGGTACTCCCCCGCCACGATGTCGCCGCCGCCTGCCTCGGCGGCGTCCAGCGCCGCCGACACCGCCCGCGAGACATCGGCCACCGCGTCCAGGTTGATCCCGCCGTCGGCATCGACGATCACGCGTACCACGTGCCGGCGACCGGCCCGGGACACGGAGAGGTCCTCCAGGTCGTAACCGGCGCCCTCCACCACCGGGGCGATCACCGCGCGCAGCCGCTCGCGGCGGGCGCTCAGCTCACCACGCGGCGCCTGGCCACGGGAAACCTGACCTCGCGGAGCCGGGCCGCCGCGGGATCGCCCCGTCGTTCTGGTGGCACGGCCACGCTGCGTCATCTCCGTCAGACCCTTCCGCTGGTCGCCGGCCGCCATGCCGGCACGCCACCGGTGCGGGCGCGCCGGTGGCTGCGCAGAGCGTAACGCGCCCGCCCGGGGACGGCCCCGGCGGCGCACCGACGCCACCGCCGGACACGGGCCGTGGCGATGGTGTTGACTTGTCCGGTGGTGATGGGCAGAACGACTCGCCGGAACGGGACGACGGAGCTTTCCCGACGCGTGGTGCTGGGGGCCGGTGCGCTGCTGGCGCTCGGGGGTGCCACCGCGCCGCTGACCGGCTGCGGTCTCCTGGACCGCGACGAACCCCCGAGACCCGACCCGCTCGCTCCGATGATCGACGAGGCGCTGCGGCTCGCGGCCGGACTGCGGGCGGCGGCCGAGGCCCACCCCGACCTGGCCGGCCGACTCGCCCCGCTGGCCGAGACGCACGAGGCGCACGCCGCGGAACTCGCCCGGGTGACCGGCACCGCGATGCCGTCCGAGCCGGCCACCCCCGCCGGATCACCGTCGACCGACCCGACCGCCACGCTGACCGCGCTGCGGCAGGCCGAGCGGGCCGGCCGGGACGCGGCGTCGAAGGCCTGCGTCGAGGCGCCCGCCGACCGGGTCGCGCTGCTCGGCTCGATCACCGCGGCGCGCGCCAGCCACCTGGAGGCGCTGAAGTGACTACCGCACCGACCGAACCCGGCGAGGCGCTCGCCGGGGCGTTGACCGCCGAATACGCAGCCATCTGGGCCTACGGCCCGATCGGGGTACGCCTCTCCGGCGCCGACCGCAAGGCCGCCGTCACGGCGGAGGCGGCGCACCGGAGCCGACGGGACGCCCTGGTGGTGCAGTTGAGCACCGGTGGTGGCGCCGTCCCGCCGGACCGGGCCGGTTACGCGCTGCCCTTCCCGGTGACCGACCGGGACAGCGCGCTGCGGCTGGCCGTTCAGGTGGAGGAGCGCGCGGCGGCGTTCTGGCGGGCGGTGCTGCCGACCAGCACCGGCGCCGAGCGCGACCGGGCCCTGGCCGCCCTGGTCGAGTACGCGGTGCGGGCGACCCGTTGGCGGCGCAGCGCCGGTATCACCCCGCTCACCGTGGCCTTTCCCGGCCGCCCGGGATAACCCCCGGCCCACCGCCCCGGTTGCGGATGCCATACCAGGTATGCATACTCCGGTTCCATGTCCATCCGCCACGGCCTGCTCGCCCTGCTCGAACGCGGGCAGATGTACGGCTACCAGTTGCGGGCCGCGTTCGAGGAGTCGACCGGCTCGACCTGGCCGCTGAACATCGGGCAGGTCTACACCACGCTGTCCCGGTTGGAACGGGACGGGCTGGTGCGCTCGCTGCCGGAGAGCGAGGCCGGGCAGCGGCCGTACGAGATCACCGACGCCGGGCGGGCGGACCTGGCGCTCTGGTTCGCCACTCCGATCAGCCGGACCGACCGTCCCCGCGACGAGTTGGCGATCAAGCTGGCGTTGGCGCTGACCACACCCGGGGTCGACGTCCGCACGGTGGTGCAGAATCAACGCACCGCGACCATGCGCGCGTTGCAGGAGTTGACCCGGTTGAAGTACGCCAGCGACCGCCCCGAGGACCTGCCCTGGCGGTTGGTACTGGACGCGATGATGTTCCAGGCGGAGGCGGAGGTGCGCTGGCTCGACCACTGCGAGACCAGCCTGGTGCGACATCGCCCCCCGGCCCCCGGCCCGTCGTCCAGCTCTGAGGCGGTGGGCCACAGTGGTGAGGAGGCCCGACGGTGAGTGCGGTCAATGGAACGGCACCGGCCGCGCCCGATCCGGCCGCTGTGACCGACGTCGGCAACCCCGCCGGTCCGCCGGCTGACGCCGTGCTCGACCTGCGTGACGTGCATCGCACCCACGGCAGCGGTCCGGCCGCCGTACACGCCCTGCGCGGGGTCAGCCTGGTCGTCCGTCCCGGCGAGCTGGTCGCGGTGATGGGCCCCTCCGGCTCCGGCAAGTCGACCCTGCTCACCCTGGCTGGCGGGCTGGACAGCCCGACCAGCGGCGAGGTGTACGTCGAGGGGCAGCCGCTGCACTCGCTGAACCGCAACGAGCTGGCCCGGCTGCGCCGCCGCCGGATCGGCTACATCTTCCAGCAGCTCAACCTCATCGGCGGGCTCACCGCCATGGAGAACGTCGCGCTTCCCCTCGAACTCGACGGCGCTGGGGTGCGTCGGGCCCGCCGGCTCGCGCAGGACGCGCTTACCGAGGTGGGCCTGGCGGAGCTGGGTGACCGGTTCCCGGACCAGCTCTCCGGCGGCCAGCAGCAGCGCGTCGCGATCGCCCGGGCGCTTGTCGGCGAGCGTCGCCTGGTGCTGGCCGACGAGCCGACCGGTGCGTTGGACTCGCAGACCGGCGAGGCGGTGCTGCGCCTGCTGCGCCGCCGGGTGGACGCGGGGGCTGCCGGGGTGCTGGTCACCCACGAGGCCCGCCACGCCGGCTGGGCGGACCGGGTGGTGTTCCTGCGCGACGGCGTGGCCGTCGACTCGACCGCCCCGTTGGCCGGCGTCGAGGCCCTGCTCGCCGGCAGCGGCCGGTGACCGGCACGGCACACCGGGGACCGCAGCGGGCACGGCTGGCCGAGGCCGTCGGATCGTGGCGGGCGGCGCTGCGCATCGCCCGCCGGGAAGCGCGGCGGGCCCGGGGGCGTACCGCCCTGGTGCTGGCGATGATCATCCTGCCGGTGCTGGCGCTCACCTTCGTCGCGGTCAGCTTGGAGATGTCCCAGCTGACGCCGGACGAGGAGCTGGACCGCCGTCTCGGCAGCGCCGACGCGGAGCTTCGGGTGGTGTCCCAGGGCCCCGTGTGGCAGGCCGCCGACGGTGGCGGCTGGAACAGCGACGACAGCAAACTCGCCCCGGAACAGGTGAACGTGGCCGAGGTCAGTGCGCTGCTGCCTGCGGGCAGCCGGATCCTGCCGGTGCGGCGCTGGGTGTCGTTCACCGCCCGGGACGGCAACCGGTTCCGCAACGACATCTCGGCCACCGTGGTCGACCTCACCGACCCGCTCGGGCGCGATCTCGCCCGAATCCACGCCGGTCGGGTGCCGGTCGCGGCCGACGAGATCGCGGTGAACCCGGCCGCCCGGCGCGGGCTGGACGTCGAGATCGGCGAGCGGATCACCGCGGCGGACGGCGTCCCCGGCCGGACCGTCGTCGGAGTGGTCGAACTACCCGAGTACCTGGCCCCGGCGGTGATCCTGCACCCCGCCTCGGCTCCCCCACCCGAGGACTATGCCGAGGTTGTTTATCTGGTCGACCTGCCCGGCCCGATCACCGACGAGCTTTTCGGGCACCTCAACCGCAACGGCATCGTGGTCACCGCCCGGGTGCCCGGCCCGACCAACTCGATGATCAACAACACCGGTCCGGGCGGGTTGGACGTGGAGGGGATCGGCACCGGGGTGCTGATCGCCGGGCTCGGCCTGCTGGAGGTGGTGCTGCTGGTCGGGCCGGCCTTCGCGGTCGGCGTACGGCGGCGGCGGCGGGAACTCGCGCTGGTCGCGGTGGCCGGCGGTGACGCCGCACAGCTGCGCCGGGTGGTGCTCGCCGACGGCGTGGTGCTGGGCTGCGTCGGCGCGCTTACCGGTATCGCGCTCGGGGTGGCGGCGGCTTTCGCCGGTCGCCCACTGGTCGAGGAGTACGTCTTCCAGCATCGCTTCGGCGGGTACCGCGTCTGGCTGGCGGCCCTGATCGTGATCGCGCTGGTCGCGGTGCTCGCCGGGGTGCTGGCCGCCCTCGCACCGGCGTGGACGGCCGCCCGGCAGGACGTGGTGGCCGGGCTCGCCGGCCGGCGCACCCCACCCCGGCACTCCCGACGGTGGCTGGTCACCGGCGTGCTGCTGGCCGCCTGCGGAGCCGGCGTGGCCGCCCTCGGCGCGGTGGTGACCTCGCAGTCGGTCATCCTCGCCGGGCTGGTCATGGGCGAACTCGGACTGGTCTGCGCCACCCCGACGCTTGTGGGGCTGCTGGCCCGGCTCGGCCGGGTCCTCCCGCTGGCGCCCCGCATCGCCGTACGCGACGCCAGTCGCAACCGCTCCTCGGCGGCGCCGGCCATCTCCGCAGTGATGGCCGCGGTGGCCGCCAGCGTCGCCCTCGGGCTCATGCTCGCCAGCGAGCAGGCCCGCAGCGACGAGCTCTACCGGCCTGGGCTACCGGACCACAGCGTGCTGATCACGGTCAGCGGGCCACCCGACGCGGAGGTGCCCACCCGCACCGAAATCGCCGGCCCGGCCCGGCAGTACCTCGGCGCCAGGTCGATCGCCCCGATGCTGACCCCCGGTTGCCGGCCGGGTTCCGATGCCTGCCTGGTCAACCCGGTGCTGCCCACCGAACGGGCCTGCCCGTGGCAAGCGCACGAGCCGCTCAGCGAGGCGGAGCAACGCCGTGCCCGCGCCGACGCCCGCTGTCAGGGGACGACGCTCGACCAATACGACTACCCCCGGACGGTGGTGGACGACGGGTCGGCTCTCCCGATCCTCACCGGCGCGGCGCCCGAGGACGTCGCCGCCGCCACCGCCATCCTGCGCGCCGGCGGGGCGGTGCTGACGGACCCCCGCTACCTGGTGGACGGGCAGGTCAGGATCGACGTTCAGCGCGATGTCGAGGAGCCGCCCACGGCGACCGTGCTCGTACCCGGCCACGTCCTGGACACCGAGCCGGGGATCAGGTGGCTGCTGCTCTCCCCGGCCACGGCCGAGCAGCTCGGCCTCGTCGCCAGGCACACCGGTTGGGCGCTCGACGTCGACCAGTTGCCGGGCGTGGAGCGGACGGAGGAGTTCGCCGCCGTGACCCGCCCGCTCGGCACGCTGACCCTGGAACTGCGCGACGATCGGGGGCTCAGCGACACCGTCCCGCTGCTGCTCCTGCTCGCCGGGGTGTCCGCGGTGGTCACCGTGGGTGCCGCGGGCATCGCCACCGGCCTCGCCGCAGCGGAGGGGCGGACCGACCTCGCCACCCTCGCCGCCGTCGGCGCCAGTCCGGGCGTACGCCGGCTGCTCTCGCTCTGTCAGGCCGGCGTGATCGCCGTGCTCGGCTCGGCGCTGGGGATCGTCGCGGGCCTCACCGCAGCGGTGATCATCCTGAGCTTCACCAACCAGCGGTACGCCGAGCGCTGGCCGATCGAACCGTCGTACCCGCTGGTGATGCCCTGGCCCGTGCTCGGCGTACTGGTCGTGGTGCCGTTGGTGGCGATGCTGGGGGCGGCGCTGTTCACCCGTTCCCGGCTTCCGGTGGAACGCCGCCTGGACTGATCGGCCGGTGCCGCGCCGCCGAACCGGGAGACAGAATGTCCGGATGTCCGTACTGGGAACCCTCACCCGCCGCCTCGGTCGCTATCGCTGGTTCGGCGCCGCCATGCGCCTGCTGGTCCCGGTCGACCGGGTCGTCGGGCGGCTGACCCGAGGTCGGGTGGTGGCGCTCGGGCTCGTCCCGTCCCTGGTGATCACCACGACCGGCCGGCGGTCCGGTCAGCCCCGCAGCAACCCGTTGTTGTACGTGCCGGACGGCGAGGCGTACGTGGTGGTCGATTCGAACTGGGGTCAGCAGCACCAGCCGGCCTGGTCGCTCAACCTGCTGGCGCGGCCGAGCGCGCAGGTCGACGTGGCGGGGCGCCGGTTGCCGGTACGCGCCGAGGTGGCGACCGGCGCCGAACGCGAGCGGCTGTGGCGGTTGCTGGTGGCCGAGTGGCCGGCCTACGAGGCGTACGTCGAACGGGCCGGCGGTCGCGAGATCCGGATCTTCCGTCTGGTGCCGGAGGCGCCCGGCACGCCGGTTTCCCCTGGCTAGCGGCACCGGGCGTGCCCGGCACGCCCGGCCGCACCGGCAGCCCGGTCCTTCGGGGCGGCGGCACTAGGGTTGCGGTGACCGGGCCGTCGCCGATGGCGACGGCGGGCGACGGTGACGCGATCGCGGGGTGGTCGGCGTGGACGATGTCCAGGAACACCGGGACGATCCGCGCTGGGTGGTGGCCGAGCGGATCGCCGGGGCGGCCCGGCGGCGCTTCCCGGCCGACGTGCTCGCGCTGGCCGTGCACGGTCCGCTGGCCCACGGCGACGACGACGGGGGTGGCGACGGCGAGGTCGGGCTGCTGGTGGTCACCTACCGGCCCGACACGGGACCGGCCTCGACGACCCGCCGGGTGGACCGCGTACTGGTCAGCCTGACCGTGGTCGCGGCCGAGGAGCGGCTGCGCCAGGCCCGGCAGCTGACCTCGCGGTGGCCGCTGACCGCCGACCGTTACCTGACCACCCGGGCGCTGCACGACCCGACCGGCTGGCTGCGGACCCTACGTGACGAGCACCTCGGCCGGTTGGCCCAGGCCCGCCCGGCGGAGTTCACCGCGGCCGCCCGGACCGCGTGGTACCGGGGCAGCGCCGCGCACGCGCGGGCCGCCCGGCTCGCCGAGTGGTACGAGACGGATCAGGCGCTGTTGATGCTCGGCAAGGCCCGGCTGGCCGCCGCGACCGTCAACGGCCTGCTCACCCGCACCTACTTCCGCGACCCGGGTGACGCCGTGCGCCGTACCGGCCTGGCCGGCGCCGACATGACCGAGGTGGGCGAGGTCCTGACCCGCCAGTCGACCGAGCTGGCCGCCCGGGGCCACCCCGTGGACGGCACCATCCAGGACCTGCTGACTCCCCCTTAGAGGGCGCCCTGGACGCCGATCAGTGCGCCGATCACGTAGGTGGCCGCTGCGGCGGCAGCGCCCATGAGCAGCTGACGCAGGCCGGCGCGCCACCAGGGGCGGTTGGTGAACCGGGCGACGACCGCGCCGGCGATGAAGAGCCCGAGCCCGCCCACCAGCAGGGCCAGGACCAGGCTGGTCGCGCCGAACAGGTACGGCAGCAGCGGCACCAGCGCGCCGACGGAGAAGCAGAGGAACGAGGAGATCGCCGCCGTCCACGGATTGGGCTGCTCGTCCGGGTTGACGCCCAGTTCCTCCTGGACGTGCACCCGCAGCGCCTGCTCCGGATTCTCGCGGATCGCCTCGGCGACCTGGGTGGCCAGATCCGGCGGCAGGCCCCGGGCGATCCAGATCTCGGCCAGCTCCCGGGCCTCGGCCTCCGGGTGCCGCTCCAGCTCGCGCCGTTCCTTGGCCACCTCGGCGGCGATCTGCTCGTTGGCCGAGCGGACGCTTGTGTACTCGCCGAGCGCCATCGAGATGGCGCCGGCGACCAGGCCGGCGCTGCCGGTCAGCACAATGTTGCGCGGTGAGACGCCGCCACCGCCGACCCCCGCGATGAGGGCGATGTTGGTGACCAGGCCGTCCATCGCGCCGAAGACGGCGGGCCGCAGCCAGCCGCCACTGACGTCCGCGTGGTGCGACTCCCGGAGCGCGGCAGGGGTCTCGGTCACGGCAGGGTCAGGATCTCGTGGCCGTCCTCGGTCACCAGGACGGTGTGCTCGAACTGGGCCGTCCACTTCCGGTCCTTGGTGACCACCGTCCAGCCGTCCTCCCACAGGTCGTACTGGTGGGTGCCAAGGGTGATCATGGGCTCGATGGTGAAGGTCATGCCCGGCTCCATCACGTCGGTGGGCCGAGGGCTGTCGTAGTGCGGGACATAGAGCCCGCTGTGGAAGGACTCACCGATGCCGTGGCCGGTGAAGTCGCGGACCACGCCGTAACCGAAGCGTTTCGCGTACGACTCGATGACCCGGCCGATGACGTTGATCTGCCGGCCCGGGGCGACCGCCCGGATGCCCCGCATCATGGCCTCGTGGGTCCGCTCGACCAGCAGCCGGGCCTCCTCGCTCACCTCACCGACGCAGAAGGTGGCGTCGGTGTCGCCGTGCACACCGCCGATGAAGGCGGTGACGTCGACGTTGATGATGTCGCCGTCGGCCAGCACGGTGGAGTCGGGGATGCCGTGGCAGATCACCTCGTTGAGGCTGGTGCAGCAGGACTTCGGGAAGCCCTTGTAACCAAGCGTCGACGGGTAGGCGTCGTGGTCGACGAGGAACTCGTGGACCACCCGGTCGATCTCGTCCGTGGTCACGCCGGGCTTGCAGTGCTCCCCGGCGAGCTGCACCGCCTGGGCGGCGATCCGGCTCGCCACGCGCATCCGCTCGATGATCTCCGGAGTCTGCACGTGCGACCCCTGCCAGGGGCGGGGCGCCTTCTTGCCCACGTACTCCGGTCGCGGAATGTGGGCCGGTACCGGCCGCCAGGGAGAGAGCGTGCCGGGGGTCAGCGGCGCACGGACGGTCATGGCGCAAGCCTATCGCCGAGCGCCGGGTGACTCCCACCACCGTCCGTGGCGGGAGGTTGTTGCCCCACCCCTTGCGCTGTGTCAAGGTGTCTGCGTGGATCAAGGGGGTGCACCTCACGTCTTCTCCGCCAGCGCGGAGATCGACGGCGACCACCTCCGGGTGGTGGTCGTCGGTGAGGTCGACATGGCGACCGCCGACATCATGTTCCAGACCGCGCTGCGCGAGCCGGCCGCCCGGGTCACGCTCGACCTGCGCGCGGTGACCTTCTTCGACTCGGCGGCCATCCACGCGCTGGTCCGGCTCGCCGGCCGCTATCCGGATTCGCTTACGGTACTGCCGTCGCGGCAGGTCAGCCGGGTGCTGGAGATCGCCGGTCTGGGCGAGCAGCGCTGGCTGAGCGGAGAGTGATCTCCACTACTTCTCAGGGATCGAGCCGCCGACGCAGGGTGACCTGGGTCCCCTCCGGCGTACGGCTGACCGACAGCTCCCCGAGTGCCCGGATCAGGGACAGGCCCCGCCCCCGGAACCCCGACCCCGTCGACTCCCGCCAACGGCCGGTGTCCCGTACGGTCGCCACCACCGTACGGTCCTCCACACTCACCTCGATGTCGATCGTCGGTTCCACCGGGTCGACCGGGTGCTCGATGGCGTTCGCCGCCGCCTCGGAGACCGCCACGGTGAGGTCGAACAGGTCGGTCTCGCACACCTCGTGCGCGACGAGGAACTCCTCCAGCCGCTTGCGCAGCACGCTCAGCCGGGTGGGATCGGCCGGCAGCCGCAGGGTGAAGCAATCGAGTTCGGCGGCCTCAAGCGCGAGCACCGCCACGTCGTCGCGGCGGGGCCGGTCGACGGCCCGCTCGACTACCGTGTCGATCAGGTCGGTCACGTCCGCCGCGGGTCGGGTCGCGTCGGCGCGCAGCTGGGCCAGGGAGACGTCGATGCCGATCTGCCGGTCCTCGATCAGGCCGTCGGTGTAGAGCAGGAGACGGTCGCCGGCCCGCAGTTCACCGGTGACCGTCTCGTACTCCGTGCCGGGGATGGCCCCGACCGGCGGTCCGAGGGCCCGGTCGTACAGGAACGCCGCGTCGTCGCCGCGGATCAGCAGCGGGGACGGGTGCCCGGCGCTGGCGTACCGCAGTTGGCTGGTACGCGGGCTGTACCAGACGGAGAAGACGGTCGCGAACGAGCGTGACTCGGTCGAGTCCACCAGCCGGTTGAGCCGGGTCAGCGACTCGCCCGGACCGAAGCCCTCAAGCACGTACGCGCGCAGCGCGTTGCGCAACTGTCCCATGGTCGCGGCGGCCGGTACGCCCTTGCCGACCACGTCCCCGATGACAAGTACGAGTTCGTCGTCGTCGCGGGCGATGACGTCGTACCAGTCGCCGCCGATCTCGACGTCGGCGCTGCCCGGCAGGTATCGGCTGGCCACCAGGGCACCGGGCAGTTGGGGCAGGTTCTGCGGCAGCAGGCTGTGTTGCAGCGTGGTGGCGATGCGGTGCTCGACCTCGTAGAGCTGGGCGTTCTCCAGGCGTACCCCGACCAGCCGGGCCAGTTGGGTGAGCGCGGCCTCGTTTGTGTCGGCGCCCTCGGTCCCCGCACGCCAGACCCGCAGCTCGCCGAGGCGTTGGCCGGCCACGCCGGTCAACGGCAGGAGATAGGTCGGCTCGTCGCTGCTCGATCCGTCGCCGGCCACGTAACGGGCGTCACCGGCGGTGACCTCCACCCGGACGGCCTCGGCGAGACTGAGCGCGTGCCGGGCCGCGACCTGGAGCACGTCGGCGGTGGAGCGGGCCGTGTTCACCGCGACCGCCACATCCGCCAGGGCGTACAGCCGTCGGACGATCTGACCGCGCAGCTGGCTCAGTTCCACGTTGGCCCGGACCCGGGCGATCAACTCCTGCCCGGAGAAGGGCTTGGTCAGGTAGTCGTCGGCGCCGACCGACAGGCCGGCCACCTCCTCGCCGACACCGGCCCGGGCGGTGAGCAGCACGATCGGCACGGACCGGGTGCGTGGGTCCGCGCGCAGCGCGGCGACCAGACCGAAGCCGTCCAGCCTGGGCATCATCACGTCGGTCAGCACCAGGTCAAAGGTGCTCTCGCTGGCCAGGCGCAGGGCGTCGACCCCGTCGCCGGCCGTCACCACGTGCCAGGTCGGTTCGAGCAGCCGGGCGACGTGTTCGCGCAGGTCGGGGTTGTCGTCCACGACCAGGATCCGGCCCGCCGGAGCGGTGACCGCCGGACCCACCGCCGGACGTTCGGCGGTGAGCCTGCCCCGGGCCGGTGCGGGGCCGCCGGTCCACCGCACGGTCTCGGCGACGAAGAGCGCGGCCTGCAACGGCTCCCGCTCGGGGCCACTGGCGGCGGCCACCCGGTCGGCCGGCAGGTGGGCGGTGCCGAACGGGATGGTGACGACGAAGCTACTGCCCCGGTCGACCTGGCTGGTCACGCCCGCCTGACCGCCATGCATCTCGACCAGTTCGCGGACCAGCGCCAACCCGATCCCGGTGCCCTCGTGGCTACGCGACCGCACCCCCGGTGCCCGGTGGAAACGCTCGAAGACATGGGGCAGTTCTTCCGGCGCGATGCCCACGCCGGTGTCGGCGATCTCCAGACGGGCGGCCCCGTCGACCGCTCGCAGCCGCACCGTGATCTCACCCTCGAAGGTGAACTTCACGGCGTTGGAGAGGAGGTTGAGGACGATCTTCTCCCACATGTCCTGGTCGACGTAGACCGGTTCGGGCAGCGCCGGGCAGTCGACCACCAGCCGCAGCCCGGCGCGCTCGGTGGCGGAGCGGAACGTGCTGGCCAGCCGGGTGGTGTAACCGGCCAGATCCACCGGCTCGTAGTACGCGGCCAGCCGCTTCGACTCCAGCCGGGAGAAGTCGAGCACGGTGTTTACCAGCTTCAGCAGCCGCATCGCGTTGCGGTGCATGCTTGTCAACCGCTCCGTGTACGGCTCCGGCAGCGCGGGGTCGGCGAGCATGTCCTCCAGCGGGCCCAGCACCAGGGTCAGAGGGGTCCGGAACTCGTGGCTGACGTTGGCGAAGAAGTTGGTCTTGGCCAGGTCCAGGGCGGCCAGGGCGGCGGCCCGGGCCTGCTCCTGGTCGTACGCCCGCTGCTTGCCGACGGCGCGGCAGATCTGCGCGGCGACCAACTCGACGAAGGTGCGATAGTCGCGGGTGAACGGCAGCCGGCTGGCCAACCCCAGCACCAGCACTCCGGCCGGCTCGTTTGTCGCGCTGATCGGCAGCACCATCGCCTCCTCGGCGACGTCGGCCGGTACGTGCCCGAGCAGGTCGACCGTGCGCACCGTGTCGACGGTGCCGGCGGCCGCGAGTTCGACCAGGCGGGAGGGCGCTTCGGGGGCGCTGACCCCCGCGCCCCCGCTGGCCCCGGCCGGGCGCAGGTACCCGTCGGCGTCGTGCAGGTAGAGCAGGCTGAACGGCAGGTCCGGCCGGTTCCGGTCGAGCACGGCTGCGGCCACCCGGCCGAGTTCCTCGATGCTGCCCGGCTCGGCCAGTTCGGCA
Source organism: Micromonospora sp. PRAS1 (assembly GCF_059553435.1). Taxonomy (NCBI): domain Bacteria; kingdom Bacillati; phylum Actinomycetota; class Actinomycetes; order Micromonosporales; family Micromonosporaceae; genus Micromonospora; species Micromonospora sp. PRAS1. Next base: position 32,977 of record NZ_JCANNB010000037.1, read on the forward strand.
CCGAGTTCGGCCAGCGCCTGTAGCCGGCGCTGGCCCAGCACCCGGTCGGTGGTCTCGCTACAGATGCAGAGCACACCGCTGATCGAGCCGTCCGCCGCCCGGATCGGGTCGTACGAGACGTCGAAGAAGACATCCTCGACGAAGCCGTGCCGGTTGAGCAGGAAGTGGTGGTCCCGCGCCTGGTACGACTCGCCGTCGCGCAGCACCTGGGTCAGCAGCGGCCCGAGCACCTCCCAGGTCTCCGCCCAGTGCTCGCGCGCCGGCTGCCCGAGGACGGCGGGGTGCTTGTCGCCGATCGTCGGCCGGTACGCGTCGTTGTAGAAGGCGAGGAAGTCCTCTCCCCAGAACATCGCGATCTGCGCCTTCGAGGCGAGCATCGTGCTGATCGCGTTGACCAGGGCGGGCGGCCAGCGGTCCGGGGTGCCGAGCGGGCTGGCCGACCAGTTGTGGTCGCGCAGCAGTGCGCCCATCTCGCCGCCGCTGGCGAATGCCGCCGCGAGCAGCGGAGGAATCCCGTCACGCAGTCCGGACGGATGGCGTCCGTCCGTACTCGCCTGGGCCGAGTTCATGCAGCCTCCCCCGGCCATGTCCACGACGCGTCCGATCATCAATTGCCGTGTTCCGCCTTCTACCCCGGCGGACCAGCAACGTAACGCATCGGGACCGCCGGACGCTGATTACCACCACCTGCCAGTGGATCGACAAATCGGCCGGTCACCGTGGATGTCGGCGAGATCACAGCGGAGTGACGTACGCCCCGGTGATCCCGCCGTCGACCACGAACTGCGCGGCGGTCATGAAGGAGGCGTCGTCGCTGGCCAGGAACGCGACCGCTGCGGCGATCTCGGCCGGTTCGCCGAAGCGCCCCATCGGCACGTGCACCAGTCGCCGCGCGGCCCGTTCCGGGTCGGCCGCGAACAACTCGCGCAGCAGCGGCGTGGCCACCGGCCCGGGACAGAGCGCGTTGACCCGGATCCCGTCCCGGGCGAACTGCACCCCCAGCTCCCGGGTCAACGCCAGCACCCCGCCCTTGCTTGCGGTGTACGCGATCTGCGAGGTCGCCGCGCCCATCAGCGCGACGAAGGAGGCGGTGTTGATGATCGACCCACGGCCCTGCCGGCGCATGTGCGGGATGACGTACTTGCAGCAGAGGTAGACGCTTGTGGTGTTGACCCGCAGCACCCGCTCCCAGGCGTCCAGCCCGGTTTCCAGGATGGAGTCGTCGTCCGGCGGCGAGATGCCGGCGTTGTTGAACGTCACGTCCACCCGCCCGTACCGCTCGACCACCCCGTCGAAGAGGTTCCGCACCGCCGCCTCGTCGGCCACGTCGGCCGCAACGAAGCTGCCCGCCACCTCCTCGGCAGCCCGCTGACCGGCCTCGACGTCGATGTCCACGCAGACCACCCGGGCCCCCTCGGCGGCGAACCGGCGCACCGTGGCCAGCCCGATCCCGCTGCCCGCCCCGGTCACCACGGCGACCCGATCCTGCAACCGTCCCGGCATGCTCACTCCTCCGTGCTGGATTCCCCCGTGCCGACTTCATCCGTGCTGGATTCCTCCGTGCCGGAGCCATCCGTGCCGGAGCCATCCGTGCTGATGAACACGTTCTTGACGTCGGTGAACGCGTGCAGGGCGTCCGGGCCCAACTCCCGGCCCAGCCCGGAGCGCTTCATCCCGCCGAACGGGGTCCAGTAGCGCACCGAGGAGTGCGAGTTCACACTCAGGTTGCCCGCCTCCACCGCCCGGGCCACCCGCAGCGCCCGGCCCACGTCCCGGGTCCAGATCGAGCCGGAGAGGCCGTACTCGGTGTCGTTGGCCAGCCGGATCGCGTCGGCCTCGTCGTCGAACGGGAGCACCGAGACGACCGGGCCGAAGATCTCCTCCCGCCAGTGCCGGTCGGTCGGCGAGTCGGCGAGCAGCACCGTCGGGGCGTACCAGTAGCCGGGGCCGTCGGGGCGGGAGCCGGTGAAGGCGACGGACGCACCGTCGACGTAGCCGGCCACGCGGTCCCGGTGCCCCGCCGAGATCAGTGGACCCATCTCGGTGCGCTCGTCGGCCGGGTCACCCACCCGGAAGGCGCGCACCGCCGGTTCGAGCAGTTCGAGGAAGCGGTCGTAGACCGGGCGCTGGACCAGGAGCCGGGACCGGGCGCAGCAGTCCTGGCCGGCGTTGTCGAAGACGCCGTACGGCGCGCTGGCCGCCGCCCGCTCCAGGTCGGCGTCGGCGAAGACCAGGTTCGCCGACTTGCCGCCCAGTTCCAGGGTGAGCCGTTTCACCTGGGCCGCACAACCGGCCATGATCCCCGTACCGACCTCGGTGGAGCCGGTAAAAACGATCTTGCGTACGGCCGGGTGGGTGACGAACCGCTCGCCCACCACGTCGCCCCGGCCGGGCAGCACCGTGAACACGCCCTCGAGCAGTCCCGCCTCCAGCGCCAGTTCGGCCAGGCGGAGCGCGGTCAGCGGGGTCAGCTCGGCCGGCTTGAGCACCACCGTGTTGCCGGCGGCCAGGGCGGGCGCGAATCCCCAGGCGGCGATCGGCATCGGGAAGTTCCACGGCACGATCACCCCGACCACGCCGAGCGGCTCGTGGAAGGTGACGTCCAGCCCGCCCGGCACCGGGATCTGCCGCCCGGTCAGCCGCTCCGGCGCCCCCGCGTAGTAGTCCAGCACGTCCCGGACGTTGCCCGCCTCCCACCGCGCGTTGCCGATGGTGTGCCCCGCGTTGCGGACCTCCAGCCGCGCCAGCTCCTCCAGGTGCGCGTCAACCACCCCCGCGAACCGCCGCAACAACCGCCCCCGCTCCCCCGCCGCAACCCCCCGCCACCGCTCATAGGCAATCCCCGCCCGCGCAATCCCCGCATCAACCTCCTCAAGCGAACTCTCCGCAACCTCCCCCACCACGAGCCCGGTAGCCGGATCCCTCACCACTCCCACGCACACCCCTCCCTCTCCCTCGCGCCCTCCCTCGCGCCCCCGCCCCCGCCCCCGCCATCGCCCCGTCGATCTTGCACTTCCGGTCGGGACAAAAGCCACTCACCACCACAAACCAAAGACCGAAAGTGCAAGATCGCGGGAGAGTGGGGGAAGTGGGGGAAGTGGGGCTCAGAGGCGTTCGAAGCCACGGGTCAGTTCCCAGTCAGTGACGGCGGCGTCGAAGGCAGCCAACTCGACGCGGGCCATGTTCGCGTAGTGCGCCACCACCTCTTCGCCGAAGGCGGCGCGGGCCACCTCGGAGGACTGCCAGAGGGTGAGAGCGTCACGCAACGTGCCGGGGACCCGCTCGGCCGTCGGGTCGTCGTACGCGTTGCCGGTGCACTCCTCGCCCAACTCAAGCTCGTGCTCGATCCCGTGCACGGCGCCCGCCACCAGCGCCGCGATCGCCAGGTACGGGTTCACGTCCGCGCCCGGCACCCGGTTCTCCACCCGCATCCCCTGCCCGTGCCCCACCAGTCGCAGCGCGCAGGTGCGGTTGTCGGTGCCCCAGCGCAGCGCGGTCGGGGCGAACGAGTCCGGCTGGTAACGCTTGTAGGAGTTGATGTTCGGGGCGAACAGAAGGCTCAGCTCCCGCATGGTGGCGAGCAGCCCGGCGAGCACCCGCTGACCGGTGACGCTGAGCTGGGCCGGGCCGTCGCCGAGCATGGCCGAGCGGCCGGCGGCGTCCCGCAGCGAGAAATGGATGTGGCAGGAGTTGCCCTCCCGGTCGTTCGGCTTGGCCATGAAGGTGATCGACATGCCCTCCTGGGCGGCGATCTCCTTCGCCCCGTTCTTGTAGATCACGTGGTGGTCGGCGCAGGCCACCGCCTCGTCGTACCGGAAGGCGATCTCGTGCTGGCCGAGGTTGCACTCGCCCTTGGCGCTCTCCGGCGTCAACCCGGCGCCGGCCATCTCGGTGCGGATGCGGCGCAGCAGCGGCTCCACCCGGGCCGTGCCGAGCAGCGAATAATCCACGTTGTACTGGTTGGCCGGGGTCAGGCCGCGGTAACCCCGAGAGAACGCCTGCTCGTACGAGTCACGGAAGAGCACGAACTCCAACTCGGTCCCGGCGTACGCGGTCAGCCCGTGCCCGGCCAACCGGTCGAGCTGTCGGCGCAGGATCTGCCGGGGCGAGGCGGTCACCGCGCCACTGCCGTCCAGCCACTCCAGGTCGGCCAGGAGCAGCGCGGTGCCGGGCTGCCAGGGCACCCGGCGCAGCGTGTCGAAGTCCGGCCGCATCGCGAAATCGCCGTAGCCGCGTTCCCAGCTCGACATCGCGAACCCGTCGACGGTGTTCATGTCCACGTCGACGGCGAGCAGGTAGTTGCACCCCTCGCTGCCGTGCGCGACCACCTGGTCGAGGAAGTACGGCGCGTGGAACCGCTTGCCCTGCAACCGGCCCTGCATGTCGACCAGGGCCAACGCCACCGTGTCGATCTCGCCCTCGGCGACGGCGACCCGCAACTGTTCGAGCGTGAGCGGTGGTTTCCTCATCCGCCAGCCTCCATCACCAAGGTCTACCGGCCGAGCCGATCACCGTCAACAAGACGCTCCGCTCGTACCCCCTTCAGCTCCCCTCGCAAACCGCAGGGTCGAGATCCGGGTACGCGGGCGCCATCGGGTCGAGCCCGGCACCGTCATCGTGCCGGACCCGACCCGCCTCCTCACCGATCACGACGGGCAGCTGGAACCGGGATCAGCGGGGCATGCGGCGCAGGAACACGTCGATCACGCCGTTGGTGTCGCCTGGTACCAGGTTCGTGGCCGCCGAGGCGAAGGCGACGTGCCGGCCGTCCCGGGTGACCACCGCGTTGTAGCTGGAGTCGTTGCCCTCTCCACCGTCGACAGCCAGGCTGGCCCGGACGGTCGTGCCGGCGCGCAGGTCCCGTACGAACACGTCGGCCACGCCGTTGGTGTCGCCCGACACCAGGTTGGTGGCGTCGGAGCTGAAGGCGACGTGCCGGCCGTCAGCGCTCATCATCGGGCCGTAACTGCTGCCACCGCCGGCCTGCCCACCGGCGGCCGTCAAGCTGACCCGGCTGGTCGTGCCGGCGCGCAGGTCCCGTACGAACACGTCGGCCACGCCGTTGGTGTCACCCGACACCAGATTGGTGGCGTCGGAGGTGAACGCCACGAACCGGCCGTCCGCGCTCATCGTCGGGGAGACGGTGAGGGCGTTCGCCTGCCCGCCGGTGGTGGACACGTTGGCCCGCCGGAGGCTACCGGTACGCAGGTCGCGGACGAACACGTCGGCTACGCCGTTGGTGTCGCCGGACACCAGATTGGTGGCGTCGGAGGTGAACGCCACGAACCGGCCGTCGGCGCTGATCGCCGGTGCGTCGGAGGCTGCGTCGGCGTTCGTGCCGCTGACCCGGACGGTGGTACCGGCCTGCCGGTCCCGCAGGAAGATGTCGGCTACGCCGTTGGTGTCACCCGACACCACATTTGTAGCTTCGGAGACGAACGCCACGAACCGGCCGTCGGCGCTGATCGCCGGCGCGTAGCTTCGGGCATCGGCCTGGGCGTTGCCCTCGGTAAGCGTGACCCGGCTGGTGCGGCCCGTGCGGCGGTCGTGGATGAAGCCGTCGGAGGCCCCGTTGGTGTCGCCGGGCACCAGATTGGCGGCGTCGGAGGTGAACGAGACGTATCGGCCATCTGGGCTCAGGGAGTGGCCGTAGCTGGAACTCTCGCCCGCAACTCCCGCAGTCGACTGGCTGACGCGACTCGTGGTGCCGGTTCGGCGGTCGCGGATCAGCACGTCCCAGGTGTCGTTGGTGTCGTCCGGCATCAGGTTCGGCGAGGCAGAGGTGAAGGCGACGTACCGGCCGTCCGCACTCGCCCCGAAGGGTTCGCTGCGGTACTCGGCGGCCTGGCCGCCCGTGCTGTCCACACTGATCCGGGTGGTAGCTGGCGGTACGGCGGCGGAGGCGGCAGGCACGACGGCGAGGCCGCCGAGCACGGCGACGCCGGCAGCGGCGATGCCGATCCGACGGCGAGACCGTACGGTCCTGCGATGCGTGGTGGCGGGTGTCGCGAGTTGTGTCGTCATACCTGGTGGGTCTCGCGCTGGCGGGCAATTGTTCGCGCGGTCCGGTACCCGACACTGTCGACCTGCGGCAAGTTCCGCCTGAGTCACCGCCGATCACGACGTCGCACCCAACCGAGAAAGCGGTCGTACAGCTCCGGTACGTGCTCCGGGTTGAGCTGGGCGAGTTGATCGCGGGCCTCCACCATCAGCCCACTCAGATAGAGCAGCAGGGCGATCCGATCCTGCCGGTACTCGGCCAGCAGGCCCAACCGGGCCGGCTGACAGGGCCACTCCGCACCACAGTTGCGGCACCGCCAGAGCGGACGCATCGCGACATGTGGGATCACCCGCCGTCCCATCAGCGCACCCGCCGCACCCGGCACGCCGCGCCGTCCAGGGTTTTGAACAGGGGTACGAAGAGCGAACGCGAACGGAGAGACATGTCGACCTCCTCGACTGTGGAGGGGGTCGCCCCACACGGCCGAAGCAGGGCGACCCCGCGCAGAAGCCCACCCCACCGCCGATCCCGACAGAGCAAGCCCGCATAAGCCACACTTGCCGACAGTGATGGGATCAGTACACGACGTTCATCTATTCTCAGGGACGTCCAGGACATCCATTGCGGAGGCAGGATGAACCTTGCACTTCAAGCAGCCATGGCCGAGGCCGGCGAAACAGCCGAGAGTTTGGCAGCTCAGACCGGGGTGGATCCCAAGACAGCAGCGCGTTGGATCTCGCCAGGACGTATCCCTCAGCCTCGACGACGCGCAAAGGTGGCCGCACTCCTTGGCCGGGACGTTGGCGATCTATGGCCCGATGTCCTCAAGCGGCGCGAGCCGCAATGGCTCCGCGAGTGGGTCGACTGGGAACGCGAAGCAGTCGCCCTTCGCTGGTTCGAACACACTTGGATTCCCGGACTCCTGCAAACCGAGGCGTACGCGCGGGCCACACTCGCCGGCGAGGTGCTGGCGTCAAGCGATGTCGACGAACTCGTCGCGTCACGATTGGACCGGCAAGCCATCCTGCGCCGCGACCGGCCACCGATGTTCATCGCCGCGATCTTCGAGGGGGTGCTCTACCAGTCGGCCTACGGAAATCGCGAGCTGATGCGCGAGCAGGTCACACACCTGGCGACGTGCGCGGCGCTACCTGCGTTGCAGGTGCTTGTCGTACCAAAGGATGTCGGAATGTACCCGGGCCTCGGCGGCGGCTTCATCATCGCCGAACTGCCCGGCGGCGAGTACGTCGCCCACGCGGACAGTCAAGCGCGGGCTGAGATCATTACGAGGGCTGAGGAAGTTGCTACGCTCAGCCGAAGGTGGGAACGCATCAGGGGTGAGTGCCTCTCCCGAGCCCAATCCCTGGACTTGATCAGGAAAGCGGCAGAATCATGGACATGACCGTTGCGCAGTGGCGCAAGAGCACGAAGAGCGGCAACAACGGTGGGTCCTGTGTCGAGGTTGCCGACAACCTGCCCGGCGTCGTGCTGGTCCGCGACACCAAGGACCGGGACGGCGGCACCCTCCACCTCACCCCGGCGTCGTGGCAGTCCTTCGTCGACCTCGCCAAGCAGATCGGCCCCGTGGGCTGACCGCTGACCGTCGTGCCCGACGGAACGGGTCGGCGCCGCTGCGGCGGTTGGTAGGCGCTGGACGCTCGGCACGCCGAAAAAATCGTCAGACGCGACGAATAGCCTGCCGACATGGCGAACGCCGAGCTGGATGAGTTGATCGTCGAGGACGCCGAGGCGCTGCGCGCATGGTTGTCGGAGCACCATGCCACGTCTCCCGGCGTCTGGCTCGCGCTGACCAGGAAGGGCGGCACGGTCACCACGCTGACCTGGCAACAGGCGGTCGACGAGGCGCTCTGCTTCGGCTGGATCGACGGGCAGGCCCGTAAACGGGACCAGGAAAGTTCCTGGATCCGCTTCACCCCCCGCAGGCCCCGCAGCGCCTGGTCGCAACGGAACGTCAGTCATGTGGCCCGGCTGGAGGCAGCGGGGCGGATGCAGCCCTCCGGCCGCGCCGCGGTGGAGGCCGCGCAGGCGGACGGACGATGGGCTGCCGCCTACGCCCCGCCGTCGGAGGCCGAGATGCCGGCCGATCTCCTCGCCGCCATCGCCGCCGAACCCGCCGCGCAGGCCATGTTCGACGTACTCACCAAAACGAACCGTTTCGCTCTCATCCACCGTCTCAACGCGGTCAAACGGGCGCAGACCCGCGAACGAAAGATCGGCGAGTTCGTTGCCATGCTGGCCCGCCACGAGACGATCCACCCGCAGCGGGCCATGCCTCCCGCTTAGGTTTCAACGACTGCGGTAAACAGGCGCACTTTGCGCCACTGATTCGGATATCAATGCGAAAGGCAGGAAGAAGAATCTCCCTGCCACTCCTAACGTATATCGCACCCGGGGGCTTGCCGCAAGACCCGGGTGATGCCGCAGAATCTGCGGCCGAGGCCAGGGCCTGCGGAGATACAGATCCGCAGAGCACGCGCCGGACCGCGTGCGAGAGCTGGCCGAAATCAATGGGGGGCACGAATGTTCGACGTGATCATTGCCGGGGGCGGGCCGACCGGTCTGATGCTGGCCGGCGAGTTGCGGCTGCACGGCGTACGCACGCTTGTGTTGGAGAAGGAGACCGAGCCGACCTCGTTCGTCCGCGCGCTCGGCCTGCACGTACGCAGCATCGAGGTGCTTGACCAGCGCGGCCTGTTGGATCGGTTCCTCGCGCTCGGCCGGCGTTTTCCGGTAGGCGGTTTCTTCGCCGCCATCGACAAGCCCGCGCCCGACCGGCTGGACACCGCGCATCCCTACGTCCTGGGCATTCCGCAGCCGGTGACCGATCGGCTGCTGGCCGAGCGGGCCGCCGAGGTGGGCACGGAGATCCGGCGCGGCGGTGAAGTGGTCGGGCTCAGCCAGGACGAGGACGGGGTGACCGTCGAGTTGGCCGACGGCAGCCGGCTGACCGGCCGCTACCTGGTCGGCTGCGACGGTGGGCGGAGCACCGTGCGCAAACTGCTCGGGGTCGGTTTCCCCGGCGAGCCGAGCCGGGTCGAGACGCTACTGGGCGAGATGGAGGTGGGCGTACCGCCGGAGACGGTGGTCAGCGTGGTCACCGAGGTCCGCAAGACCCAGAAGCGGTTCGGGCTCGGGCCGATCGGCGACGGGGTGTACCGGGTCGTGGTGCCCGCCGAGGGGGTGGTCGCCGACCGCGCGGTCCCGCCGACCCTGGCGGAATTCAAAGAACAACTACGGGCGTACGCGGGCACCGACTTCGGCGTGCACTCACCGCGCTGGCTGTCCCGCTTCGGCGACGCCACCCGGCTGGCCGAGCGTTACCGCCTCGGCCGGGTGCTGCTGGCCGGCGACGCGGCGCACATCCACCCGCCGACCGGCGGGCAGGGCCTCAACCTCGGCATCCAGGACGCGTTCAACCTCGGCTGGAAGCTGGCCGCCGAGGTGGCCGGCTGGGCGCCGGAGGGGCTGCTGGACAGCTACCACACCGAACGGCACCCGGTCGCCTACGACGTGCTGAACAACACCCGCGCGCAGATGGAACTGCTCTCCACCGAGCCGGGTGCGCTGGCGATGCGTCGGCTGATCTCGGAGCTGATGGACTTCGATGAGGTTAACCGGTACCTGACCGAGAAGATCATTGCGATCGGGATCCGCTACGACTTCGGCGCGGGGCACGACCTGCTCGGCCGGCGGATGCGGGACATACGCCTCAAGCAGGGCCGCCTCTACGAGCTGACGCACGCCGGCCGCGGCCTGTTGCTCGACCAGACCGGCCGGCTCTCGGTCACCGGCTGGGCGGACCGGGTCGACCACGTGGTCGACGTCAGCGAGGAACTGGACGTGCCCGCCGTGCTGTTGCGGCCGGACGGCCACGTGGCCTGGGTCGGCGACGACCAGCGCGATCTGGTCACGCACCTGCCCCGCTGGTTCGGCACCGCCGCCTAGCTGTACTACCTGGGCAGTACACCTAGTCGCGTTGAGATCCCCGGATGAACTGCTCGACGGCCCGCTGCCCGAGGCCGTCGAGCAGTTCCGGTGGGACCAGGTTGCCGTTGATCAGCGTGGCGATGCCATGGATGGTCGCGAACAGCACGATCCCCACCTGCTGCGGGTCGCCGGTGGCAAGTACGCCCTGCTCCTGTCCCTGCACGATCAGATCGTTCAGCAGCCCGAAAGCCGCAGCGGCGGCGGCATCGGCCGCACCACCGCCCGCGCGCTCGCCGCCAAGGGTGCCCGCGTCGTCCTCGCCGTCCGCGACCTCGCCAAGGGACGGGCCGCCGCCGCGACCATGACCGGCGAGATTGTCGTACGGCGCCTCGACCTCGCCGAACTCGCCTCGGTGCGTACCTTCGCCGAGGAGTTCACCGAGCCGATCGACGTGCTGATCAACAACGCCGGCCTGATGATCCCGCCGCTCGGCCGCACCGCAGACGGCTTCGAGCTTCAGTTCGGCACCAACCACCTCGGGCACTTCGCGCTCACCAACCTGCTACTGCCCCGGATCCGGGGCCGAGTGGTCACGGTCTCCTCGAACGGGCACCGGACCGGCACGATCGACTTCGACGACCTCAACTGGGAGCGCAGGCCCTACCGGCCGTTCCGCGCGTACGCGCAGTCGAAGCTGGCGAACCTGCTCTTCACCGCCGAACTACAGCGCCGGCTCACCGAGGCCGCCGCACCGGTGCTCGCGACCGCCGCGCACCCCGGCCTGGCGACCACCAACCTGCTCGGACACCTCGACAACGAACCACTCCCGAAGCGCTTGGTCCACACGACCGCCGTCAACTGGTTCGCGCAGAGCGAGGAGGACGGCGCGCTTCCCACGCTCTACGCGGCAGTGGCCGACATCCCGGGCGGCAGCTACGCCGGTCCCGGCGGCTTCCTACAGGGACGCGGCGCACCGAAGCTCGTCGGCCGGTCCAGGGCCGCCCAGGATGACGACACCGCCCGACGCCTGTGGACGGTCTCCGAGAAACTCACCGGCGTGACATTCCCGCTGCCGGTCACACCCGCCCGGAGCCGGTGACGCCGAGCGGCGGCCAGGCAATTGCGTTGCCGGGCGCCGAGCGGCGGCCAGGCAATTGCGTTGCCGGACGCTTCGGCGTACCCCATCCTTGGGCTTGTGACCAGGCCCGATCGCGACGGGCCGACCCGGGCCCTCGGAACGGCCCGGCAGCCGCGGCGGCGCGGGGAACGTCACCTCTCTCTCGGGTACGGCGCTGCGCCCTACCCTGGCTTCACCCCGCGCCGCCCGGTGTCCCGTCAGCTCAGCAGCCGTTCGGATATGACCTCAGGTCAGCAGCCGTTCGGATATGACCTCAGGTCAGCAGCCGCCCGGTGTTACGTCAGGTCAGCACCAAGCCGGCCACCCAGAGCACGCCGATCATCACCCCGGAGAGGAACTCGATAAGCATGGACAGCCCGGCCGCGCCGACCGCCCGTCTGGTCGCCGGCCAGGCCAGCCGGGTGTCGCGCAACCGCGACCACTCCATCAGGAAGATGCCGCCGACGAACCCGATGACCAGCCCGACCACCGGGATGACGAAGAAGCCGACCAGGCCGAGCAGCGCACCGACGAGCAAGGTGGAGGTGGGCACCCCAGCCCGCTTCAGGTTGCGGCCCGGCCAGGCGTACTTCACCACGGTGCCACCCAGGGCGACCACGGTGGCCGCCGCGAGCACCAGCCAGCGCCCGGTGCCGGCCTCGCCGAACAACGCCCAGACGAGTACGCCGCCCCAGCACAACGGCAATGCCGGTAGGCCGGGCACCACCACCCCGGCCAACCCAGCGAGGATGGCCAAGGCGGTGATCACCGACACCAGCGCGCCGGTCTCTGTCAGGCTCACGTCGGCTCCCCATCCGATCGCTGTGAACTGTTAAAAGGGGGCCCTTCCTCTACCGCAGGCGTTAACAGGGGGCCCTTCCTTACCCGCCGTCCAGGCGGGTGAAGATGGTGTTGGCGGGTGCCGGCGGGCCGAATAGGCGGCCCTGTGCGGTGTCGCAGCGTAGCGCCCGCAGCCGCTCGGCCTGTGCCTCGGTCTCCACCCCCTCGGCGGTGACCCAGAGTTCCAACGCGTGCGCCAGCCGCACCAGCGCGTCCACGATCCGCTCGTCCCGGTGGTCGGCGGTGTCCGGCAGGTCGCCCCGGATGCCCTCGACGAAGGGCGCGGCCAGCTTCAGGCAGGTGATCGGCAGCCGGCGCAGGTACGCGAGGTTCGAGTAGCCGGTGCCGAAGTCGTCGATCGCCAGCCGTACGCCGAGGGACGCGAGCCGGTAAAGCGTCCGCAGCGGCTCACCGGCAGAGCCCATCACCGCGCTCTCGGTCAACTCCAGTTGCAGCAGCTCAGCCGGCAGTCCGCTACTGGCCAGGGCGTCGGCCACGGTGTCCACGATCGCCGGGGCGTCGGCCTGACGGGCGGCCAGGTTCACGCTGACCACCAGCCGGGCGTCGGGAAACTCGGCGTGCCAGCGCTGGGCGTCCCGGCAGGCCTGCCGCAGCACCCAGGCACCCAGCCGGACGATCAGGCCGGTCTCCTCGGCCAGCCCGATGAACCGGTCCGGGCCGAGCAGTCCCAGCTCCGGATGTTGCCAGCGGACCAGTGCCTCGACCGCAAGCATCCGTCCGTCCAACAGCGACACGATCGGCTGGTAGTGCAGCACGAACTCGCCCCGCTCCAGCGCCATTGGCAGCCCGGCGACCAGAGCCGACCGGGCGATGTCCCGGGCGGTACGCTCCGGGTCGTAGACCGCCCACCGGCCCCGACCCTCGGCCTTGGCCCAGTACAGCGTGGTGTCCGCGGCCTTCATCAGCTCGGCGACGCTGGTGCCGACGTCCGCGGAGTCGACGATGCCGATGCTGGCCGAGACCATGAGCTGCTGTTCGCCGACGAACACCGGAGCGGAGACCACGGCCAGCGCCGCCTCGGCCACCGCGATCACGCCGTCGACAACGGCGGCACCGTCGACCAGGATGACGAACTCGTCGCCGCCCATCCGGGCGACCAGGTAGCCCTGCTCCGCCACGCAGCCGGCGAGCCGCCGGGCGATCGTCACGAGCAGCCGGTCGCCGAGGTCGTGACCGAGGCTGTCGTTGATCGCCTTGAACCCGTCGAGATCGAGGAAGCAGAGCCCGACCCGGCCCGCCGAGTCCAGCAGGCCGCTCAGCTTCTCGAAGAAGAGCGTCCGGTTGGGCAGGTCGGTGAGCGGGTCGTGCAGCGCCTGGAAACGCAGTCGGCGCTGGAGTTCGTACCGCTCGGTGATGTCCTCCACCATGGCGACGGTGAACCGGGGTCGACCGTCGTCGTGCCGGATCAGGGAGGCCGCCAGGTCCGTCCAGACGGCGCTGCCGTCCTTGCGGTAGTAGCGCTTCTCGACCCGTACGCTGTCGTGCTTGCCCTCGATCAGCCCCCGGTACAGCTCTGCCATTCCGGGGGCGTCGTCGGGGTGGAGCAGCGCCGCGACGTTGAGCTGCCGCAACTCCTCGACCGAATAGCCGAGCATGTCGGCGAAGGGCTGGTTGACGTCGATGATGGTGCCGTCGACGTCGGCGATGCCGATGCCGATCGCCGCTCCCCGGAAGACCGCCCGGAACCGGGCCTCGCTGTCCCGCAACGCCTGTTCGACGGCGTCCCGGGCCTGCCAGGCGGAGCGGGCGATCCGCTCCTGCTGGGCGAGCGTGCGGTCACGCAGGGCCCGGGCGAAGCCGGCGGCCAGACCACCCTGCGCGGTGGCGATCCGCTCCCCGAGCCCGGACAGGGCGCCGAGGACCTGGGCCGGGAGGCGGTCGGCGAGGGCGCGTACCGACCACTCGATCACGCCCGGCTCGGTCAGGTTCGCCTCGACCAGGGCCCGACCGACCTCTGCCGCCACCGCCGGCACCGCCTCGCCGGTGAGCAGGGCCTCGGCCAGCCGCAGGGTGTGCGCCAGCAGCAACCGCTCGGTCTCGGCCGCGCTCAGCGGCACGAAACCGATCCGGCGTACGGCCCTGGTCCACTCGGCCGCGTAACGCTCGGCGCCGGTGCGGTCGACGGCGTTTCCGCCGACGGCGTCGACCCCGGCCATCGGTCAGTCCGCAGGCCGGTCGTTGCGGGCCACGCCGCCGAAGGCGCCGAACCGCTGCGCGTCGGCGGCGACCTCGGACGGCGAGTCCGGACGCCACAGCTCCATGTGCACCACTCCCGGTTCGAGGATCGTCCAGTCGCCGAAGAAACCGGTGATCTCGGCGCGGGAGCGGAGGCTGATCTCGGTGGCGGTACGCGCCGACAACCGCTGCGCGTCAAGCATCTCCTGCGGCTGGTCCTCGAAGGTGGAGTGGGAGATGACCAGATGACTGCCGGGCGCGGCGGCGGCCCGCAGCGTCGCCAGGATCTCGCCGGGCCGATCGGCGTCCGGGACGAAGTGGACCACACCGGCCAGCAGGATGCCCAGCGGCCGGTCGAAGTCGATCAGCTCCAGCCGGCGCGCCTCGGCCAGGATCCGCTCCGGGTCACGCAGGTCGGCGTGGACGACGCCGGTCAGCTCGTTGCCGGCCAGCAGTTCCCGGCTGTGCGCCACCGCCACCGGGTCGATGTCGACGTAGACCACCCGGGCCTTCGGGTTCGCGGCCTGGGCGACCTCGTGCACGTTGCCGACCGTGGGGATGCCCGAGCCGATGTCCAGGTACTGGTCGACGCCGGCATCGAGCAGCGCCCGTACCGCCCGGCGCAGGAACTCCCGCCCGGCCCGCATGGTGGCCGGCAGGTTCGGCGTCATGGCCGCGATCTGCTCGGCCAACTGCCGGTCGATCTCGAAGTTGTGGGCACCGCCGAGGAAGTAGTCGTACACCCGGGCCGCGCTGGGCCGGGAGAGGTCGATCCTGGTGGGCAGCCCGTCCGGCATCTGCACTGGTACACCCCAAGTCGTCGCCGCGGATCGTGTGACGCTGACCACTCTAGGCCGGTGCGTCACGCGACGGGAGATCCAGGTGCTGCTCTACCGCTCGTCCGGGCGGCCCAGCCGGTCAGGCGGCCTCCAGCAGCAGCGAGATGCCCTGCCCGACTCCGACGCACATGGTCGCCAGCGCCCGCCGGCCACCCCGGCGACGCAGCTCCAGGGCGGCGGTGAGCGCGAGCCGGGCACCGCTGGCCCCGAGCGGATGCCCCAGGGCGATGGCGCCACCGTTCGGGTTGACGTGCTCGGCGTCGGCGGGCAGGCCCAGCTCCCGCAGCACCGCGACGGACTGGGCGGCGAACGCCTCGTTCAGCTCGATCACGTCGAGGTCGGCCAGCGTGAGCCCCTGCCGGTCGAGCAGCCGCCGGGTCGCCGGCACCGGACCGATGCCCATGATCCGGGGCGGTACGCCGGCGGTCGCCGCGCCGCTGACCCGGGCCAGTGGGCTGAGCCCGTACGCCGCGACCGCCGCCTCCGAGGCGACCAGCAGCGCCACCGCGCCGTCGTTGACGCCGGAGGAGTTCCCGGCGGTCACCGTGCCACCGTCGCGGAACGGCGTGGGCAGCGCGGCGAGCTTCTCCAGGGAGGTCTGGCGGGGGTGTTCGTCGACCTCGACCAGCCGCGTCTCGCGCCGGCCCGCCGGCACGGTCACCGGCACGATCTCCTCGGCCAGCCGGCCGTCGGCCTGCGCCTTGGCGGCCCGCAGCTGCGAACGGTACGCGAACTCGTCCTGGGTGAGCCGGTCGACGCCGTACTCCGTTGCGACGTTCTCCGCCGTCTCCGGCATCGAGTCGATGCCCCAGCCGCGCTCCATCAGCGGGTTGACCAGCCGCCAGCCGATCGTGGTGTCGTACATCTCGGCGGCCCGGGAGAACGCGCTGGTCGCCTTCGGCAGGACGAACGGCGCCCGGCTCATGCTCTCCACGCCGCCGGCCACGATCAGGTCCGCCTCGCCGGCGACGATCGCCCGGGCGGCGGTGGCCAGCGCGTCGAGGCCGGAGCCGCAGAGCCGGTTGACCGTGCTGCCGGAGACCTCCTCGGGCAGCCCGCCGAGCAGCGCCGCCATCCGGGCCACGTTGCGGTTGTCCTCGCCAGCCTGGTTGGCGCAGCCGAGAATCACGTCGTCGGTACGCGACCAGTCCACGGACGGATGGCGGGCGGCCAGCTCGCGGATGACGTGCGCGGCCAGGTCGTCGGGGCGTACGCCGGCGAGCGCGCCCGCGTACCGGCCGATCGGGGTGCGGACACCGGCCACCAGGTATGCCACGGTCATCGCGAGTCCTTCGGGGGTGGGAAGGGCAGGGGCGACGGCGCGTCCACCGGGTAGCCGGGGACGTCCGGCGGCCAGGATATCGCCGGAAGATCGGAGATAGGTTATCGGCATGGCAGGAGCCCAGTTCAGCGCGGAGACCAGCGACGCCGGAGCCTTCGTCCGGCAACCCAACCGGTTCACCGGGCGGGTCACCCCGCACTCCACCTCACCGCCCGGCGGTGGGCCGGACGAGCAGGACCGCTGGCCGCTGGAGCCGGGGCGCTACCGGCTGATCTGGTGTCGGGCCTGCCCGTGGGCGCACCGGGCACTTATCGTCCGCAACCTGCTCGGGCTCCAGGACGCCATCTCGTTGGGCACCGTCGACCCGATCCGCGACGAGCGCGGCTGGCGGTTCACCCTCGACCCGGACGGCTTCGACCCGGTGCTGGGCATCGGCTTCCTCTCCGAGGCGTACCTGGCCACCGATCCCGACTACGCCGGCCGGGTCACCGTGCCCGCGCTTGTGGACACGCTCACCGGGCGGGTGGTGACAAACGACTATCCGCAGCTCACCCTGGACCTGTCCACCGAGTGGCGGCGGCTGCACGCCCCGGGTGCCCCGGACCTCTACCCGGTCGAGCTGCGTCCGGAGTTGGACGCGCTGATGGCCGAGATCCACCGCGACGTCAACAACGGCGTCTACCGGTGCGGGTTCGCCACCTCGCAGCGGGCGTACGACGAGGCGTACACGGCGCTCTTCGCCCGGTTGGACACCCTGTCGCAGCGGCTGACCGACCGGCGTTACCTGATGGGCGACACCATCACCGAGGCGGACGTGCGGTTCTTCACCACCCTGGTCCGCTTCGACGTGGCGTACCACGGTCACTTCAAGTGCAACCGGAGCAAGCTGACCGAGATGCCGGTGCTCTGGGCGTACGCGCGGGACCTGTTCCAGACCGCCGGCTTCGGCGAGACGGTCGACTTCGACCACATCAAGCGGCACTACTACGCCACCCATGGCGAGATCAACCCGACCGGGATCGTGCCGCTCGGCCCGGACCTGCACGGCTGGACGACACCCCACGGGCGTGGCTGACGACAGCGCCATCGCGTCGCGGGTCACCGCCGCCGGCGCGACGCTCGGTGTGCTCGTCGGCGCGACTCTGGTGACGCTCGCCGTGGTCGCTGGTCCGGGACCGGGCCTTACCGGGTACGTCAGCGAGGCCGGTGTCGCCGACAGCGGGTACGCCTGGACGTACCGGATCGGGGTCTTCGCCCTGGCTGCGGCGTTGCTGCTGCTCGCCGCCGCGCTGCACCCCAGCAGCGGCCGGCGCGGCCCTGCGGTGCGGCGCGGCCCGGCGGTGCGGCGCGGCACTCCGGCCCGGCGCGGCCCGGCGGTCTGGCGCGGCAGGGGCGGGTGGCGCGGCGACACGGGGTTGCGGGTCGCGGCGGCGTTGCTCGTCGCGGGTGGCCTGGCCACCGGCCTGTCCGGCGCGGTGACGTGCAGTGCCGGCTGCCCGCTGCCGCCGTTCGAGCGGGCCACCGTGGCAGACCTGGTGCACGGTGCGGCGAGCATCGCGGCGACGGCCGCCGTAGTCTTCGCCATGATCGCGATCGTCCTGGCCCCGGCGGCCGGGCGCGCCCTGCGCCGGATCGCCGCGATCGCGACGCTTGTGGCCCTGCCGCTGGCCGGCACGGTCGGCCTCGCCATGCTCTTCATCGGCCGAGGTTCGCTGGTCGGCGTGCTGGAGCGGCTGCTGCTCGCGGTGGCGGTCGGCTGGGGTCTGGTCACCGCCGCCACCCTGGCCCGCAGCCGTCGACCCGACTGACCCGTAAGGACTGTCATCGATATCACTCGTTACGGGCATCGTCTGTGGCGTACCGGTCGGGAGAGGATGTGGCAATGAGTTCGTTGTTCACGCCGCTGGCGCTGCGCACGGTCACCCTGCCCAACCGGATCGCCCTGGCACCGATGTGCCAGTACAGTGCCGGTCCCGACGGCCTGCCCACCGACTGGCACCTGGTGCACCTCGGCGCCCGCGCCATCGGCGGCGCCGGGCTGGTGATGACCGAGGCGACCGCGGTACTGCCGGAGGGTCGGATCAGCCCGCAGGACACCGGGCTCTGGTCCGGCCGGCACGTCGACGCCTGGCGTCCGGTGACCCGGTTCCTGGCCGCGCACGGCGCGGTGCCGACCGTGCAGCTCGCGCACGCCGGATTCAAGGCCTCGACGTACCGGCCGTGGGACCCGCGCCGGGGCGGCGTGCCCGATGCCGAGGGTGGCTGGGTGCCGGTCGGCCCCACCGACGATCCGTTCGTGCCGGAGTACCGGGTGCCGACCGCCCTGGACGAGGCGGGGATCGCCGCAGTCGTCGAGGCGTTCGGGGCGGCGGCCGGCCGGGCGGTGGACGCCGGGTTCGCCGCCGTGGAGGTGCACGCCGCGCACGGTTACCTGCTGCACGAGTTCCTGTCGCCGCTGACCAACCACCGTAAGGACGGCTGGGGCGGGGACCGGGCCGGCCGGATGCGGCTCACCCTGGAGGTCGCCCGCACGGTACGCGCCGCCGTCGGCGCCGACGTGCCGGTGCTGGCCCGGATCTCCGCCACCGACTGGGTGCCGGGCGGCTGGACGGTCGAGGACAGCGTCGCGCTCGCCACCGAACTCGCCGCCGCCGGGGTGGACCTGGTCGACTGCTCCTCG
This sequence comes from Micromonospora sp. PRAS1, assembly GCF_059553435.1. Classification (NCBI taxonomy): domain Bacteria; kingdom Bacillati; phylum Actinomycetota; class Actinomycetes; order Micromonosporales; family Micromonosporaceae; genus Micromonospora; species Micromonospora sp. PRAS1. Next base: position 51,880 of record NZ_JCANNB010000037.1, read on the forward strand.
GGTGGGGCGACGCCGAACGCCAGCGTCCCGGTGGGTCGTGGCTACCAGGTGCCGCTGGCCGCCCAGGTACGCCGCGAGGCGCGGGTCGCCACCGGCGCGGTCGGCCTGATCGTCGAGCCGGAGCAGGCCGAGGCGATCATCGCCGAGGGCGAGGCCGACCTGGTGCTGCTCGGCCGGGAACTGCTGCGCAACCCGTACTGGCCGCAGCAGGCCGCGGCGAAGCTCGGTGCCGACGCCCGCTGGCCCGACCAGTACCTGCGGGCGGTCTGAGGCCACCGGCTGCCGACCCGCCAACGCGGCGGTCCGGCAGCCCAACGGCCCGGTGAGCCCGGCAGCCCAACGGCCCGGTGAGCCCGGCAGCCCAACGGCCCGGTGAGCCCGGCAGCCGGCGGCCCATCCGGCCGCCGGCTGTGGCTTGGCCGGCTCAGCCCGCGAGGTGTCCCCAGCGCTGCTCCAACTCGCGCCACGGTCCCTGGGCCGCCGCCGTGCCGCCGATGAGCACCACGACGTGGTCGGCCCGCACCAGCGCGGCCCGCTTGGAGGTCGAGCCGACCACCGTCACGCCGCGCTCGCGCAACGCCTGCCAGAGCGCCAGTTCGGTGGTGACGTCCAGCGCGGAGGAGACGTCGTCGGCGACCAGCAACTCGGTACGCGGTGCCAGCGCCCGAGCCAGCGCCAGCCGCTGTAGCTGCCCGCCGGAGAGCCGGGTGCCCTTGTGCCCGATGAGCAGACCCAGCCCGCTGCCGGTGGCGGCCAGGTCGTGCTCCAGTTGGGCGGTGGTGACCGCGTGCCCGGCGTCCACCGGGTGGCCGAGGGTGATGTTGTCGGCCACCGTCCCGGAGAGCACCCGGGGCAGCTGACCCACGTAGCCGACCTGGTTCGGGCGCAGGAACAGCTCCGGTTCGGTGACCGGCGCACCGTTCCAGGTCAGCCGGCCGGTGTGCGGGGCGATCCCGGCCAGCGCCCGCAGCAGTGAGGACTTGCCCGCGCCGACCGGCCCGACGACCAGCACCAACTGTCCACGCTCCACGGTCAGGTCGACGTCGCGTACGGCGACGGTGCCGTCGGTGTGCCGGACACCGAACCCGGCCAGCTCCAACCGGTGCAGCGGGGTACGCGGCGGCGCCGGCGGTGCGGGTGCCGTGCCGCCCACCAGGTCCACTCCCGGTACCGCCGCCGAGTACGCCTCGATCCCGGTCATCTCCGCCGTCCGCCGGGTCCACACCCGCGCCGACGGGACCTGCGAGATCAGGGATGCGGTGGTCCAGGCGAACCAGCGTGCCGCGCCCAGGGTGGAGACCGCGACCAGTGCCGCCCCGGCGGAAAGCCCACCGCTCAGGAAGAGGCCCCACACCGCGATCGGCAACAGGCCGCTGGTAAGCGACGGGGTCGAGCGGGCCCACACCTGCACCGCGATCTCCCGGCGCTGCCGCTCGCTGCGCACCACGTCAAGCGCGGCGAGATGAGCCAGCACCGGCCGGGTGGCTCCGGCGAGCTTCACCGTCCGGGCCGCCGACAGGCTGGAAACCAGGGCGGTGGCGAACGCCGCCCGCGCCGCCACGGTGTCCCGCGCGGCCTTCTCCAGCCGGGGCCCGAACGCCGTCGCCGCCAGCCCGGAGAGCACCATCGTGCCGAGGAAGAACAGCCCCGGCACCATGCTGCCGGTGACCAGGGTCATGCTGACCAGCATGATCAGGCCGATCCCCTGGTCCACCACGTTGTCGGCGAGATTCACCACCCGTTCGGTGTCGCCGCCCTGGGCCACCACCTCCGCCGGGGTGTGCCGGCTGACCCGACGGGGACCGGTCTGGCCGTGTACCAGGCGCAGGCTGATCCGCAGCATCTGCCGTACCCACCAGCCCGGGTACCACAGGTGGGTCCAGTAGTACGCCGGGATGGCGAGGACCAGCCCGGTGGCGATACCCAGGGCGGGCAGCCACAGGTCGCCCGTGCCGTCCACCACGTCCGCCCAGAGCCAGGCCAGCAGCGGCCCGTCCAGGCCGAGGATGACCAGCACGGCGAACATCACCACCGAGGCCAGGCCGTAGCGGGGGTTGTTGAGGCAGAGCCGGCCGATCTCCCGCAGGGTCCGCGCCCGCGACGCCGGCTGCCGGTCGTTCTCCGACGCAGCGCCGGGCGGGGCACCCGCGGCGGTCGGGCCACTCCGCTCCCGGCCGCTGACCTCACGCCCCTCCGCCGGTTCGACCGGCTCGGGCCCGACCACCGGCGCGGGATCACCGACAACGGCGAGCGCGCCGGTCGCGACGCCTGACATGGTATGCGCGCCGGTCGCGACGCCTGACATGCCGGCGTCGGCCGCGACGCTCGCCGCCGGGTTGGCGCCGACCAGGGCAGGCTCGGCGTGTGCCCGGCCGGGCTCGGCCAGCCCGATCCCGGCGTCGCCGCCGTGTGCGCCGGCCTGACCGGCGGCGAGGAGTTCGGCGAAGCGCCGCGACTCGGCCAGCGGGGCGGCCTCGACCACGGCGCCGTCGGCCAGCACCACCACCTCGTCGCAGCGGCTCACCGACGAGAGCCGGTGCGCGATGACGATGCCGATCCGGCCGCGCAGCAGCCGCTCGGTGGCCTGCTGCACCCGTACCTCGGTCACCGGGTCGAGTCGGGCGGTCGCCTCGTCGAGGATCACCACGTGCGGGTCCCGGACCAGGATGCGGGCGAAGGCGACGAGCTGCTCCTGCCCGGCCGAGAGCACGTGCCCGCCCTCGCCGAGGCGGGTGTCCAGGCCGGCGGGAAGTTCGGCGATCCAGTCGGCCAGCTCCAGCTCGTGCAGGGCCCGTGCGGCGGCGTCGAGCAGGTCGGGATCGAAGAGCGCCACGTTCTCGGCGAGCGTGCCGGCGAGGATCTCGGTCCGCTGCGGTACCACGGCGATCCACCGGCGCAGCTGCTCCACGTCCAGGTCGAGCACGTCACGCCCGCCGAGCAGCACCGTGCCGGGCGGCACGTCGACGGCCCGGGTGAGCACCTTGGCCAGGGTCGACTTGCCGGAGCCGGTCCGCCCGACCAGGGCGTACGAGCGGCCCCGGACGAAGGAGAGGTCGACCTCGCGCAGCGCGGGACCCCGCTCGGCGTCCAGGCCGGTCGCCGGATAGTGGTAGGTCAGGTCGCGGATGACCAGATCGCCGTCGGTCGGCGGGTCGCCGCCGGTGGGCTCCTGCGGGGACCCGGCGAGCAGCTGCACCCGGCCCCACGCGCCGAGTGCGTACTGCACCTCCGGCACCATCCGGCTGATGTGTTCGACGGTCATGCCCAGGGAGAGCGCGAGCAGCCAGATCGCGGTCAACCGGGCAGCGTCCACCCGGCCGGTGGTCAGCGCCCACACCCCGCCGAGCACCACGAGCGCCACGCCGGCCCGGGTCACGCCGGCCGCGATGGTGTTCACCTGCGCCGACATCCGCCAGACGACCAGGCCACGGCGGAGCACCTCGGCGGCCCGCGCGGCGTACAGGCGGAGCACGTACGGGCGGGCCAGGCTGGTGCGTACGTCGTCCTGGCCGTGGATGGCCTCCTCCATCACCGCCGCCAGGTCCGACCAGGCCGCCTCCTCGTGCATCCGGGCCGGCGCGATCCGCCCGGCGGGCCGCCGCAGGGTGATCACGAGCAGGATGGTGAGCAGCAGCAGACCGACCCCGGCGGGCCACCAGACGGTGATCGCGACAAGCGTGGACACCACGCCGACGGCAAGCGCCTGGGCGAGCCGTACGCCGGGACCCCGCAGCCCCGAGGCCACGTCGTAGACATCCCCGTCGATCCGGTCGAGCATCTCACCGACCGGCGTGGTCTCCAGGGCGGGTACCGGCTGCCCCATGGCCACCCGGCACAGCCGGCGACGCAGGTCGGCCGACCAGTCCGCGGTCACCCCCGCCATCACCAGGCTGATCACCAAGTCGCTGACGACGGCGGCGACCAGGGCCACCGAGAGCAGCACGAAGAACCCGACGGAACGGTGCACCAGCACCGGGCCGGCCAGCGCGGCGGTGGCCGCCTGACCGATGCCACCGACAGCGACCAGGACGGCCACCAGCGTCATCCGCCGTGGGGAGGTGACCCACAGATCACGAAGCAGGCGCATGGGTCGGTTCCTCCGGTTTCCTGGCGGAGGTTCCAGCCTGGCGTGGCCTGCCCCGGCGGCTCAACGGATTTTCGCGACCGGCAGACCGGCCCGGCGGGGTCGCTCGCGGCCGCCTGGGCGGTGCGGTGTCAGAAGAGCACGGTCGCCAGGGTGCCCACCGGGCGGAAGCCGCAGCGCTCGTAGACCCGCCGGGCGGGCCGGTTGAAGTCGTTGACGTAGAGGCTGACGGTCGGGGCGATCCGGGTCAGCGCGTCCCGGACCACCGCCGCCATGGCCCCGGTGGCGATGCCCCGGCCCCGCCACTCGGGCGCCACCCAGACCCCCTGCACCTGGGCGGTACGCCGGGTGACAACCGCCAGCTCGGCCTTGAAGACCACCCGGCCGTCGACGAACCGGGCGTACGCGCGACCGGAGCGGATCATGTCCGTGACCCGGCGCCGGTACCCGCGCCCGCCGTCCTCGGCCAGCGGCGAGACGCCCACCTCCTCGGTGTACATCGCCACCGCGGCCGGAAAGAGCCTGTCGAGTTCGCCGGTGCGGACCCGGCGCACCTGCGGGTCGACGGCGACCTCGGGCAGCGTGTCGGTGACCAGGAGCGGTTGGTTCGGGCGTACGTCGCGGGCCGGTCCCCAGGTGTCGGCGAGGCGGTCCCAGAGCTCCAGCACCGCGTCGGCCCGCCCGACGATCGAGGAGCAGAGCCGTTCCTCACCGGCGAGCAGGTCGGCGAAGGCGGCGACCGCCTGCGGACCGGCCAGCACCGGGGTCAGGTTGCCGCCGAGCCAGCAAACCGCTTCGAGCTGGCGGCGGGAGCCGTACCCGAGCACCCGCCCCTCGGCGCGCCACCAGGCCAGACCGCGCGCGGCGATCCGCTCCGCGACCTGCGCACTCGCGTACGGGTCGAGGTCGAGCAACCGCTCGACCGCGCGCCGTTCCGATTCCCCCAGTTGCCGCACCGGCGCCGTCAACACGGTTACAGCCTGCCAGATCCGCCCCGAACGTGGTGGCGGACGGTGACCGCGCTCGGACGCCCCGGCCGTACCGGACGGGACAAGCAGCACCCAAGGCCCCAGCCGCTGGTCCGGCGACTTGTCGCCGTTGTATTGCCGATATATCGTTGATGCATCAGCGATAGTCCCAAGGAGGAGTCGAGATGAAGTTCCACCGACGGGGGCACCTCCCCCACGAGAGCCGGATGCGGGGCTTCGGGTTCCCGCCGTTCCCGCCCGGTCCCCCCTTCCCGCCCGGCGGGCACGGCCATGGTCACGGCCGGCGCGGGCGCGGCCGGGGACGCCGCCCGAACGTGCGCAACGCCGTGCTGGCCCTGCTCACCGAGCGGCCGATGCACGGTTACGAGATGATCCAGGAGATCGACTCCCGCACCGGGGGCTCCTGGCGACCCAGCCCCGGCTCGATCTACCCCACCCTGCAACTGCTCGAGGACGAGGGCGTCATCGCGGCCACCGAGGAGTCCGGCGGCGGCCGGAAGCGGTTCACCCTCACCGAGCAGGGCCGGGCCGAGGCCGACCAGGCGGCGCAGACGCCGCCCTGGGCAGAGGTCGCCGAGGACACGATCAACAGCTGGCACGACATCCGGCACGCCGGCGCGCAGGCCATGAACGCCCTGCGGCAGGTGATGATGACCGGCACCGACGACCAGCGGGAGCGGGCCGCCCAGGTGCTCGACGAGACCCGCCGCAAGCTGTACGCGATCCTCGCCGAATCCGAGTGACCCGGTACGCGCCGAGGGCGGCCACCGGTTGCGGTGGCCGCCCTCGTGCTGGATCCGGTGGTCAGTGCACGCTTACGGTGGCGCCGGGCAGCAGGCCGCGCAGCTCCTCGGGCAGCTCGGCGCCCATCTCGTCGGCAAGCCGGAGCGCCTCTTCGATCAGGGTCTCCACGATCTGCCCCTCGGGCACGGTCTTGATGACCTGGCCCTTGACGAAGATCTGCCCCTTGCCGTTGCCTGAGGCGACGCCGAGATCAGCCTCGCGGGCCTCGCCGGGACCGTTCACCACGCAGCCCATCACCGCGACCCGCAGCGGCACCGGCAGCCCCTCCAGGCCGGCGGTGACCTCCTCGGCCAGCTTGTAGACGTCCACCTGGGCCCGCCCGCAGGACGGGCAGGAGACGATCTCCAGACCCCGCTCCCGCAGCCCCAGCGACTCCAGGATCTGGGCACCGACCTTGATCTCCTCGACCGGCGGTGCGGAGAGCGACACCCGGATGGTGTCGCCGATCCCCTCGGCCAGCAGCGCCCCGAAGGCCACCGCCGACTTGATGGTGCCCTGGAACGCCGGGCCGGCCTCGGTGACGCCCAGGTGCAGCGGGTAGTCGCACTGCTCGGCGAGCTGCCGGTAGGCCCGGATCATCACCACCGGGTCGTTGTGCTTGACCGAGATCTTGATGTCCCGGAAGCCGTGCTCCTCGAAGAGCGAGCACTCCCACAACGCCGACTCGACAAGCGCCTCCGCGGTGGCCTTGCCGTACTTGGCCAGCAGCCGCTTGTCCAGCGAACCCGCGTTGACCCCGATCCGGATCGGCGTACCGGCGGCCGAGGCCGCTGCGGCGATCTCCTTGACCTTGTCGTCGAACTGCCGGATGTTGCCGGGGTTCACCCGCACCGCCGCGCAGCCGGCGTCGATCGCCGCGAAGACGTACTTCGGCTGGAAGTGGATGTCGGCGATCACCGGGATCTGCGACTTGCGGGCGATCGCCGGCAACGCCTCCACGTCGTCCTGGCTGGGCACCGCCACCCGGACGATCTGGCAACCGGACGCGGTCAGCTCCGCGATCTGCTGCAAGGTGGAGTTGACGTCGGCGGTCAGGGTCGTGGTCATCGACTGCACCGACACCGGTGCCCCGCCGCCGACCGGCACCGAACCGACCATGATCTGGCGGCTGGCCCGGCGCGGGGCGAGCGGCGGCGGCGGTACGGCGGGCATACCGAGGCTGACAGCGGTCACTTCAGGCACTCACCTTGGGAAGAGGGTGATCGGGTTGACGACGTCCGCAGTGATCGTGAGCAGGGTGAACACGCCACCGATCAGGATCACCACGTACGTGAAGGGCATCAGCTTGAAGTAGTCGACCCGGCCCGGGTCGGGGCGGCGCAGCCGCGCGTACACCCAGGAGCGGGCGCGTTCGAACCAGGCGATGGCGATGTGCCCGCCGTCCAGTGGCAGCAGCGGCAGCAGGTTGAACACCCCGATGAAGAAGTTCAGCGAGATGAACAGCATCACGAACAGCTCCCAGGCGTCGTTGGCGACCGCCTCGCCGCCGAGGACGCTGGCACCGACCACGCTGATCGGGGTGTCGATGTCCCGCTCGCCGCCGGTGATGGCACGCCAGAGCGCCGGCACCTTCTCCGGCAGGCGCTGCATCGCCTGCGCGGTGGCCACCGCCATGTCGCCGAGGAAGGTGCTTGTCGCACCGACCGCCGCCACCGGGCCGTGGGAGACCAGGCCCGGGGTGGAGACGACAAGCCCGACGCCGAGCGCGGAGACCTCGGTGACCGGGCCGCTCGGGTCGTCGATCGGCGGGCGCTTGGTGGTGGCGAGCACCGTCTCGGTGCTGCCGGCCTGGCCGTCGCGCTCGTAGCCGATGGTCGCGGTGCTGCCCGGGGTGGTGGCCCGCAGGGTGGTGAGCAGCTCACCGTAGTTGTTGATCGGGGTCCCGTTGATCGAGGTGATCCGGTCGCCGTTCTGCAACCCGCCGGCCCCGGCCGGGCTCGGCGCGTCACCGGCGGCACACTCCCGCCAGGTGGTGTCCGGCAGGACGCAGTCCTGGATGGCGACCACCGCCGGCTCGGCGCGGATCTGCTCCTCGTTGCGCGGGAAGTCCGGGTTGGGCAGGCCGAAGGTCATCGCGGCCAGCCAGGTGGCGAGGATCGCCAGCCCGAAGTGGGTGACCGACCCGGCGGACATCACGATCGTGCGCTTCCACACCGGGTAACGCCACATGGCCCGCTTCTCGTCGCCGGGCTCGACGTCGTCGTCCTGCGGCGTCATCCCGACGATCTTGCAGAAGCCACCGAGCGGGATGCCCTTGATGCCGTACTCGGTCTCGCCCCGCTTGAACGACCAGAGGGTGGGCCCGAAGCCGACGAAGTAGCGGGTGACCTTCATGCCGAAGAACTTGGCGGTGAGCATGTGGCCCGCCTCGTGCAGGCTCACCGAGATGAGGATGCCGAGGGCGAACAGCGTCACCCCGAACGCGAACGACATCAAGCTCCTTCCACCGCAGCAGCGATGATCGCCTGCGCGTGCGCGCGGGCCCACGACTCGGCTTCGAGTACGTCCTCGACGGTACCCGGTTCGCCGAAATCGGGAGCCTCCTCCAGCACGCGCTGTAACGTGTCGACGATGCCGAGGAACGGCAGCCGGCCGGCGACGAAGGCCGCCACGCATTCCTCGTTCGCCGCGTTGTAGATGGCCGGCCGGCACCGGCCCGTCTCGCCGGCCGCCTTGGCCAGCGCCACCGCCGGGAACGCCTCGTCGTCCAGCGGCGCGAACTCCCAGCTGTGCGCGCTCGTCCAGTCGACGGCGGAGGCGGCGTCGGCGACCCGGTCCGGCCAGCCCAGCCCCAGCGCGATCGGCAGCCGCATGTCCGGCGGGCTGGCCTGGGCGAGGGTGGAGCCGTCCACGAACTCGACCATCGAGTGGATCACCGACTGCGGGTGCACCATCACGGTGATGTCGGCGTACGGCACGTCGAACAGCTCGTGCGCCTCGATCACCTCCAGCGCCTTGTTGACCATGGTCGCCGAGTTGATCGTGACGACCGGCCCCATGTTCCAGGTCGGGTGGGCGAGGGCCTGCTCGGGCGTGACGGAGGTCAGCTCGTCGCGCCGCTTGCCCCGGAACGGGCCACCACTTGCGGTGACGATCAGCCGGCGTACCTCGCCCCGGCTGCCGCCGCGCAGACACTGCGCGAGCGCCGAGTGCTCCGAGTCCACCGGGACGATCTGCCCCGGCCGGGTCACCGCGGCCTTGACCAGCGAACCGCCGGCTACGAGAGACTCCTTGTTGGCAAGCGCGAGGGTACGCCCGGCCCGCAGCGCCGCAAGCGTCGGCGCCAGCCCGAGCGACCCCACCACCGAATTGAGTACGACGTCACACGGCCACTGCGCCAGCTCGCTCATCGCATCCGGCCCGGCCACGATCTTGGGCAGCTTGAACTCGCCGGAGGCCCAGCCCTGGCGGCTCGCCTCGGCGTAGAACGCGAGCTGAAGATCCTGCGCGGCGGAGGCCTTCGCCACCCCGACCGCCTCGACGCCAAGCTCCAACGCCTGGGCGGCGAGCAGTTCCACGTTTCCGCCACCGGCACCGAGCGCCACCACCCGGAACCGGTCCGGGTTGCGCCGCACGATGTCGACGGCCTGGGTACCGACCGAGCCGGTACAGCCCAACAGCACAAGATCGCGGGGGGAGGTCACCCCGCCATTCTTCCGCATCCGCCTTGGGTGCAAGGAAGGGCACCTTATTAACGCCTGGTGTAGAGGAAGGGCCCCTTATTAACACGGCCCGAGATCGACTCAGCCGCTGCTGGTCGGGACGCCCTCGTCGTCCACCGGGGCTTCCTCGCCGAGCAGGTAACCGGGATCGATCGAGAACTCGAACGGCTCCCGCATCACGAACGTGCTTCCGGCGGCAGCGGCGGCCACCGGCCGGTACTCGCCGTCGGTCAACTCGAACAGTGCGATGGTGGGAACCCGGTTACGCAGGTCGACCCGCAGAAAGAAGGGCACGCCGACGGCACCGTACTCGCGCGGACGATCGATGATGTCCTTACGGCGGTTGCCGGGCGACATGACCTCACCCAGCAGGACGGCGTGTTTGATGTCCATGGTCGTGCGGCCTCCGCCCGGGACCTTGAGCACGACGATGTCGGGGATGAACAGGTCTTCCCCGGAGACCACGTTAGTCTCCAGGTAGAGCCACAGCTTGGCCTTGCGGGCCGCCTGCTTCAACAGGTATGCGAGATCAAGCTTGACATCCTGGTGGTCATAACCGGCGTGGGGTGTCACGATCACGTTTCCGCTCAGGACCTCAACCTTGGGGCCGTTGGTCTCCGGCAACAGGTCGAGGGCAAGCTGAGCGGTCCATGGCTCGTCGCGCCACCGCAGCACGTCGAAGGACGGTCCGGCGGGCCGAACGTCGGCACCCTCCGGCTCGGGCGCGGGCTCGGGCTCGGGCTCGGGCGCGTACGCAGCCTGGGCCATTCGGGCTCACCCCCTCAGCGGAACATTCTGCTCAGCTCAGCCTAGCCAGCGCAGCCCGCGCCGCACGCCATCGCACAGCCCGTCCGTCAAGCCGGAGCGGCGCACCTCAACCCGGCTCGCGCTGCGGAAAGAGGTGTCGGGGGACGAACCACAGATAGAAGATCATGCCGAAGAGTTCGACCAGGGACTGCATCACGACGACCACGGCGGCGATCTCCCACCCGGCGGGCAGGGAGAGCGCGAAGGGCAGCACGATGAACGAGTTCCGGGTACCCAGCGAGAAGGCCAGCGTGCGGCCCTGCACGGTAGACAGCTTCCCGACGGTCGCGAGCAGCCTGGCCAGGACAAGGCTGCTGGCCAGGAACGCGGCGGCGACCGCGATGACGACGGGCAGTACGTCAAGCGCCTCCCGGGCCGGCCCGACGTGCGCGGCGGCGACCAGAAAGATCACCACGGAGAGCAGCGGCACCGGCCACCAGCCCAGCCGCTGGCGGATCCGGTCCCGTTCGGGCCGCCGGGCGAACCACACCTCGCTCACCGCGGCCAGACCCAGCGGCAGGAGCAACACCAGGAGCGCCGGCCAGACATCCCCGGGGGCGAAGACGGCGGCGAAGTCGGTGCCGGACATCAACCAGAGGTACGCCGGCAGCAGCGCCAGTTGCAGCAGCAGGCTGATCGGGGTCAACGCGGTGGCCCGGCTCGCATCGCCCCGACCGAGCTGCGTGAAGGTGATGAACCAGTCGGTGCACGGCACCAGCAGCACCAGCAGCAGGCCCAGCCGCAGCGCGTCGTCGGCGGGAGTGAACTGGACCAGGCCCCACACGACACCGGGGATGAGCACGAAATTGCCGATCAGCGCAGCGGCGAGGAAGCGCCCGTCCCGGAACGCGGCCGGGATCGAAGTCAACGGCAACTGGGTGAACGTGGCGTACAGCAGCAACGCGAGCACCGGCCAGACCAACACCTCACCGGCATGCCCGCCCCGCGGCCAGACCGCCCCCACGGCCAGCCCGAGCACGACCGCACTGAGATACCACCAGACCTGGTGCCGCTCCAGCCGCTCCCGGCTCACCCGCCGACCCCGCCCACCCCAACCTCCAAGACCCCCACCCCTCCCACGTTGATCATGAGCTTAGCGGCAGTTTGAAGATCAACTAATGCCGCCAACCTCATGATCGACCCGGGTCGGTGTGGACGCACGGAAGCGGGTGCGATAGCCACCTTGAGGGGGCAGGTCGGGCTGCCGGTTGGCTCAACTCGGCGACGGTCCGGTGCAGCCGGCACCGGACCGCGTCGGGTCGCGCTCAGTCGGCGGTGTTGAACTCGTCGGTGCGGGTGGCGGCGACGAACCGGGTCCAGCTCGCGGGAGCAAAGCTCAGCGCCGGACCCTGCCGGTCCTTGCTGTCGCGTACGCCGACCGCGTCGACGAACCCCGCCACCTCGACACACTCACCGTTGCCGCCGGACCGAGAGGACGTGCGCCATATCCCGTCACGCTTCATGGTTCATCTCCTTCGCGATCGCCGTGATCAGCTCACGGGAGTCATCGACGTCGAGCGCTCGCTCGCCGAGCGAGCGCCAAGCGTCCTCGTAGGTCTGGATCTCGTACGGCTTGTCAAGGTAGACCGCACCGCACGGACCGTCCATATAGATGGTGGTCGGCTCCGGCTCACGTACCTCGGTGGGGAAGTCGAGCATGGTGAATGTGCCTGTCTCGGCCCAGCGGAACAGCCCCGCCTCCAACGCCAGGACTCGAAGGGTGATGTTGTGCCGCTGGCTTGCCACCAGCAGGGCATCGAGTTGCCGGGCCATCGCCGACCGGTCCCGCAGTGGTCGGCGCAGCACCGCCTCGTTGAGGATCACGTCGTAGTAGGGCGCCCGGGGCACTGCGCGGGCCAGTAGTCGTTGTCGGCGCAGGCGGACGTCCACCCTGGCCTGTTGCTCCGCCGCGCTCAATTGCGGGAGATCCGTCGCGATCACTTCTGTCATGTACTCGACCGTCTGCAACAGGCCGGGAATCAGGTCAGCCTCGTACTTCCGGATCTTCGTTGCGGCGGCCTCCAGGCCGACGTAGAGCTTGAACCAGTCCACTACCGCCTCTCCGTAGCTGTGCCACCAGCCATGCGCCTTGGTTTCCCGGGCCAGGGCGCGCAGGGTCTGGGTGGTCTCGCGGCTCGCGCCATAGACCCGACACATGGCCTCCACGTCGTTCGGGTGCACGGGAACCTGGCCGGTCTCGTACCGCCAGATTCGCGGTGTCGACCATTCCAGTTCCTTCGCCGCCGCGACCACCGTCACATGCGCGTTTTCGCGAAGCTCTCTCAAGTATCTGCCGAGTTGCCTACGCGGGACGGTGCTTCCCGAGTCGTCCACGTCATCTCCTTTACGGCCGTCGCGTAAGGCTCCTCATCCTTTGGTCCGAATTCTTCCGCAGAAGATTGCGTAGGGCCAGTAGGAAAATCAGGATCGTTGATGACCGGCCAATCCCCCGGCCGTCACGACCGGGGCGGGCGCCATTCCCCGAATCCTCATCCCGGCGCCCGCCCCGGCACCGTCCACAATTGACGATTGGACGATCATGAAGTCGGTCAAGCAGGAAGCGGCCCGCCGATGATCAATTCGAGCGAGGAGGGCCCGCTTCCCCAACAGGTCCGCGCCGTCACCTTCACTACCATTCGTCCGCGCGGCCTTGACCCCATTGAGGTGTACGACTACCTCAATGGGCTCGCCGACGAGTTGGAACGCCTGCGCCGCGAGCTGACCACCGCCAACACCGAGGCCGAACGCATGCGCCGAGCGTTGCGGCGATGGCAGTCCCGACAGGCCGGCCACCACCACTACCGGTCGACCACCAAACCCGACCAGGGGCCGCAATGAACACACCACGCTGGATCATTCACCTGCCCACCACGCTGACCAGCCTCGACCAGGCCACCGCCCTCGCCGTCACGCTCCGCGACTCGCTCGGTCACCTCACCGCCATCGACTTCGGCGAAACCACCCTCAGCGAGGAAGACCACCAGTGCGTGCGTACCCGAGTTTGGTGCGACGCCCGGCACGACGGCCCCGGCCGCTGCCCCCTCCCGGCCACCCACGACGCCCCCTGCATCCCACCAACCATCCATCCTGTTGACCATGAGGTTGGCGGCAGTTGAGAAGCCGCCATTCTCATGATCAACCGGTTTGCGGGCGGCGGAGGGCTTCGCGGGAGAGGAAATCGGCTCGGCGGATCACCTCGGGGAGGCGGTAGCGGGGGGTCAGGTCGAGGGTCAGCGTCGTGGCCTGGTCCAGGGCGGTGCGGTGGCCCACCGACACGAACACCGGCTTGACGCCGGACTGCGTACGCAGCACCCGGCCCAGCACCTCGTCGCCGACCCGCAGCGGCGACCAGTCGCCCCGTCGCTCGCCCGGCTCGTCGTACCCGGCGACGAACGGGGTCTTCGCCACCCCGAAGGTCGGCAGCCCGGTCACCACCCCGAGATGACAGGCCAGCCCGAAGCGCCGCGGATGAGCAATGCCGTAACCGTCGCAGACCACCAGGTCAGGCCGGGCCGTGAGCCGGTCGAGCGCCGTCAGCAGGATCGGCACCTCGCGGAACGCCAGCAACCCTGGGACGTACGGAAACGTCACCTCGCCGGGCACCACAGCCGATTCCACCTCGACGCCGGTGGTCAGGTCGAAGACCACGGCGGCGGCCGT
>NZ_JCANNB010000038.1:0-62408 GCF_059553435.1 Micromonospora sp. PRAS1
GGCCGCCGATTCGGACGCCGAAGGAGCGATTGGATCCGGCGAGATTCCGAGCGTGGCAGCCACTCGCAGACTCACGGCGTCCAGTAGGTCAACAATCCGCAATGCCTCGTCGAGTCCGATCCGGCCCGCGCCAGCTTGCTCGACCAATCGCTTTGCTTCGTCCAACTCCTTCAGAGCGCTTCTAGCCGCCATGCCGCGCCCTCCGGGAAGCTGGGACTGACGTACGGCTTCCTCAATAACGGCCAACACACGTGCGACTGCCGCATCAAACAGAAGTTGGAACTTCTCGCCAACCTCCTGCTCTGCGCTTGTAGTACTGAAAGATAGGCGATCATCGTCGTACTCGGTGGTCGAAAAAGCCGCAAGATTCGCTTCCTTTTGTCCATCATCAACACTCTGGTCTGCTGCTGCGGCAAACATTTTAACGGCACTCACAGCGTCTTGCACACAAGCAAAGAATACGAACGGTACGGCTTTTCCTGAGCGTTCGGCTCGTTCGAGCAGATCCGCCGCATCGCTTACGGACCTCAATGCCGACTCACGGTAGCTTCTGCCAACGCGCTCCACTTCGCCGGTCACTTCGAATGCGGAGCTAACAATGTTGGTGATACTACTGAGGAAGTCGACGAATGCTCGTGCAGGGTACCGAGGGTTGCTGATATGCGGCCTTAACTTCTCGTCCAAGTCACTGTCACGATATTCAAGCGGCAGATCGGCGTCAGCAGCACAGTCACTCAGTCTCAGGAAGGCCCAGCCTATGGGTGGTGGTCCCCAAGCAGGATCGGGCCGCCAGTCCACTGTGGGCGTCCAGTCCGGTGGCGCCTCTGGCCAGTTCGGCGGAGCTGTCCACCGCAATCCAGTCGCAACATATAGATGCGGACTGCCTGATTCGCTATGAGACATAACGTTCAGTATATGCCGACGTTTAGATTATGTCGACGGGTCAGCAGCGCGGGCCACGAAGGCCGTAGCGACGAGGCCGAGGGTAATTCCTAAAGGCGGCTTAGATGACTCAAGACCACCCGATCACTGTCCTAATTCGAACCCCACCATCCAAATCGATAATATGCTCTTGCGAAACGATTCGCTGCGCCAAGCAAGAAGGGGGCGTGCGGCTACGACGGTCGCCACCCCGCGTCGATCGCATCCTGAACTCGCTTAGTGAACACTGCGTGAGCTTGCCGATACTCGCTCTCTCGATCCGCCCTGTAAAACGGGGCTGCATATCCTTCCGGCACCGGATGCCGTTGAGGGCTAGCCAGGTGCGCCACAAGCTGCTCGAAATGTTCCTTTACCTGCCCATTTCCGAACGCATATGGATCAGCCGAAATTCTGCGACCTCGCGCATCAAACCACATCTGGCTCTCACGCTCGGTAAGTATGGGATATCGGGATCGCAGAAGCGCCAAGAGCTCCTCAACCCCAATCCCCAGCCACACTGCGACCAGTGCGTCAATCTCGACTAAGGCAGCGCGGCGACTCCGCTCAGTCCGATACGGAACTTGTCGATTCCATCCCGGCCCGATACCACTTCCGGGAGATGGCATTCCGGCCGAATCTACCGTCCACCCCTCATTGAGCCAATCATCCATAAAAAGCTCCGACCACAGTGGCGAGTAGGCGGATGTCAGACAATTAAGCCGAAGCACTCGCAGCAATAATGCCGATACTAAAGGGTGATCCGGCTGCGGCATAGGCATACTTCTAGCTTCACTGTGCTGCAAATCTGATCGATTCGTTATTCGGACAAAATAATCCAAGACCAGCGAGGCCCAAAAGCCACAAGCAAGAACAGTCCGGAGATTGTCAGCGAACGCCAGACTATGGACGGCATGCACATGAGACGGGCCAGGGGGAATCAATGCCGCAAAAAGGGACCTCTCCGTATTGAAAGCGATCATCTTTCGCCAAGCAAGGCGATAATACTGTGTGCACCGACGCCCACCCCATTCATCCTGAGCAGCATGAAGCTCTGCCTCTTCGCCAACTGCAACGTAGTTCGTCAGCGGTATAAAGTGGTCTGGCAGCGCGGTGAGGTCTACAATCTGCCAATCATTATTGCTTCGGTATGGCTTGCGGGGAACTTTTGCAATCGGAGTTGCAATTCCGAAATGTGGACCTTGAAGAACGACCCTGTCCAATGAGGCTGGAACCTCCTGCCTCCACCGTATGAGCCCTGCCTGCTTGGCACCGTTCTCGTGGTAACCGCTACTTATATATGCACCCTGACCGACACGCGACCCAAAACGAGCGAGCGCCGAAATCGCCTCCCCCTCCTGCTTCGTGATCGGATACAGCAGCGGTGTTTGTTCAACCGGGAGGTCCGAGCCTCTCAACCTTCGCCAGCCGGCAAGTACACCCTTGTCAACCTCTACGACTCGCATCGTGTGCGGTCGAATATCCCACTTTCCGTTCTGTCGCTGTCCGGGAACAGGGCCACCCCCCTCGTGAAGGAGCGATTCCAAAAGAACAGTCGGCCCGAAAAGTCGACTGAGGTGCTTGAACCTTACAGGACCACGAAATCCATAGATATGCACACCAAACTCAATGTTTCGACTAGCATCCTCGAAAGCCCAGTTGGCAACGTTGATGAAACCACCGTGAACCTTGAGATGCTTGTACGCTTCCTCGCGTAGAGCACCCTCCCTTGCTCCCCCGAAGTGGGTGTCAGGATGCACTAGGCCAGCAGCACCACGAGGCGCGAGGTGCTTCCAGACTCGACACATGAATGCTCGGTACAGGTCAGGCTGAGTTCCCGCAAGCAGCGGGTAGCTTGCGGAGCTACTGAGAAAATTAGCGACAGCCGAGTTGGCTGCCAGTTCTATCAAAAAGACTCCACGAAATTCTCTCCGGTTAAGCAATAGCTCTCGGCGTTGGCGCCAGTCTGCAACCGACGGCTTTTCGATAAGCCGAAACCACGGATCGGGTTCGGCTAGTACCACGTCTTCCTTCCACGTGGGACGCACCCAAGGCGGATTGCCCACCTGGAGGTCGAAGCCGCCCTTGGCGAACGCCTGCGCAAACGTTAGTTCCCAATGGAAGAAGCCCTGTTGGTTGGCGATGTATTCGGTGGTGAGGAGCCACGGGAAGCGGTCGGCCAGCGTCAACGGCGAGTCCACGCCAATCACGCCGTCGAGTTTCTGCTCGAAGTCGCTCATCTCGGCGAGGCTGGTGAGCTTGCGGCCGTAGAAGGCTTCGGTCGCCTCGTCGGCGTCCGTGCGGCCGATCAGGGCTTCGGTAAAGGTTAGCCAGTCGTCCAGGTTGGTCAGGGGGACCTGTTGGCGGAGTTGTTCGGCGACGGTCATCCGGCGCGTGCCGCCGGTGGGCTTGGTGGGGAGTCTCATCTGCTGCGGCTGGACGTTGCCGAAAAGGTCCGCGGCTTCGTAGGCGGGCTGTTCGTCGTACGCTGGCTGGTCTTTGACGTGGGTGACCTGGACGGGGGCCGGCGGGTACGCGTCGGTGTCGGAGCCATCGAGGAGACCGACCTTGTCCAGGGGCCAGAACCAGAGCGCGCACCAGACGTCCATCAGGGTCTTGAGTCGCCAGTACGGAGTGCCGGGCGCGGTCAGGTCGGCGAGGATGCGGTCCCGGGGCACCGCCTCGGTGACCGGCGGCAGGTCGTCGGCACCCCAGACGGGGATGTCGCGGCGGATCTCCCGCTCGGAGATGGCGAGGCGCTGCTGCACCAGACCCCACAGGAACTCGACCCGACGACCCAACGCCTGGAGGCGTTTGACCTGGGAGTTTTTGCCCTTGGCGGACGGGGTGCGCTTCATCGCCGTACGCCAAGCTTTCAACCGCGCGGTTTCGGCCGGCGCCAGTTCGCGGGCTTCCTTCTCGCCCGCTACCGCGCCCCAGCCGTCGGCGGGAAGCAGGAAGTGGTGGATGGTGTCCGTGTCGATCGGGCCGTCGCGGAAGGGTTTTTCCTGCGGGGCGGTGGTGAGCCAGGACTTGTCGGCGAGTTGCTTTGCGTCGTAGGTCTTGCGTCCGCAGCCGATGAGGGAGTTGCCGCGTTGCAGGTGCAGGCCGAACCAGGGGGCCTGGAGGCCGGCGTGCATGACGTTGAGCCAGAGGGAGACCTCGGCCAACTCGACGGCGGTGCGGTTGAGGTCTACGCCGTAGCAGTTGTGCAGGGCGATGTACGCCTTCACCCGCTGGAGTTCGAGGTGGTAGTCCTCCGGGTCGAGGGTGCTGTCGAGTTCCTTCTGCCGGCGGCGCAGGTATTCGGCGGCGACCTGGTTGATGGCCTCGTTGAGGAAGGCGCCGGAGCCGAGCGCCGGTTCGCAGATCGTCCAGTCCAGCAGCTCACGGGCGGGCGTGACCGTGTCCTCCTGGTCGAGGCGGTACTTCAGGGCGAGCTGGACGGTGACCTCGGTAAGCGACTGCGGGGTGTAGTAGGAGGCGCTGGTCTGCCGGTCCCGGCCGGCGAGCCGGTAGACGAACTGGCCGGGGTCGTAGCTGACCCGGCTACGCACGCCCGTGTAGGCGTTCTCGCGGTAGACGAAGACGTTGTCGTCGTACTCGTCGGCCTTGGAGGCGGGGATCATCCACGAGCCGTCCTTCGGGTCGCCGTTCTTGGCGACCTCGTAGAGCTGCTCGGTGGCGACGAAACCGGTGTACGACATCAGGCCCTCGTAGACCGCGCCGAGCTGGTTGATGCCGAGTTGGGCGTACGAGATGAAGCCGCCGCGTCGCCGCTTGCTGCCCTTGGTGAGCATCAGCCGGCGCAGCACCTCGTAGAGGACCTTGTTACGCAGCCGGGTGTCGATGGTCGGGGCGTCCGCGTCGTCCTCGTCGTCGTCGCCGGGGGCGGGGATGAGCTGGCCGATCAGGCGGGTCTTCTCGGGCAGGAAGAGGTCCGACTTCATCGGCTCGAAGCGCAGGCCCTCGCCCTCGCTGGCATTCTCCTCGACCTCGGTGCCGCCGCGCGGGCGGTGGCCGTCGTTGACCATGCGGAACAGCAGGTCCAGCGACTCGTAGAGGTGGGTGCCGTCCTTGGCGGAGGGCGGCAGAGGGCGGGAGACCAGGTCGCCGATGCGGGCCAGGCTGTAGCCCTCGACGTACTGCGGATCGTTCACCGGCAGCACGCCCAGCTCCGGTCGCGCCTCGGCGTAGAGCAGGAAGAGGATCCGGTAGAGGTAGCGCAGCGCCTCGCGGCCGAGTTCCTTGGCCAGCTCGTCAAGCATCATCACCTGCTGCGGCTGGTAGCCGGCGGCGCGGATGCGGTCGAGCACCTCGTTGGCGATGAGTTCGACGGAGACCTTCAGGCCCTCGCGCAGTTCGCTGGAAACCCCGACGGCGTGTTGGCGGGAGCCGGCGACCAGGTCGGCGAGGGGTTCGGTGCCGCCCTCGGCGGGCGGGCGCAGCGAATCGGCACCGAAGAGGGCGGCGACGACGTCGTACTCCCGGTCGTCATTTCGGGCGTACGCGGTGTCCAGGCTGACGGCCAGGTATCGGCCCTCGCCCCAGGCGGCCCGGTCGGCGAGAGTCACCACTCCCCCGCTGAGGATCAGCACATAGCGGGGTGGCCGCTCGGTGGCGAATAGCCAGGAGGCGAGTTTCGCGCCGGTGGTGATGGTCTCGTTGCCGGGCAGGGTCACCGGGTCCAGCAGCCGGCCGGCGCCGTCCGGGTCCTGGGCGGCCTCGGTGTCGACGGCCCAGCCGCAGTCCAGCGCGACGATGCCGTGCGCGGTGCCCAGTTCGGCGTACGCGACGGTGATCTCCTGCTCGTGGCCGGCGCGTTCGACGGTGATGGTCTGCCGATGCGGCTCGAAACCGAGGGCTGCCAGCAGTTGGTCGTGCAGTTTGCGGAGCCGTTCCGGGTCGAAGAACTCCTCGTCGGCAAGCTCGGTCTTGGCGTCGAAGTAGGGGCGGCGCAGGCTCCGCAGGCCGGTGCGTGGGGTCTGCTGGTTGGCCTTCTCGGCCTTGGTCCAGCCCTTGACCAGGTCGCTGTTCTTGAGCGTGGTGGGCAGGATCTCGGCGAGGTAGTGCGCGGAGAGATATTCGCCGCGGTTGGTCAGCGACTCGAAACTCATGCTTGCACTCCGTGCTCTGCGGCGGGGACGAGGACGGCGAGGACGCGGAGCAGCGGTGCGCCGTCGGTTTCCAGGCGGTCGAGCAGGTCGTGCTGCTCGGCGACGGTGGCGTCGACGCGCTGACGGCGACGTTCGCGGTGCGCGCCGGGCAGTTCACCGAACAGACTGGCCTGCTGGAAGGCGGCCAGCCGTTCCCGGTGGCGGCGCAGCGGCTCGGCGTTGGCGGCGTCGAACTCGGCGCGTTTGCCTTCCAGGTGGTCGCGGGCGGCGGCCACCACCCGCGTCAGCAACTCGCTCAGCGGGGCGGTGTCGATGGTCTCGGCCCGGTTGACCATGTCGGGGCCGACCCCGGCCGCCCGCAGCACCTCGTCCATCGGCGCGATGGTGGGCTCGCCGGGCAGGCCGGAGACGGCCATCCACTGCACCACCGTGGGTTGACCGAGCCGGTTGGCGTAAACGCCCTGGATCAGGAAGGTCGGGTCGGTCACGTCGGCGGTGAGCACTGGGGCCTGCTGGCGGCCCAGCCGGATCAGCACCTTGTCGACGAGCCAGTCGACCATCGGGTGCACGTCGCTGAGGAAGGCGATCTCCGGCCACATCGGGGTCTTGCGCTGCCGGGCCTGGTCGAGCTTGCGTTGGGCCAGCGGACGGTCGAAGGTCACCTTCAGCCGCAGCTGCTCGCCCTCACGGTGGGCGCGCAGGTAGGAGCGGGGCAGGTCGGTGAGCCGGTGCACCAGGTCGTCGGGGGCGAGGAAGGTGAGCAGTTCGTCCTCGCGGCGCAGGTCGATACGGTCCTCGGGCCGGTCGTCGTAGACCTCGTGCAGGGCGACGTCGACAAAATCCCGGGTCGAGTCGAAGAGCTTCGGCACCCGGGCCTGCGGCAACTCGGCGGCGACCGGGGCGGAGCCGACATCACCGAAGAGGTCGGCAAGCACATCCACCTCGACGTGCGCGTACGACTCGTCCACGGTCCTGCCGTGCAGCAGGTCGCGGACCAGGCGGTCCTCCTCGGCCTTCGCGTCGTAGAGGCCGGTCGCGGCCTCCACGCTGCCGAGGGTTCGGTGCGCTGTTTCCTCTCGGCGGAGAAGCACTTGGGAGACCGTGCGGTCGTCCTTGGCGTCCTCGCGGGCGGAGGTGAGGATCAGCGCGCGGAACTGCGGCTGGTGGCGCTGCCCGTAGCGGTCGATGCGGCCGTTGCGCTGCTCGATCCGGATCAGGCTCCACGGGATGTCGTAGTGGATCAGGTGGTGGCACTGCTGGTGCAGGTTGACACCCTCGGAGGCCACGTCGCCGGTGAAGAGCAGCCGCACCCCGCTGCCGGCCAACTCGAACTCCTGAAGGATCGTCTGCTCGTCTTTGTCGGCCACGCCGCCGTGCAGCACCCTGACCGCGTCCGGCTTCAGCCCGAGCAGCCCGGGGACGGTCCCGGCGAGCCACTTGATGGTCGGCACCCGCTCGGAGAAGACCACCGCCCGGGTGTCGCTGCCCCGGCCGACGCCGATCCGCTTCAGCTCCTCGACCAGGTGGCGCAGCTTGCTGGAATCCTGGTCGGTCATCGCCGAGGTCAGCTCCGCGAGCCGGTCCAGCGCCGCGCTTTCGGTGCCGGTGGCCTTCTTGCGCCGGTTGGTCACCGTCTCGTGCAGCGCACGGTGCGAGGAGAGAAAAGACTTCAACAAGGTGTACGGGAAAAGCCGGTGCTGGCCGGTGACCGCCTCGTCGCTCCACTTACCGGCCAACCACACGTCGGTCAGCTCGTCGAAGATCTGCTCCTCGATCTCGCCGGCCGGGCAGGGGATGGCCTGTGACGGGCCACGGTCGGCCCAGCGGTCGCCGATCTGGTCGCGTACCTCCGGGCTGATCTTCGTACGCCGCAGGTAGAGGTGGGCGATGTCGCTGGCCTGGTAGTCCTTCGGGTTGGCGATGGCCGCCGGGTCGAGCAGCGAGATGAGCTGTGCGAAGGACTCCTTGTCGCCGTTGTGCGGGGTGGCGCTGGCCAGCAGCAGCGCGTCGGTCTTCGCGGCCAGCCGGCGGGCCAGCTCGTTGCGCTTGGTGCCCTTGTTGATCAGGTTGTGTGACTCGTCGATGACCACCGCGTCCCAGGTGGTGGCGTCGAGGTGGTGGCCGAACTGGCCGGCGTCCTTGAGCGTGTCGACGGAGATGATGGCCCGCTTGAAGTGGGTGAACGGGTTACGCCCGGCCGGGATCTCCTGCTGGATGCGCTGGATGCCGGTGGAGTCGAGGCGTACCAGCGGGATGGCGAACCGGGTCCACAGCTCCCGCTGGAACTGTTCGAGCACCTGCTGCGGCGAGACCACCAGGATGCGGTCGCCCCGACCCCGGCGGATCAGCTCGGCCAGGATCAGCCCGATCTCCAGGGTCTTGCCCAGGCCGACCACGTCGGCGAGCAGGATCCGTGGGCGCAGGCCAGCGAGGGCCAGCTCGACCGGGCGCTGCTGGTAGGTGAGCGGGTCGAGCAGGAACCGGTCGGCCAGCGCCAGGCCGCGTTCGGTACGCGGCAGGGGCGTACGCCGCAGCACCGCCTCCAGGAACAGTCGACTCTGCCGGAAACGGGAGGAGGTGTCCCGGACGAGTTGGGTCTCCTCGGGGCGCATCGGCGCGACGGCGTCAAGGGCGGTGAAGAAGGTGGCCTCGACGTCCTGGACGAACTCGGAGACCCCGACCGCTTTGATCATTGTGCCGTCGGCGGTGCCGGTCTTGACGCTGCGTACCAGCCACTCCTCGTCGCGGACGACGATGCGGGAGCCGGGCGCGAAGGTCGCGCCCTGGGGGGTGGTCATCGGTGGTGCGGCCTTCCTACAGGGTGGATCGGCGGGCGTACTGGTTGCGCAGCTTCTCGACCAGCCAGGTCACGTCGACCGGCGGGCCGCTCCCGGGCCGATCGGGGTCGACCTTCGTGGGTGCGGGCTCCGCGACGGTGCTCGTCCCCTCTTCGAGGGTGTTGCCCTGCTCGTCTTCGAGGGTGTTGCCCTGCTCGATCATCCGCGGGGCCTCGGGATCCTCGTGCGGGTCCTGAAGATCCGGTGGGACCAGCAGTTCCGTCGCGCTGTCGTAGGTGCGCGCGGCGACCTCCTGCCGCAGGTCGTGGACGTTCCTGCCGCCGGTGGCGGTGGCCACGGCCAGCAACCGGGCCTGGACGTCGGCGAGCGCCGGCCGGGCGGTCGGGTCGAAGGCGAGCATCGCGCCGAGCAGCTGCACCAGCTCGGCCGGTACGCCGGAGAGGTCGGGCAGGTCGCTCGGTTCGGTGATCCGCAGCAGCAGGTTCCACGAGTTGGTCGGCGGATAGAGGGCGTGGCCGGTAAGCGCGAAGACCAGGATCGCGGCCAGACCGTAGACGTCCACCGCTGGGCTGAGTTTCCGCTCGCCGCGGACCTGCTCCGGTGACATGTAGGCCGGGGTGCCGACCATGGCGCCCGGCTCGGTCAGGTAGTCGTTGCGGTCGATGAGTACCGCCAACCCGAAGTCGATCAGCTTCGGGCCGTCCGGGCCGAGGATGATGTTCTGCGGCTTGAGATCCCGATGCAGCAGCCCGGCCTGGTGCACCTTGCCCAGCCCTTCGGCGAGCATCGCACCGGCCATCGCGGCCAGCGGCAGCGGCAGCGGGCCCCGGGCGTCGACGTGCTGGCGCAGGGTGGCGCCGGGGACGTACTCCACCGCCAGCCAGGCCGGATCGCCGGTGGCGTCGGCGTCCTCGAGGCGCGCCACCCGGGAGCCGAAGACCAGCTTGAGACTCTCCACCTCGGCGGCGAACCGGTCCCGGATCGTCGGCGTCTCGATCAGGTGCTTTCTGATCACCTTGAGCGCGACCCGCTGGGCGATCGGCGACACCGCGAAGAAGACGTCACCCATGCCACCGGACCCGAGCGGCCTGACCAGCGTGTAGCCGCCGATGTTGCCCAGCGTCATCCGGTCCCCTCCACAATGGCCCCTGCCCCCAGAAGCGTGCCCCTGTTCGCGGCACGCTCGGGCCGCACGAACGCATGACCGTACAACGCTGTGCCATCGAGAGCTACCGTCCCTTTGGCGCGTTACGGCACCCCGACGGACCACAGTCGACAGTGTGATCCGCCTCCGACCGGCGCGGATCCGCCGACACCAGGGGGTGTCACACCAGCGTCGGATATCCGACCGAATGTGAGCCGTTGTCAGTTATTCGGCGTCAACCTGGATCACCGGGGTCTGCCCGGTCGGCGAGTCGGCGCCGAGGCAAGATTCATACTCCGCTAGGCTCCGGAGTATGAGTCGGCGTGTGACGATCTCCGTGCCAGATGACGTGGCGGAACAGCTAGACGCGCTCCCAGCCCGTCAGGTGTCCGCGTACGTCACCGAGGCGCTGCGCCGTCGCCGGATATCCGACGACATGCGGGCCGCGCTCCGGGCAGCCGGGCACGGCGAGTTCCCGTACGACCCCGCCGGGTCAGCCCAGCGACTCGCCGCCCACCAGGTCACGCCGGAGGCTCGTGAGGCGGCCGTCGCCCGGGTCGCCGGGCTGCTGGGCCGGTCGGCCGAGGAGCTGCGCTCGGAGCTGAACGACGCCTCGGCGGCATGAGCCGGGCCTACTGGGTGCTCGACACCGGCGCGCTGCTGGCGTACGTGCAGGGGGTGCCGGCCGTCGGCGAGGCGCTGGTCGCGGTGGCCGACGTCGAGGGAACGGTGGCGGTGCCGCTGGCCTGCCTGTTGGAGGCGTACAGCCGGCTCGACCCGACCGAGCATGAGCTGCTGCGAATGCTGCGCCGGAATCCGGCCGTGGTCACCGTCGTGCCCACCCTGAATCTCGACGACGGCGACGAGGCACCGACAATCGGTGGCCTGGCTCGGCACACCGGTCGACTCGGCTCCGCGCACGCCGCCTGGCTGGCGATGGTCAACCAGGCGGGCGTCGTGACCTCCCACCCCGACCAGATCCGGACGGTGCTCGGTGACGGCTGGGAGATCCTGGAGGTCTGAGCTCAGCCCGGTGCTCCGTCTGGCCGGATGGTGCCCCGGGCCAGGCCGTCGGCGGTGAGCTGGACCAGTTCCGCGCCGAGGGTCGCGGCCTGCCGTAGCGCCGACTCGAAGGCGTCCAGCCGGCGGAACGCCTCGCCGTGCGTACGCTGCTCGGCCAGTGGGAGCCGGCGGACCTGGGCGCGGCGGATGTCGAAGCGCAGCGTGCCGGAGAGGCTGGACGCCTGCTTCTCGTTGGTCGAGGTACGCAGCTGCCCGGCCAGGAACCACGGATCCAGGGTCGCCGGGTTGGGGCGCAGCAGGTAGAGGTTGCGCCCCAACAGGACGCCCTCGACGGTGACCACCCGGGCGGTGAGCTGCCGGGCGACCATCGGCACCACCACGTCGCCGGCCTTGAGCGGGATCTGCTGGCCGAGTCGGCCGTCGTCGCGACCGGAGGGTGGTTCGCCGCCGAGCACATCCTGAACGGTCAGCACCAGCGGGCCGCTTCCGGCCGGATCGCCGGCCCCGGAAGAAGCGTCGGTGGCGGTGGCGCGGATCGGGCCGAGCAGGTGCAGCGCGCCGGAGCGGGCCAGCTCCCCCACCGTCAGGAAGTCGCCGTCCGGCCCCTCGGGCAGGGGCCTGACCTGCGGCATCAGCGCCGGCAGGTCGCCGACGACGGCGGCCAGTCGCTCTCTGGTGCGTACCAGTTGTTCGCCGGTGGCCTCGCCCGCGACGGCGGGTTGCCGGCGTGCGGGGGTGAGGTCGACCTCCTCGTCCAGTAGCTCGATGACCGGTACCGCGCTGGCGAAGCCGGCCTGGTCGACCTCGGCGTCCGCGTCGAAGGTGCGCCAGGCGTCGAGGATGCGCGGGGCGGTCGCGGCCAGGTCGCCGGAAGCGGCGTCGACAAGCAGCGTCCGCGCCGGTGGTGGCGCGTCGGGCGCGGGCCGGCGCAGCACCCACAGGTGCAGGGGTACGCCGTGCGGCGCGGCCACCCCGGCCGGCAGCGCGATCACCGCGCGCAGTGCGCCCCGGCGCAGCAGTTCGGCGCGGATCCGCCGGCCGGCGCGGCGGCTGGCCACGGTGGGCGGCATCAGCAGTACGGCGTGCCCGCCGACCCGCAGGTGGGCCAGGGCGTGCTGCACCCAGGCCAACTCCGGTTCGGTACGCGGGGTGGTGCCGACGATCCAGCGTGGGTCGTGGCCGAGTTCGTCGTCTCCCCAGTTGGTGGCGCCGAACGGCGGGTGGCAGAGCACGGTGTCGAAGACGCGACCGGGGTACGCGTCGGCGCGCATCGAGTCACCCACGCTCACCTCCTCCGGGACTTCGCGCAGGGCCAGCCAGAGTCCGGCGAGCCGGGCCAGGTCCCCGTCGAGTTCCTGCCCGTACGCGGCGGTGCAGCCGGCGCGCACGGCGGCGCGCAACAGGGCACCGGTGCCGGCGGCCGGGTCGAGGACGGTGCCGGGTGGCGCGGCGGCGGAGTCGCCGACCCGACCAGGGCCGACGCCGGCCAGCCCGACCATCAGGTCGGCGAGGTCGTCGGGGGTGGCGAAGGGGCGGCCGGGGCCGGGGGCGGAGAAGCGTTGCCAGAGGGCGTCGAAGGCGTCCTGCGTGCCCAGCTCGTCGGCGAGCGTGTCGATCTCGGGCAGCAGCGGTGCCAGGTGGGGGTCGGCTGGCCGGGGGCGTTTACCGCGTTGCCGGGCCAGCAGCAGCGTCCCGACGGCGGCGAGGCCGGCGGCCGGGGAGTCGGCGGCCGGTGCGAGGCGGCGCCAGAGCCGGTCGGCGGTGGCCAGCTCGGGGAGCTTGCCCTGGGCGCGTAGCCACTGCTCGACCTCGGTCAGGTCGAACTCGGGGCTGGTCGCCGTCCCGCCCACCGGGGTCGGGAAGTCGGCGTGCCGTTTGCGCCAGTTGCTGACCGCAGCCCGGCCAACCCCGGCGAGCCGGGCGATCTCCGCCGCCGTGATGGTCGCTGTTTCCTGCACCTTCGCAGTGTGTCACACCCGTCAAGCATCATATCCGTTGACAGCGTTCACGGATGATGCTCTTATTGACGCCGCCACGTTCACATCGGGAGGACAACGATGCGCAAGACCACGACCTTCGCCCTGCTCGCCACCGCCCTCGTCGCGCTCGGTTGCGGCGCCGGAGCCGCCGAGGAGGTCGGCAGCGCCGCCGGTGGCGACACCGCCGCCGACACCGCCGCCGGCAGTGCCGAGAAGCCCGCCAAGGCGGCGAAGATCGGCGACGCGGTGCGGGACGGAAAGTTCGAGTTCACCGTCAAGTCGGCCAAGTGCGGTGTCCGCAAGGTCGGCAACGACCTGCTCGGCGCCAAGGCCCAGGGCCAGTACTGCCTGGTCACCCTCAAGGTCAAGAACATCGGCAAGGAGGCGCAGCTCTTCGACGGCAGCAGCCAGAAGGCGTACGCGGCCGACGGCACCGAGTACTCCACCGACGGCGAGGCGGCCCTCTACGCCAACAAGAACGCCGAGACCTTCCTCAACGACATCAACCCCGGCAACCAGGTGACCGGCGTCGTTGTCTTCGACATCCCCAAGGACGTCACCCTCACCGAACTCAAGCTGCACGACTCGCCGTTCTCCGGCGGCGTCACCGTCGCCCTGAGCTGAACCCACCCACCTCTCCGAGACCTTGGTCCGCGAGCGCCCCCATAGGGGCCGTTCCGGACCAAGATCCAGGGCTGATGGCCCGCCGCCGCGTGGCGGAGGCATTCGATCCGCACCCTCGCGCGGAAGCCCTGGTCGCGGCGTTTCTCCGCGACTGGCACGCCGCCAGCACGACCTGACCGGCCGCGCGCCGCCAGCACGAGCCAACCAGCCGAGCGTCGCCAGCACGAGCTGACCGGCCGAGCGTCGCCAGCACGGCCTGCGCACCGAGCGCCAGGCCGGCACCGCCTGAGCAACCGAACGTCAACCAGTTCACCCCCGGAGGGAGCACCGGATGAAGTTGCAGCCGATGGTCATTCGTCAGCGTGGGGTCGTGGGCGTGGGTGGCTGGGTCGGGCCCGGCCGCGCCGCCGGTTGAGTGGGCAGACAATGCCGCAGGAACAGGAACAGGAACAGGAACAGGAGCCGCGGCCGGGCGACGAGCAGGTTGTCGCGGACCAGGGCATGACGCGCCGGTACGTGCGGGAGCGGCTCGCCGAGTTGCCGGCCGGGCCGGAGGAGGCCGACGCCCGACTGCGGGGCCTGCTGGAGATCTACGAGGAACTGAACGCCAGCGGTCATCCGGAGCCGTTGACGCTGCTGGCCGGGGTGCTGGGCATCCCGGTGGAGACCCTGGTCCTGCACCTGCGTGCCGCCAGACGTCGGTGAGCGGGATAGCCCCGGCCGCTGGCCGCAAAGCTGGCACAAATTTCTGATCTCCCCTGCGGATCTTGGTACGAATCCGCCCCCTGCGGCGCTCTTACCAATAGCCGCCACCAACTCAGGAAGGAGGCATCCGATGAAGTCGCATCTCGTCCCCTGCCCGGGCGGGGAGGTCGTCCCGGACCGGATCGTGACGCGTCGGTACGTGCAGGCGCGGCTGGCCGAGCTGCCGGCGCGGCCGGAGGACGCCGACGCCCGGCTGCGCGGCCTGCTGGAGATCTACGAGGACCTGAACGCCGGCGGTCATCCGGAGCCGTTGACGCTGCTGGCCGGGGTGCTGGGCATCCCGGCGGAGGTGCTGGTCATGCACCTGCGTGCGGCCGGGCGCAGGTGAGCGGAAGAGCACTTCTCGCCGTCCGGAAACTGGTAGCTTGACCAGGTAGGAGCCATATTCACATTCCCTCCGGAGTGCGGAGGTGGTGATGGTGTCGCACCCGATCGGGTTGGCGCGGCCGGCCCGGGCGAGGAGAGTCGGCCTGCCGGCAGCGCTGGCGGTCGTCGTGCTGGCCGGTGCCGGTCCGCTCCCGGCTGCCGGCGTCACCCCCTTCGAACCGACCCCGGTGGCGTACGCGCAGCCGTGCGCCACCGAGCCGACGGCGATGCCGGAGGGTGCCGAACCGGCGGTGGTCACCTCGGGTGACCAGGTGTGGAGCTTCGTCTCCGAGCCGGAGTTGCAGCCGATGCGGGTGAACGTCACCGCGCATCGGGCCGGTGCCGCGCCCGGTCGGATCTTCGTCGCCCCCTACAGCAGGTCGGAGCTGGTCGGCCAGACCGGGGCGCTGATCCTCGACGACGGCGGGCAGCCGGTCTGGTTCCGGCCGTTGCCCTCGGCGAGTCTGCACAACGCCGACTTCAAGGTGCAGAGCTGGCTCGACCCGGCGACCGGGACGACGGAGCCGGTGCTGACCTGGTGGCAGGGCAGCCTGGCGACCGGGCCGGCGGAGCGTACGGCGGGTGGCTGTTTCTATCTGATGGATTCGCGCTACCGGCTACGCCAGACGGTCACCGCACATCATGGCTTCCACGCCGAACCGTACGATTTCCAGCTCACCGAGCGGGGCACGGCGCTGTTCCTGGCGTCCCGGGTGGAGCCGGCGGACCTGCGGCCGTACGGTGGGCCGGCCGACGGCACCATAGTCAACAGTGAGGTGCAGGAGGTCGACCTGACAACGGGTGAGTTGGTCTTCTCCTGGAACGTCCGGGAGCACGTCGACCCGGCCGAGTCGCGGGTGTCCGCCTCGGCGGCGTGGCACTCCGACGGGGTGTGGGACGCGTACCACCTGAGCTCGGTCGACGAGGGACCCGACGGGCAGTTGCTGATCTCGCTCCGGAACACCTGGACGGTCTACGCGATCGACCGGGCCGGCGGGCAGATCCGGTGGCGGCTCGGCGGCGACCGCAGCGACTTCACCCTCGGCCCGGACGCGGACTTCGCCTGGCAGTACGACGCCCGGTTCCGACCGGACAACCGGATCAGCCTCTTCGACGGCGGCTGCTGCCCCGAGCCGATCGGCCCCGACCCGCTGCCGCCCGGCGGCACCCCCGGCCGGCAGCCGGGTAGCGGTGCGCTGCGGCAGCCGCACGGTCTGCTGTTGCACCTGGACGTCGAGCAGGGCACCGCCACGATGGAGCGGACGTACTTCCACCGGCCGGGGTTGTCGTCGCCCGCCCAGGGCAACGTACAGGCGCTGCCGAACGGCAACGAGTTCGTCGGCTGGGGGCAGCACCCCTACTACGCGGAGTACGCGGGCGAGGGCAACACCGTCGGCGACGGCTGGCGGAGCCTGCGCTATGCCGCGCGGATGCCCGGGGAGAACGTCTCCTACCGGGTGTTCCGCAGCGAGTGGACCGGCACCCCGGAGCAGCCACCCAGCCTGGCCCTGCGGCAGGAGGGTTCGCAGCGGATCGCGTACGCCTCGTGGAACGGCTCGACGGAGACCCGGGCCTGGCAGTTGCTCGCCGGCCCCGATCCGGAGTCACTCACGGTGGTGGTCGAACACGCCATGCGTACCGGATTCGAGACGGCGGTCGGCACGGCCGACCCCGGCCCGTACTTCCAGGTGCGGGCGCTGGACGGGGAGCGCTCGGTGCTCTCCACCTCGGCCGTCGTCCGGCTCGGCGACTAACCTCGACCCGGCGGTCACGCCGCCCTCGACCCGACGGCCCCGCCGCCCTCGACCCGACGGTCACGCCGCCCTCGACCCGGCGGCCCCGCCGCTCTCAGGTCAGCTACCTGGCCTGAGAGCGGTTTTTCCTGTGTGGACAATGCTTTCGCTGTAGTGAAGGAAAGTTTCCACCGATCCTGCCGAAAGCCATAGACACATCGACATTGCTTTTGTTAGCTTCAGCCCGGATGTTACGTCGAGGTGAACGAGACGGGACGATCGCCTCGACCGTGACCTCCCCCGCCCCCGACCGCCCCCGTCCCCACCTTGCCTGAATCCGGTGCCCGCGTCGCGACGACGGGCGGATCCGTGCTGCCTGAGCACCCCCGAGAGGAGACCCCCGACAGGACGTCCCCGACCTGCCCCGACCAGATCCTCACCAGAAGGAGAGGCAGTTGAAGAGACGACTCGCGCTCGCCGTGGCTGGCCTGACGACCATCGCGCTCGTCGCCCCGCCCGCCACCTCGATGGCCGCGCCCACCAATCCGACGGCCGCCGCAGAGACGACAAGCCCTCCCCCGGACACGAACTTCCAGAAGGTCACCCTCAACGACCGCCCGGGCGAACCGATGGACCTCGCCGTACTGCCCGACGGTCGGGTGCTGCACGTGACCCGTGCCGGCGACGTCTGGCTGCACAACCCCGCCACCGGCCGCAACACCATCGCCGCGACCCTCGACGTGTACCAGCACGACGAGGAGGGCCTGCAGAACGTCGCGATCGACCCCGGCTTCGGCAAGGGCGGCAACAACTGGGTCTACCTGTACTACTCGCCCCCGATGGACACTCCGGTCGACGACCCGTCCACCCCGGACGTCAACGAGGGCGACGCGCCGGCCTGGGGCACCGAGGAGGACTTCGCGCCCTTCCGTGGGGTGATCCGGCTGTCCCGGTTCCGCCTGGTCAAGGACACCCTGGACCTGAAGACCGAGCAGCAGATCATCGACGTCCCGGTCGACCGGGGCATCTGCTGCCACGTCGGCGGGGACATCGTCTTCGACGCCAAGGGCAACCTGTACCTCTCCACCGGCGACGACACCAACCCGTTCGAGTCCGGCGGCTACGCGCCGATCGACGAGCGCGACGGCCGCAACCCGGCGTACGACGCCCAGCGCAGCTCGGCCAACACCAACGACCTGCGCGGCAAGATCCTGCGGATCAAGGTGGGCGCCAAGGGTGGCTACACCATCCCGAGCGGCAACCTGTTCAAGAAGGGGACCCCGGGCACCCGGCCGGAGATCTACCTGATGGGCCTGCGTAACCCGTTCCGGATCGAGCTGAACCGCGAGAACGGCGAGCTGTACGTCGGCGACTACTCGCCGGACGCCCGCCAACCCGACCCGGGACGTGGCCCGGCCGGCGAGGGCAAGTGGTTGGTGGCCCGCAAGCCTGGCAACCACGGCTGGCCGTACTGCATCGGCCCGAACCAGCCGTACGTCGACTATGACTTCGCCACCGGCCAGTCGGGGCAGCCCTTCGACTGCGCGGCGCCGGTGAACGACTCGCCGCACAACACCGGGCTGCGCGAGCTTCCGCCCGTCGAGCAGGCCGAGGTCTCCTACGGCTACACCCTCTCTCCGCACTTCCCGGAGCTGGGCACCGGTGGCATCGGGCCGATGGCCGGGCCGGCGTACCGGTTCGACCGCTCGACGACGCGGGGGCGTACCCCGTCCGGTTGGCCGGCGTACTACGACGGCAAGCCGCTGTTCTACGAGTGGACCCGGGACTACGTGAAGGCCTTCCAGCTGGACCGGCGCGGCAACCTCAGCGGGATCGAGTCGGTGCTCCCCTCGGTCGTCTTCGACAACCCGATGGACCTGGAATTCGGCCCGGACGGCGCGCTCTACGTCCTCGAGTACGGCGACGGCTTCTTCAGCGAGAACCCTGAGGCGCAGCTCGCCCGGATCGACTACATCGGCTGGGACGGCAACCACAGCCCGGTGCCGCAGGTCTCCGCCGACCTGACCAACGGGGTCACCCCGTTGACCGTGGAGTTCTCCAGCGAGGGCACCACCGACCCGGACGGTGACCGGCTGCGGTACGAGTGGTACCTCGACGACGACAACAAGGTCGACTCGCGGGCCGCCAACCCGACCTTCACGTACCGCAAGAACGGCATCTACGACGCGACGCTGAAGGTGACCGACAAGCGTGGACGCTCGGCCTCCGCGTCGGTGCGGGTCGTGGTCGGCAACGCCGCGCCGGTGGTGGAGCTGATCGCGCCGGTGCCGGGCCAGCCGTTCAACTTCGGCGACACCGTCCGGTACGAGGTACAGGTCACCGACGACCAGCCGGTGGACTGTGCCCGGGTCAGCGTGACCTACATCCTCGGTCACGACGACCACGGCCACCCGCAGACCACCGCCAACGGGTGCACCGGCTCCATTCTCACCACCGTGCCGTCGGGTCACGACCCGGCCACCGACAACCTGTTCGCCGTCTTCGTCGCGTCCTACACCGACCCCGGTGGCGACGGCCTGCCCGCCCTGACCGGGACGGACGAGGTCGTGATCGTGCCGAGCCGGTAGACCAGGAGAGGAGTCATCATGTGTTACGGCTACGACGGGATGGCCGCGTTACGGCGATCCGTCACTGACCGGCGAGGTCTGCTGCGCGGTTCACTGGCGGTGGCCGCCGGTGTCGGGCTCGCCTCGTCGGGGATCGGCGCGGGCGCCGCGATGGCCGGCGGCCCGGGGCACACCGGCCGGCGGCGGGTTCCTCCGGGGCTGATCAGCATCCAGCTCTGGACGGTCCGCGACGCGCTCAACGGCGAGCCGGGGTACGACGCCACGCTCCGGCACCTCGCCCGGATCGGCTACCCCAGGGTGGAACTGGCGCTCGGCTACTTCGGGCGCAGCGCCGCCCAGCTGCGCCGCTTCCTGGACAGCATCGGGATCAAGGCCAGCTCCAGCCACGACGGGATCAGCGCCGACCCGGCCGCGCTGCGACAGAAGATCCAGAACGCGGTCGTACTGGGCCAGAAGTTCATTGTGGTGCCGTACCTGTACTCGGAGAACGCCGACGACTGGAAGCGCTGGGCGGAGCAGATGAACACCGAGGCCGCCGCGGCGGCCCGGGCCGGCCTGCGCTACGGCTACCACAACCACGCCCACGAGTTCACAATCGACCTCGGCAACGGCCGGCGTCCCTGGGACATCCTGACCGCCGAGCTCGACCCGAAGCTGGTCCACCTGGAGATCGACCTCTACTGGGCGGTCACCGGCGGCATCCAGTCCGGCGACGGGGTGGCCGACCCCGAGGGCTTCACCCTGGACGTCATCCGCTCCGCGCCGCAGCGGACCCTGCAATATCACGTCAAAGACCGGCACGCGGCCGACGGCGACATGGCGGACCTGGGCACCGGCATGATCGATTTCGGCCGGATCTTCCGGAAGCACTCGGTGCTGGAGTACATCGTCGAGAACGACACCCCCGACGTGACGCCCCAGCGCACGGCCGAGGTCGGCTACCGCTACCTGCACAAGCTGCGGTACTGACCGGGTAGTACCGGGCAACGCCGGGGTCGGCCACGGGGCCGACCCCGGCGTACCGTGCCTGGATCTCCCGGTCCCGGCCCGGCCCGGCACAATCGGCGGCCATGAGCGCTGCCGAGCTGGTGTTGGTGCTGCGGTACCCAAGGCGGTGACGTACGGCCTGCACGTCCTGCTCGGCGCGCTGGAGACCCACCCCACCGCGACCCGGTACGAGGTGCGCTTCGGCCAGAGCCCGGAGGCGACCGCCGAACACATCCGGGAGGCGGCGACCGGCGCGAAGCGGGTGCTGGTGCTCTGGTCGTTCTACTCCCCCGACGCCGAGGCGTTGGCCGGGAAACTCGCGCAGATCCGGGGCCTGGCCGACGCGCCGAACGTGGCGCACCTCGCCGGTGGGGTGCACGCGGGTCTTCTTCGGTTCCTTCCCGAGCGAGATCCGGCCCGAGCACGTCAGCCGGAAGGCGCTGCGGCTGGTCAAGAAGTACTGCGCGAACAACAACATCATCGTCGGTGCCCAGTCCGGCTCGGACCGGGTGCTCGACGCCGCCAAGCGCGGCCACGGTGTCGAGGAGGTCAAACGGGCCGCCCGGCTGGCCGCTGCCGCCGAGGCGTATCCCCGCCCCGGCCGCAGCCGCACCATCCTGCCCCAGGTCCGGAAACCGGTGGAGTGATCGGCGTCGACGAACCCCTGATACGGTGCGGTTCCGCGCGAGCCGGCGGCTGGACTCACGGGAAGGTCGAGCGATGACAGCGACGCGAGCCAGGGCACTGGGATTCGGTGCTTCCCTAGTGGTGGTGCTCGCGGTCTCGTTGCGGTGGTTCCTGCTCCGGCAGGGTGCGCGTGACCTGCGCGAGGGTGAGAATCTCCGAGAGATGCTCACCGCCGTCAACGGCACGGTGACTCGGACCAATCTGCTGCTCGCATTGGCGATCTTCGCCGCCATCGTTGCGGTTGGCGCCCTGTGGTTGCTGGCCAGGAAAGCGCAACAACCACAGGATTGGGTGGCGAGGCTCCACTGGTTCACTGTGGGAAATGCCGTATTGATCACTACCCTGCTCTGGTCGACCCGGGCCGGGCACGATGGATCGAGCATGCAGCAGTTGCGGCCCGAGGACGCGACCGCAACTGTGCAGGACGTCAGCGCCGCGACTGACCGGGTTGCCGAACTGCCCCTGCCGGAGCCGAGCATCTTCGGCGTGGCGCTGCTCGCGTGCTGGCTGGCCTTCGCCCTGCTGCTGCTTGCCGGCACCCGGCACGAGAAGGCCATCCGGTAGCTTCAGGAGCATCCTTGGATGCTTACCCTCTAGTCAGAGACAGTGCCGGCGAAACGCTTGAGGACGATCCAGTATTCCTCGATTCCGGCCCACTGTTCGAGCCAGGCCATACCGTCGACCAGGGGCATCGCGACGAATTGCTCGTCCACCTCCCTGGATTTCGCTTCAGCTTCCTCGCGTCCTCGATATCGGAGCTCGACGCCGTAATGGCCGGCCGAGGGAAGGTCGAGGACCAGCGCGTTTCCGAAGGCATCTCCGACGTGCAGCTGGGCGGACGGAAACGGAAGGGTGAAGTGAAAGTCCGCTGGTGGAGTCATCGCCTCCACCATGCGCTCGGAGCCGGGCGGCAGGATGTTGACCGACACCCGGACCTTCAGGAGGCCCTGCGCGCAGGACACCACGACCTCTTCCCCGCTGGATGCCGCTACGTTCGATCTGGCTGCACGAAGTGCAGCTTCGACACCCGGACGATCAACGAGTGTGTAATCGCGGACGGTGAAGTAGTTGTATTCGGGTCGAAACAACAGTGAGTCGACGAGGTCCGGCACTTGATATCCACGTCCTATGGGGCGGTCAGGCTGCGCTGTGGGCGTGCCGGGCGGCCCGCTCGGCCAGCCACAGCCAGCGCCGCTGCACCTCGCCGCTGGTGGCGGCGACCATCGTCAGGGCGTCGCCGCGCACCTTGCCCAGCGCGTCCGGGTCGGCCGTCGGCTCGTCCAGCAGGGCCGCGCCGTCGCGGAACGCCTCCGCCTCGGCGGAGCCGCCGAACCGGGGGGCGACCTCGTCGCGCCAGAAGTCGGCCCAGGTCAGCTCCGGGTTCCAGGTGAACCGGGCGTACGCCAGGTAGCTGATCTCGTTGGTCGGGTGGTAGG
Organism: Micromonospora sp. PRAS1; assembly: GCF_059553435.1. Lineage (NCBI taxonomy): Bacteria > Bacillati > Actinomycetota > Actinomycetes > Micromonosporales > Micromonosporaceae > Micromonospora > Micromonospora sp. PRAS1. The sequence continues at coordinate 22,166 of NZ_JCANNB010000038.1, forward strand.
CCGACGCCTCGGCGAAGATGGTCAACCCGCGCATCCCGGCGGCGGCGGTCCGGGTCGCCATGTCGGTGTACATCTCCGGCACCCAGGAGTGCCGCTGCCGGTTCCACTGCGATCCGGCGTGGGTGCGCAGCACGTTTGTGCTGTGCGGCAGCGCCGCCACATGGTCGCCGGTCAGCCGGTCCCGGTTGTCGTACCAGAAGCCCCGGTTGACGCAGTACTGGTACGCCACGTCGTCGGGCAGGTCGGCAAGCGGTCGCTGCGCGTCGAGGTCGAAGATGTTGTCCCAGTACACCTCGACCAGGTGCCGCAGCGGCACCCCGGCCGGGCCGGGCCGCCGGGCGGTGTCCAGCAGCGTCGGATACACCGACCGCATCGCCTCGTACGACCAGGAGGTGCGCTCGCCGCCGGTGCGGGCGGCACACCGCGCGCAGGCGCAGCTGCCGTAGTCGCCGGTCTCGAAGTTGATCCCGCCGACCGGCACGGTGTCCAGCAGCCAGTCGATGGCGTCCCGGTGCCAGGCCAGGTTCTCGGGGTGGGACGGGCAGGCGGCCATCATGTACTCGCTGGCCGGGAAGTGCAGGTCGCCGAAATCGTCGATGTCGAAGCCGACCTTCTTCGGCAGCTCGGCGGAGAGGTCGGGGCGTTGGCGCAGCCAGGTGGCGAGGTTGTACCGGTGCCGGCCGTCGAAGTAGATGCCGCCGTAGGCGTTGATGCCCACCCCGGCGATGATCCGCACGCCCCGGGCGTTGGCGTACTCGCACAGCTCGCGGGCCGCGTCGACGCCGCCGTGCGCGTCGCGCAGCAGCCCGTACACCACGATCCCGCCGATCCGTTCGGCGCTGCAGAAGTCCACCAGCCGCCGGTAGTCGGCACCGAAGGCGTCGGCCCCCTTCGCGTACGGGTTCAGCGCGCCGATCTCCTGCTGGCCGAGTTGGCGCAGGTCCCAGTTGGTGGAGTGGTCCCAGGTCCAGAGGGTGCGCAGCGGCAGCCCGGGTGCGCTGCGGTACGCCCCGACGGGCAGCCCGGCCGGGGTGGCCCGGCCCAGCAGGTCCCGCACGGCGTAGATCAGGCCGGCGAACGGGTCGCCGGTGATCCGGATCTCGCCGGTGGCCGGCACCTCGACCCGGAAGGCGCCCTCGGGCAGCGTCGGGTCGGGCGTGAACCGGACGGGCTCCGCCCCCTCCCGCAACGTCCCGGTCAGCAGGGTTGCCGCGAACGGCGCGTGTTCGGCACCGAGCACCTGGACGCCGGAGAGCTGGCGGTACGACATCATGACCTCCCGAGGGACTGCGGGGTGGCGGCGAGGTAGTCGACTACGTCGACGGCCGTCCACACCCGGTGTTGCCAGTACGGATCGTGTTCGACAAGGGCACGGGCCGCCGCCGCGTCGGCAGCCCGCAGGACGAGCACGGAGGCGCGCAGGTCGGCGCGGGCTCCGGCGATCAGGGCGGTGCCGTCGGCAAGCAGTTGCCGCACGTACGCCAGGTGGGCCGCCCGGTGCGGTTCGCGGCGTCGGGCCGCGTCGGCGGCGAAGGTGGCGGTGACCAGCCAGGTCGATTCGAATCTCACGTGTCCGCCCCGATCGCGCTGACGAGGCGTTGCAGGGCCACCCGGTAGACGCTCTGCGGCCGGCCGGCGCCGGTGCTCACGTGCACCCCGACCTCCTCGGCGAAGCCGGCCGCGCGCAGCGACTTGAGCAGCCGGCGCGCCGAGCGGGTCTCCACCCCGTACGCGTCGGCCAGCCCCCTGGCGGTGACCTGGTTGGGGTCCATCTGGTGCAGCGCCTCCAGCAGCCGCCGGGTGGACAGCGGCCCGAGGCGCAGTTGCTCGGAGACCCGAAGCACGCCGGGGGCGGTCTCGCGCAGCCGCTGCTTGACCGCGCTCTCGCGGGTGGAGTAGATCTCCCCGTCGGGGAAGACCACGTTCGTGTCGCCGCCCCGGCCCAGGGCGAGCGCCTGGCGGGCGTTGGCCTCGGCGGCGGCGATGGTGGTGCCGGCGCCGAAGCCGACGACGTGTTCCCCGTCGACCCCGCGCAGGGTGAGCAGGGAGGCGTGCCCGGCGCGGTGCCGGGCGATGGCGCTCTCGACGGTGCCCCGGGTGGTGGTGATGACCAGGGTGCGGTCGTCGATGGTGTTGAGCCGCCCGCGCATCCGCTCGGCGTGCTCCAGCAACGCCTCGCGCAGCCGCAGGCGTTGCCGTTCGGCCTGGTACGGGTCGTGCGGCCGGTGCGCCGACTCGGCCACCTCGATCATCATCACCGCGATCTGGGTGGCCCGGGACTGGCGTACCTCGGCGGCCAGCCAGGCCCGGCGCAGCGCGTCGCGTACCGAGGCGCGGGTGTGCTCGACGCGCCAGACCGGCACGCCGCGTTCCCGCAACTCCCGGTGCACCGCGCCGAGGCAGGTCAGGCAGGCTTCGACCGCCCCGGACTCGTACCGCTCGCGGTGGTAGGCGGTGATCTCGGCCAGGCCGGAGAAGAGCAGGCCCGACGAGTCGGCGATCGGCAGGATGTCGGTGGGCGGGGTCAGTTCGATGTCGTGGTACGTCTCCCGGACGGTGTCCGCCTCGATGGTGTCCACACTGACCCGGGGCAGCCGGCCGCCGCCGGCCAGCAGCATCCGGGACAGGGTGCGGTACAGGTCGATGCCGGCGTGCCGGATGTAGTCGATCTCGGCGCGCAGCTGACCGGTGCCGGCGGCGAAGGCGTACGGGATGCGCCCGGTGAAGAGCAGCACCTGGCACAGGTCGTCCAGCTCGCGGGCCAGTTCGGGGGCCTGCTCGGGGTCGGTGTACGCGCGGGTGGTCACCTCCTCCGCGCGGCCCTCCCCGGCCGCCACCTCCTGCACGAGCCGGATCGAGTCCTCCGGGCCGATGATCCCGATCACGCTGCCGCCTCCACGTCGTCGCCCTCGCCGTCGGTCGGGCTGCTCAGCCGGTGTAGACGGTGCCGGCGATGCCGGCGCTGGCCGGTGCGGCCAGCAGCGCCAGCACCGACGCCACGTCCTCGGGGCGGCCCAGGGCCGCCTCGATCCGGGCGACCTGGGCGCCGTCGACGCCGTTGTCCCGCGCCTCGTCCAGCGACCGCCGCATCAGCGGGGTGTCGATGTCGCCGGGACAGAGGGTGTGCACCCGGATCCCGCGTGGGCCGAGTTGCCGGGCCAGCGTCAGCGCCAGGCCGTGCAGTCCTCCCTTACTCGCGCCGTAGGGTACCGACCCGGATCCGGTCAGCACGCCCGCCTTCGAGCCGACCAGCACCAGCACCGGGTCAGCGCCGGTCAGGTGCCGTACGGCGTGCTTGGCGACGAGGAACGGCCCGGTGAGGTTGATCGCGATCACCTGCTGCCACAGCTCCAGCGGCAGTTCGGCCACGTCGGTCCCCTGTGCCCGCATGACGCCCGCGACGTGCAGCACCGCGTCGATGCCGGCCAGTTCGGCGGCGACCGCGTCGAGTGCCGCGGCGACCTGCGCCTCCACGGTCACGTCGACCGGGTGGGCGCAGGCGGTCGCCCCGGCGGCCCGGGCCTGCTCGGCGGCGCCGGCCGCGCCGTCGGCGTCGGCGTCGAGCACGGCGACGGCCGCCCCGGCCGTGGCGGCGGACCGCACCGTGGCCAGCCCGATGCCGGAGGCACCGCCGACGACGACCACCCGGCGGCCGGCGAGCAGGCCCGCCGCCGCCGGAGCGACCGCGGTCACCGGCGGACCGTCCGGCGGACCGCCTCGGCCACGTCCTCCGCCTCGGGCACCACGGCCTGCTGGAGCGCCGGGGCGGCCGGCATGGGCACGTCCGGTGCCGCCACCCGGGCCACCGGGGCGCGCAGGTCGGTGAAGCACTCGGCGGCGGCCCGCGCGGCGATCTCCGCGCCGAACCCGCCGGTCAGGTTCGCCTCATGGGCGACGACCAGCCGGCCGGTGCGGGAGATCGAGGCGCCGACGGTGTCGAAGTCCAGCGGGTTGAGCCAGCGCAGGTCGACCACCTCGGTCTCGATGCCCTCCTCGGCGAGCTGGTCGGCGGCGGCCAGGGCCGCCGGGACCATCCGGGACCAGGCCACCACCGTGGCGTCCCGGCCGTCGCGGACCACCCGGGCCCCGCCGACCGGCTCCACCGGCGCGTCGGTGCGGACCGGGCCACGGGTCGGGTAGAGCATCCGGGCCTCCGCGACCACCACCGGGTCGTCGCTCACCACCGCCGTACGCAACATCTGGTACGCGTCGTCCGGAGTGGACGGCAGCGCCAGGCGCAGCCCGGGGGTGTGCGCGAAGTACGCCTCGACCGAGTGGGAGTGCTGGGCGCACGCGCCCGGCGAGTACCCCTGCTGCATCCGGATCACCAGCGGGGCCTTCCACCGGCCGGCGCTGGCGTAGCGGATGTTGGCGATCTGGTTGACGATCTGGTCCATCGCCACGAAGGAGAAGTCGGCGTACATGATCTCGGCGATCGGCCGCAGGCCGGTCATGGCCGCGCCGAGCGCCATGCCGAGGAACCCGGTCTCGGAGATCGGGGTGTCGAAGATCCGGTCGGAGCCGAACCGCTTGTGCAGCCCCTTGGTGGCGCCGAACGGGCCGCCGGGCAGGGCGACGTCCTCGCCGAAGTAGACGGTGTCGGACCGGCTGTCCAGCGCCCAGGTGAGCGCCGCGTTGACGGCCTGGATGTACCGCAACGACTCAGACATAGACGTACTCCTTGACGGTCGCCGGGTCCGGGTACGGCACGGCGCGGGCGGCGGCGACGGCGGCCTCGACCTCGGCGGCCACCTCGGCGTCGACGGCGTCGAGTCGGGCGGTCAGGTCGGGGTCGGCGGCGGCCCGGATGCGGGCCAGCGGCTCGCGTTCCCGGGCGGCGGCGACCTCGCCGGCCGGCCGGTAGTGCTGCACGTCGCCGCTGTAGTGGCCGACCAGGCGTTCGGTCATCGCCTCCACGATGGACGGGCCGGAACCCTCCCGGGCCCGGGTGACCGCCTCGGCGACGGCCTCGGCGACCGCGTCGGGGTCGTTGCCGTCAACGACCCGGCCGGGGATCCCGTACCCGGCGGCCCGCTCGGCGAGTTGACGGATCCGGACCATGTCCTCGATGCGGGACATCTCCGAGTAGACGTTGTTCTCCACCACCAGCACCAGCGGCAGGTCGAGCACGGCGGCGAGGTTGATCGCCTCGTGCACGTTGCCCTGGTTCATCGCGCCGTCGCCGATGCTGACCACCGAGACCGCACCGCTGCCGGTGCGCTGTGCGGTGAGCGCGGCGCCGGTGGCGATCGGCACCCCGGCGCCGACGATGGAGTTCTCCCCCAGGAACCAGCGTCCCGGGTCGGACAGGTACGGCGAGGCGGCCCGACCGCCGTTGATGGCCGAGTCGCGGCCCATCATCTCGGCGAACAACCCAGCCATGTCCACGCCCCGGGCCAGCGCCCAACCGTGCCCGCGGTAGGTCGCGGTCACGTGGTCACCGTCGCGCAGCGTGCGGGCGGCGCCGACCGGGATGGCCTCCTGACCGTTGCACAGGTGGATCGAGCCCGGGATCTCGCCGGCGTCCTTGAGGGCGGTCAGCCGCTCCTCGAACCGGCGGATCCGGGCCATCGCCCGGTAGTCGTCCGGCAGACCCATCACACCCCCTCAGATGATTTAGAGCCCTATTCCGGCTCGTTCGGATTGGAGCCTAGACCAGGGACATCAAGCTATGGAAGAGTGCATGAGCAAGTTTGTGGCCGTTATAGGTCTCTAATTTGGGGGCAGCATGGAGATCACCGCCGTCGAGTCGGTGGTGCGGGGTGACGCGCACTTCGTCGCGGTGCACACGTCGACCGGGCTGGTCGGCGTCGGGCAGTCCGCCTGCTGGGGCTATCCGACCGCCGTGCACGCGGTCGTGGAGGCGTTCCGCCCGTACCTGCTCGGTGCCGACCCGAACCGGATCGAGCACCACTGGCACCACCTCTACCGGATGGGCCCGTTCCGTGGCTCGGTGCTCACCGCCGCCGTCTCCGCGATCGACCTGGCGCTCTGGGACCTGCTCGGCAAACGCTTCGAGGTGCCGGTCTGGCAGCTGCTCGGCGGCCGGGTCCGCGACCGGATCCGGCTGCACCTGCTGCTGCCCGGCACCGGCGCGCCGGACCTCGCCGAGCAGGCCGGCGCGGCGGTCGCCGACGGGTTCACCGCAGTGAAGTTCGACCCGCTGCCGGCGAACTACGGTGACCTGTCGCTGGCCCGGCTCGTCGCCGAGACCGAGGCGACCACCGCCGCCGTCCGCGACACGGTCGGCCCCGACGTCGACCTGCTCATCGAGCTGCACCGCAAGCTCACCCCGTTGCAGGCCGAGGCGGTGGTCCCGGCCCTCGGCCGGCTGCACCCGCTGCTTGTCGAGGACGCGATCCAGATCGACAGCGTGAGCAGCCAGGCCGAGGTCACCCGGCGCGCGCTCGGGGTACCGATGGCCAACGGCGAGCGGCTGCACACCATCTGGGAATTCAAGGAGCTGCTGGCGCAGGGCGGCGCCCAGTACGTCCGCCCCGATCTCGGCCTGGCCGGCGGGATCAGCCACGCCCGCAAGATCGCCGCGTTGGCCGAGTCGTACCACGCGGCCGTGGTCAGCCACAACTGCCTCGGGCCGCTGCTCACCATGGCCTCGGTGCAGCTGGACACGGCGATCCCGAACTTCGTGACGCAGGAGTACTCCCCCCTCGACGACCAGCTCGCCGACGGCCCGGCCCGCGCCTGCGTCCGCCGCCAGGGCGGCTTCCTGCCGATCCCCGAGGCACCCGGGCTCGGCGTCACCCTGGACCTCACCGACGAGACCCCACTGGACCTGACCGGCCGCCCGCTCACCCGCATCCCGCACCGCGCCGACGGCTCCATCGCCTACGCCGTCTAGCTGTAAGGAAGGGCCCCCTGTTAACGCCTGGTGCATAGCAGGGGGCCCTTCTTAACGTTCCGCGTCCGACCGGCGGCCCGCGTCGGGCGGGCAGTCCGCGTCCGACGGGCAGTCCACGTCGGGCGGGCGGCCCGCGTCCGACGGGCAGTCCACGTCGGGCGGGCGGCCCGCGTCGGGCGGGCGGCCCGCGTCGGGCGGGCAGTCCGCGTCGGGCGGGCGGTCCGGGTCGGGCGGGCGGCCCGGGTGGTGGAAGACCGGGTACGCCCAGAGTGGCTCGCCGTCGGCGTCGGCGATCTCGGCGAACAGGTGCGCCAGCGAGGCAGTCCACCGGGCCTGCACCGGCGAGGCGCCGGTGACCCGGCTGGCGTGCTCGAAGCCCCACCGGGTACGCAGCACGCAGATCAGCAGCAGGCCGTGCCGGTAGATGTGGTAGTCGTACACGCCGGCCTCGTCGAGCAGGGCGGCCATCTCCGGCCACAGCTCGACGTGCCGGCGCTCGTACTCGGCCTCCGCGCCGGGGCGCAGGCGGTACAGGTGGCACACCTGGATCCCCGGACCATGGGCCGGTCCCGCCCCCGATCCGGTGCCGGGATCGGGGACGGGACCGGGTCGACCCGCGTCCGGACACGTCGGCGTGCCCGGGTCGGGCCGGTCCGGCGGCGTACTCACTTGCCGGAGCCGGCGAGCGCGCCGGAGACCAGCTGGCGTTGGAACACCAGGTAGATGATGAGCACCGGGAGCAGGGCCACGATCAGGCCGGCGCTGACCAGCGGCACCGAAACGTCGTACTGGCCGCTGAGCAGCGAGACACCGACCATCAACGTCTTCGAGTCCGAGCCGCCCATGATGACAAGCGGCAGCAGCAGGTCGTTCCACATCCAGACGAAGTTGAAGATGGCAAGCGCCGCGAGGGCCGGGGTGGCGATCGGGGCGAGCAGCCGGAACAGGATGGTGAAGTGTCCGGCGCCGTCGACCCGGGCCGCCTCGATCAGCTCGTCGGGCACCTGCTGGAAGTAGCCGGCGAGCTGGTACGTGCCCAGCGGCAGACCGAACGCCGCGTACGCCAGGATCAGCCCCTGGTACTCCCCGGACATGCCCAGGTCCAGCACGGTCTGGTAGAGCGGGTAGATGATCGCCTGGCTGGGAATGGTCAGGGTGATGATGATGAACAGGAACACCAGCTTGCCGCCGCGGAACCGGAGCTTGGTGACGGTGTACGCGACAAGCATCGCGGCCAGCACCGAGAGCACCAGCCCGCCGAGCGTGGTGATGATCGAGTTGAGCAGCAGGCGGGGCATGTCCATCCGCTTGAACGCCTCGACGTAGTTCTCGAAGGTGATCCCGGCCGGCAGCCCCAGCGGGTCCCGGGCGAACCCGGTCTGCGTCTTGAGCGAGCTGACCACGGTGAACAGCAGCGGGTAGAGCGCCGCCACCGCGACCACCACCAACGCGAAGACCAACAGGTAGCGCCCGACCTGGGCGGAGTGTCGTCGGTTCATCGCGACTTCCGGGTCCCCTCTTTGAACATGTGCCGCACGCTGAAGATCGACAACACGGCGACGAAGACGAACAGGGCAATGCCGATGGCCGAGCCGTACCCCCGGTCCAGGAACTGGAAGGTGGTGAGGAAGACCAGGTACTCGGGGAGCATCGTGGCGTTGCCGGGGCCACCCTGGGTCAGCGCGTAGATCAGCGGGAAGAGCCAGATCAGTACGCCGGAGGCGCAGAGCACGCTCCAGTACGCCACGGTCGGGCGCAGCATCGGCACCACCACGGCGAAGAGTCGCCGCCAGAACCCGGCACCGTCGAGGTACGCGGCCTCCAGCACCTCCTCCGGAATGGTGGACAGCCCGGCCAGGTAGGTCATCACACCCAGGCCGAAGAAGCTCCACAGCGCCACCGCGACCAGCGAGAAGAGGGCGCTGTTCTGCCCGTTGAGCCACTCGATGGCCAGCGGCTCCAACCCGACCGACCGCAGCAGGGCGTTTATCGGGCCGTCCGGGGAGAGGATCTGCCGGAACATGATGCCGACCACGATCGGCGCGATGGTGTACGGGACGAAGTAGACGGCTCGGAAGAACTTCCAGCCCGGTGCCCGCTGGTGGATCAGGACCGCCAGCACCAGCGGCACCACGATCCAGACCGGCAGGGTGGCCACCACCAGCAGGGCGTTGCGGAAGCTGGCAAGCACCACCGGGTCGTCGAACATCCGGGTGTAGTTGTCGAACCCGGCGAAGGAGCTGTCGCCGAACCCGCTGGAGGATTCGAAGCTGGTGATGACGCCCCGGATCAGCGGCACCAGTTTGAAGGTGACCGCCAGGGCCAGTGCCGGCAGCACCAGCAGGGCACCGAACCACCACTCCCGAGCGTGCCGGGGCCGCCGGCCACGGCGTACCGGCGAGGATGGGGTCGGCGCGACGGCCGGCTCGGCGGCCGGCGCGGTGGAGATGCTCATCGGGTTGTCCTCCCCCGGGCTGTCGGGTGGGGTGGCGTCCGGCCACCCCACCCGCGGCGACTACTTGCCCTGCTGCTTCGTCGGGCTGCGCTCCAGCGCCTGCTGCATCTGCTCGGCCCACTTGTCGACGGTGAGCTGGCCGAGGGTGATCTGCTGCCAGCCCCGGGCCAGCGCGTCGGCCTCCGGGCCGGAGAGCATCACACCGGCGTGCAGGGTGGGGTCGGCGATCAGTTCCTGGATCTTCTTGAACGCCGGCGACGAGGGCAGCAGCGCCGGGTCCACGTTCTTGTTCAGCGGTTGCCCCTTGGCGTACTTCACCCAGAGTTCGCCGTTCTCCTTGCCGGCCAGCCAGCTGATGAACTCCAGGCCGGCTTCCTTCTTCTCGCTCCACTTGGTCACGCCGTAGACGGCGCCCTCGATGCCGGAGAACTTGCCGGCCAGCGGCGCGGCCGGGTTGATCGTCGGCCAGCGGGTGACGCCGAGCTTGTCGTCGCCGAGGGCCTTGCCGAACGCCTCCCAGTTCACCGCGTCGGAGATGATGGTGCCGGCGAAGGCGGCGTCACCGCGCTGGAAGATGTCGGCACCGTCGGGCAGCATGGTGATCGACGGGGCGTTCTTGTTCGTCCAGCCCTTGGTGGTGATCTCGGCCAGCTTCTCCAGGACCTGGACCAGCTTCGGGTCCTTCCAGGAGAGGGTGCCGTTGAGCAGGCCGCGGATGTCGTCCTCGGTCAGGTAGTTGCGGGCGATCTCCGGGAAGTCCCAGTACGCCGGGAAGGTGCCGGAGAGCCCCAGCGCCAGGCAGGTCTTGCCGGCATTCTTGACCGCGTCACAGGCCGCGCCGAACTCGTCCCAGGTGGCCGGCGGGTTCTCCGGGTCCAGCCCGGCCGCGGTCAGCACGTCCTTGTTGTAGTAGAGCACGTTGCCCTGGTACGAGAAGGGCACGCCGTAGCAGGGCTTGCTGGTGTCGAACTCCTCGCAGGCCCCGCTGTAGGTGACCAGATCCTTGTTGATCTCGGCGGCCTTGTCGCCCAGCGGCACGTACGCCCCGCGCCGGTCGAACAGCTCCAGCCCGGCGTTGTTGGCCATCACGTCCGGCCCGGACTGCGAGGTGATGTACGGCCCCTGCACCTCCGGGTACTTGTCGAACGGGACCGACTGAAGATCCAGCTTGATGTTCTGGTGGCTGGCCTCGAAGGCCGTCTTCACCTGCTGCCAGTACTCGGTGCCGCCCGGTTCCCAGGTGAGCACCTTGAGGGTCACCGGGCCGTCGGCGGCGGCGTCACCACCACCGCCACATCCGGCGAGCAGCGCGGCGGTGGCCACACCGGCGGCGAGGACACCTGTCAATCTACGTCGAAACATCGGCGCAAACTCCTGTCAGGAGAGGGGTTCGGGGGAGATCCGACGGGGCGCGCCACCGGCGGCGGCACTGTCGGCCATGGCCGTGGCGACCTGCACCACGTGCAACCCGTCGGCGAGCGGGACGACCGCCGACGACTCGGTGCCGGTCACCTGACCGACGAAGTGGCGCAGTTCGGCGGCGAGGGCACCGCCGCCGTCGACCGGCGAAAGCAGCCAGTCCGGCGCCTCGGTCTGCTCGCCCTGGACGAGCAGGGTGGGGTGGCCGAGGTCGACGTGCGCGACCCCGTCGGTGCCGTACACCTCGACCAGGTCCGAGGTGTGGTTGGGCGTGTGTTCGGGCAGGAGGTAACTGTTGCGGATCGACGACACCACCTCGTTGGCGTGCCGAAGTTCCGCCCACACCAGGACCGGTGATGCCGATCCGGGTCGGGTCCGGGCCGCCGCACGGACCTCGACCACCGGCGACTGGGCGTACCAGATCGCCAGGTCGATGTCGTGCACGGCGGTGAGCAGGGCCGGGTGCTCGTCGGGAAAGAGCCGGCTGAGCGTGCGCGGCCGGTCCCGACGGGAGGAGACGGCCAGCACCTGTCCGAGCCCACCGGCCCGGACCGCGTCGTACAGCGCCCGGTGTGGGGCGCTGTGCCGCAGGATGTGCCCCGGCTGGCAGATCACCTCGTGGGTGCGCGCCGCGGCGACGATCGCGGCGGCGTCGGTCACCGTCGCCGCGAGGGGCTTCTCGACCAGGACCGGCACGCCGGCGCCGAGCAGGGCGACGGCGACCGCCCGGTGCGCGGGTCCGGGCACGCACACCGAGGCCGCCTGCGGCACCCCGGCGGCGAGGAGGTCCTCGACCGTGCCGAAGGTGCGCGGCACGTCGTACTCGGCGGCGACCCGCTGCCGTACGCCGGGATCCGGGTCGACAAGCGCGGTCACCGCGACTCCGAGGGACCGGTACGCGGCCACGTGCCGCAGCCCGAACGCGCCCGCCCCGACCACGGCGACCTCGATGCGTTGGTGCCTCATACCGGCAGCGCCGCGGCGGTCGCGTCCGGCCCGGACGTGGTGGCGGCCGGCACGGTCGGGTTGGCAGCCACCGGGGCGGTGGCGAGTCGTCCGTCGAGCACGGCCCGGGTGAGTCGTTCCAGCGCGGTCACGCCGACCTCGAGGCAGCGCTCGTCGACGTCGAACGCGCCGGAGTGCAGTGACGCGCCGCCCCGCTCACCGGTGACGCCGAGCTTGACGTACAGGCTGGGACCGAGCGCGCCGAGCAGCGCGAAGTCGTCGGTGGTCAGCGGCGGCACCGCGAGGTCGGCCACCTCCACCAGGCCGGGCAGTTCGGCGTGCGCCAGCGCGACCAGTTCGGCCGCGTTGCGTACCGCGGGCATCTCGTTGGCCCAGGTGAAGCGGACACCGAGGTCGAGCGCGGCGGCCTGCTGGCGGGCGACCCGCTCGATTACCGTCTTGAGCCGCTCGCGGGTGCCCTCGTCGAGGGTGCGCAGCGTGCCGGTCGCCTCCGCGTACCCGGCGACCTGGCTCTGGCTGGCGCCACCGGCGATGGTGCCGATGTTGAACGCCACCATTTCGTCGGCGTTGCGGGCCCGGGCCACTGCGGCGTGCAGCAGGTTCACGATGCCGCTGAGGCCGAGGATCGCGTCGCGGCCCAGCGCCGGGGTGGCGGCGTGCGCGGCCCGACCGAGTATCTCGATCCGGAACGCGTCCTTGGCCGCCATCGCCGTGCTCCGGTCCACGCCGAGCGTGCCGACCGGCAGTTGCGGCCAGCAGTGCAGGCCGAGCACCGCGTCGAAGCGGCGACCGCGCAGCCCCTCGTCGGCGAGGGCGGCGGCGGCCCCGGACTCCTCGCCGAACGGAATCTCCTCGGCGGGCTGGAACAGCACGGCCAGGCCGCCCCGAGCCGGTGGTTCCGCCGCGAGCCGGGCCGCCACGCCGTACGCGACGGTCATGTGCACGTCGTGTCCGCAGGCGTGACAGACCCCGGCGTTGGCCGACGCGTACGGCTCGGTCTTGGTGTCCTGAACGGGATAGGCATCCATATCGGCCCGAAGGAGGACCATCGGCCCGGGAAGGGCTCCTTCGAGTTCCAGGAGCAGCCCTGTGCCGGCGACGCCGGTACGTACCCGACCGAGCGGCTGGAGCTTGGCGGCCAGTGTGGCGGCCGTCTGCTGCTCCGCAAACCGCAGCTCCGGGTGGCGGTGGAGCTGACGCCTCAGCCGTACCAGCTCATCAACCCCGTCATGTCCCCGCACCACTCGGTCCACCCCTCGCTCGCGGCCTGCAATCCGGACCTAATTGAGACAAGAACCTAAATCAGGGGGGTGGCCACGTCAATAACCAGCCAAAATTTGGGCTATGGTCCGTGACCATGGATCGCGCTGACGCCCACCTGCACCTGTTCGCGCACGGCTACCCGGGCCGGTACGGGCGCTCCCCCGCCGGCGGCGAGGAGCTCGCCATGTACCAGGATTTCCGCCGGGTGCACGGCATCGACCGGGCGCTTGTCATCGGCTACGAGGGCGAGGCACGCTTCGCCGGCAACAACGACTACCTGGCCAGCCTCACCGCCACCCACCCCTGGATCGCCCCGGTCGCCTACGTCGCACCGGACGGCCCGACCGACGGGCAACTGGAACGCTTGTGGGCCGCCGGGTTCGTCGGGGTGGCCGCATACCTGGCCGACGCCGACCAGGCCGACCGCTTCGCCGCCTGGGTGACCAGGGCGAGCACCCGGCTGGCCGCCGCCGCTGCGCTGATCAGCCTCAACGCCACCCCGGCCGCCACCGCCCGGCTCGGCGCCACGCTCGCCGGCCTGGACGCCTGCCCGGTGCTCTTCAGCCACCTCGGGCTACCCGGCAGCCGGCCCGCACCGCCGACGCCGCAGGCGGCCGCCGAGACCCTACGGCCGCTGCTCGACCTGGCACGGCTGCCGCAGGTCGGGGTGAAGATCTCCGGCCTGTACGCGGTCAGCGAGCCCGCGCACGCCTGGCCACATCCGGCGGCCCGTCCCTTCGTCGAGCTGCTGCTGGAACACTTCGGCACCCGCCGGCTCTACTGGGGGTCGGACTTCCCGCCCAGCCTGGACAACGTCTCGTTCAGCCAGACCCTGGAACCGGTCGGGCTGGAGCAGCTCTGCCCGACCGAGCGGGCAGACGTCTTCGGGGCGAACCTCCGCCGCGCCCTCGCCCACCACCAGGACCGGCCAGCCAACGGCCCGGACCGCCCCGCCGACTGACGGGGCCCGACCAGCCGACGGCCCGGACCGGCCAGTTGACTGACGGGTCTGGCCAGCGGGCGGCCCGGACCGCCCCGCCGACTGACGGGGTCCGGCCAGCGGGCGGCCAGGACCGGCCAGTCGGCAGCGGGGCCGGTGGTCGGCCGGGTCACAGTGGCCGGGCCGACGCGATCACTCCGGCATGCTCAGGCCGGCGGCGGCGGCACCCCGCTCGTTGACGATGCCGGTGATCCGCTTGCGGGCGTCGGCGAACTGCGCGCGTTGTTCGGCTGGCAGCGTCTGGTCGTTGGTCGCGGTGCTCAGGTCGACCACCCGGGCGGCCGGGTGGTACTGCATCCAGGTCGGCAGGACGTTCACCGCGGTCACCTCCCAGCGGCCGGCGGGGTTGCGGCTGAAGGTGAACTCGGGGACCACCGCGTCCTGGGTGTTCTCCGGCGAGCCGTCGCCGAACCGGGTGGTCAGGTTGCCCATCCCGTAGGCGACCCACTTCCCGCCGATCTTCTCGAAGGGCTGCACCACGTGCACGTGGTGGCCGACGATCAGGTCGATGTCCGGCGAGGCGAGCAGCCGGCGCGCGAGGTCGATCTGCTCCTCGTTCGGCGCGGACTGGTACTCCGTACCCCAGTGCAGGGACAGGATGTTGATCTCCGCGCCGGCCGTGCGGGCCCGGCGGGCCTCGGCGAGGATGGCGTCCGCGTCGACCATGTTCGCCGCCCACGGGCGGCCCTGCGGCGCGGGGATCCCATTGAAACTCACCGTGTACGACAGGTGGCCGACCTTGACGCCGTTCACCTCCAACACGTTCGGGCGGTGCGCCTCGGCCTGGTTGCGGGCGGTGCCGGTGTGGCGCAGGCCGACCCGGTCCAGGTTGTCGAGGGTGCGGGCGATGCCCTCGACCCCGGTGTCCAGACAGTGGTTGGAGGCGGTGGAACAGGTGTCGAAGCCGGCCCAGGCGGCGGCGTCGGCCAGTTGCGGCGGCACGCTGAAGTACGGCCACCCGGTGAACGGCCCCTGCGGCGGGGCCAGCGGCGTCTCCATGTAACAGATGGCCAGGTCGGCGGCGCTGACCCGGGGGCGTACCGCCGCGAGCACCTGGGTGAAGTCGTGGCCGGCGCGGCCGGCCTGCCGGGCATCGGCGGCTGCCTGTTCGCTGAGTTCGGGATGGACGAGCAGGTCACCGGCGGCCACCACGGTGAGGGTGGCCCGGGTGCCGGTCGTCTCCGACGGAGGCCGGTTGTCCTTCTTCGTCGGGGCGCTACAGGCCGCAGCCAACCCGACGACGAGCAGGAGGCACCCGGCCCGCATCCTTTTCCCGCACGAGATTCGCCTTCTTGTCATGAGAAGAATTCTTATTTTACCCGGGCAGGGGATCGGCGAACCGGGAAATGTCCCCCGAACGAGGGACGGAACTGTCCGGTACGCGTCACCGCTCCCGCTGGGCGGTGGCCTCACCACCGTGCTACGACTTAATTACAGACGCATGCTGACCAGGCATTTTACCGAGAACACAGCCCCGCGGCGCGAGGGCTGAGAAGTGACGCTCAAATCGCATTGAGGTCGCTGGAAAGCCCAGCAGCCGTGGCTCGACGCCAACGAGTCTTACGATCCACACCTTTGCCTACCGACGCACGCGCGGCGGCCCCGCCGAGCCAAGAGAGAAGGTGACTTTGGTGGCTGTCAACTGGTACCTGAACCGAGCCCTGACCAACTTCCGTAAGGCCGTCGACGCCGCGTACCCGAACCGGGACAAGCGCTCCGACGGCACCATCGGGGATTCTGCTCACCAGGGAAGCTTCAGCGATCACAACCCCGATGCCGACGGTTCCGTGGATGCCTGGGACATGGACGTAGAGGTCAACGGGGTCGGCAAACCATACCGGGAAGATGTCGAACGCCTCAAAGTGGTCTTCGAGGAGCACGAGTCCTCGCAGTACTGGATTCACGATCGCCAGATCGCCAACCGCAGCTTCGGGTGGGAGCGTCGGATCTACACCGGCAGCAGCCCGCACACCGCGCATGTCCACTGGAATACCCGGGAGAGCCACGAACGCTCCGAGCAGCCGTGGGTCATCCCTGGCGCGACGGGAGGAGTCCCTCTCATGTTCTGCAAAATCAATGATCAAAATAACGCCGTAGCCGCGTTGCAACGCCAGCTCGCAACCCTCGGCTACTACAAGGGTGCGATCGACAGCCACTACGGCCCGGCAACCTCGGCAGCTCTGCTCGCGTGTCGCAAGGCGATGGGAAGCACGGTCACCAACGGCGACACCTACAGCCCCGCGGCATACGAGCAGGTATTGCGGGCGTACGTGCAGCGTTTCGCGGGCAAGCCGGGCGACTCGGGCCCGCCTGGTGCCCCTGGTCCGGCGGGTCCGCCCGGCCCGTCCGGCCCGCCCGGCAACTGGACGCCCGAACAGGTGCTGCGACTGATCGCGGACACGCTGAGTAAAGCTACCTGAACTGGTCCGGGCCCACTGGGAGGAAACATGGAACCCGCACCGCTCCCGCCCGCGCCGGACGCCCGAACGCTACGCCGGCTGCGACTCGGCGTCGGGGCGCTCGGCATCGCCCTACCGATCGTCCTGTCGGCCGGTCAGGCCCTGGCCAGCCAGCGGTTCGAGTTGCTCAGCTCGATCAGCAGCTACTACCACAGCGAGATGCGGGACGTCTTCGTCGGCAGCCTCTGCGCGATCGGGGTGTTCCTGATCAACTACCGGTACCGGCGCCTCGACGACGTGCTGAGCACCACGGCCGGCGTACTCGCGGTGGTGGTGGCGCTGGTGCCGACCTCCACCGACGCCCCGCCCGCCGCCCTGGCCGACGGGGCGTTCCCGCTCGGCCGGGTGCACGGGATCGCCGCCGGTCTACTCTTCGCGATCCTCGCCCTGTTCTGCCTCTGGCGGTTCCCGGTCAACGGCCCACCGAGCCGCGGCACCCGGGTGCGCAACGCCGTCTACCGCAGCTGTGGGCTCGCCATCCTCGCCGCGATCGCGCTCGGTGTGGCGAGCAACGCCCTCGCCGAACCGGTCCGCGACACGCTGCGGCCGTTCTTCTGGTGCGAGGCGGTGGCGGTCCTCGCCTTCGGAGTGGCCTGGCTGGTCAAGGGCGAGGCGATGTTCCACCGGCCGCCCGGTCCGGACCGCCGGCCACAGCCGCTCGCGGCCGACCGGCCCGCGACCGCGCCGTCCTGACCGGCACGTCCGCCCCACGACGTGGTGGCCAGGGGGCCGCCGCGCGGCGATCCCCTGGCCACCCGTCACCTCACTCGAACAACGACAGGGTCAGCGTCGAGGTGTACGAACCGGCGGCGACATCCGCCGGCGTACGCAGGAACAGGTCGGCGTTTACCGAGTACGCGCCACCCGCGACGGCACCCGAGTCGAACGTCGAGACCAGCAGTTCCTGGTCGACCAGACCGACGTTGTTACCGGGCTGGGTCGGCTCGTCGATGACTGTCACGACCTCCTCGCCCTCGCTCACCAGGCCGGTGTCGCCACCGTCCAGCAGCCGCGGCTTCCAACCCAGGTGGCCCGCGCCGATCGGATCCTGGCCGGCGCTGCCGACGAAGTCGGTAGCGCTGCCCAGCACCGCCCAGGCGGCGTTCTCGGGCACCTCGTCCGTCGTGCGGGTGTCGGTCACCGTCACCGTCGGCAGCGTGCCGACGAACTGGCGGACCAGCAGCGTCGAACCGTCCTCGGCCAACGCCACCGAGTCACCGGCGATGGAGAGCGCCAGCACCCCCGGTTCCTTGATCTCCTCGATGTCGACGGTCACCGACACGTCGGCGCTGTCCCCCGGCTCGGCCGCCGCCGGCGACGCCATCGCCACCGACCCGGCCAGCATGGCACCCGCGGCACCGGCCGCGAGCAGCCGCTTACGACTCCATGTATTCATGCGATTCTCCGTTGTTGCTGACAGTTACCGGGCTGGACGGGGGTCGGCGCAGTTGACGCCCGCGTACTCCTTGGTCACCACGGTCGTCACCGCCTCGCCGCTTAGCGTTCCGGTGGCGCGGACGGTGGCCGAACCGGCCGAGACCGCGTTCGCCCGGGTGTTGAACTGCTGGAAGGCGTTCGCGCCCGGCGCGACGTTGGCGAAGGACTTGTTGCCGTACGCGCTCTCCAGGGTGATCGCCACGGCCGAGTCGTGGTCGTTGAACGCCTGCACCCCGAGGTACGCCTTGCCCGCCACGCACCGCACCTGCACGGTGGTCGTCAGCGGCAGCTCCTGCGGGTCGTACAGCTTCTGCTTCCGGTGGTTGTCGCCGGAGCCGTCGGGCAGGTAGCCGCCCTCCACATTGCCCCTGGCGTCCACCGAGAACCAGTGCAGGGTCGTGCCGGCCGGCAGGGTAAGCGTCTCCCCGCCTTCCCGGACGCCGGCCGAGCCGTAGAGCGTGGACTCCAGCGTCGGACGGGTGCCGTCGACCGTGTAGAACACCGCCGCCGGTTCGCTGGTGGCGAAGGTCACGTCGACCATGCCGGCCGTGGCGCTCCCCTCGACCTGCACCGAGCTGGTCGGCGCCGCCTGGTCCGTGTCGTAGTCACGGGCCACCCGCAGCATCTCCACCAGGCCGTTGGAGAACTCCATGGTCTCCTCGTGTGCGGAGGCCCACGGCGGCTGGAACGAGGTGCCGACCTCGAAGTTCCAGGCGTAGATGCCGTACTTGTACCAGAGCATGTCACCGGAGTTGCCGGCCGCCGAGTAGAGCACGTCCGCGATCGGGCCGGTACGCGCCGGGGTGACGGCCAGGTTGCGGTGCCGCTTGATGGCGGTCAGGATCCGCGACGAGGCACCCCAGAACAGCGACTCCTCGGCCAGGGTGGGCCGCGGCGCCGAGATCCGGCCCGGGGTGGCGTACGAACCGGGCGACCACATGAAGTAGTTGCCCGAGGAGTGCAGGTTCATCGAGAACTTGATGTTCCCGCGGGAGGCCAGCCAGTCGACGTTCTTGTTCTCCGGCTCCGACAGCTCGCTGGGCCCGGCGTACGTGCCGCTGGTGCAGCTGGCCGAGGCACCCGAGTAGCCGTCGAAGAGGCTGTACTCGGTGTAGTTGCGGTTGTTGTCCACACCCCACGAGGTACGGCCGAGGAAGTCTCCGTTCGTCTCCGGCGTGCAGTGGTTGGTCATGTTCTTACGCTGCGAGTTGAAGTCGTAGAACGAGTAGTGCCCGCCATCCGGGTTGATCGACGGCGCGATCCAGATGTCCAGGTTGTCCACCAGCTCGCGGGTGTTCGGGTCACTTGCGTAGTTGCGCAGCAGCCGCTCGGCCGTCTCGACGGTCACCAACGGCGGCACCCACTCCCGGGCGTGTTCCTGGGCGTACGCGAGCACACCGAGCTTGGAGCCGTCGCGGTCCTTGCCGATCCGGATCGCGTACACCGGGTGCGGGTCACGGGAGACCGATTCCGGTGCGGAGAGGCCGTCCGACAGCTGGGTCGGCGCGGCCGGTGCGACCACGCCCGCTCCCGCGTTGCCCCGGTAGGTGTACGCCGTCAGCAGCGTCCCGGCCTGCTCGTTGAGCGCGGCGGCGACCTCGGCGGCGGTGCTGGTGACCGCGCCGCTGCCGTTGGTGGCGAGAGCGACGCGGACCTGGTTGCCGGTGACGGTCACGGTCAGCGCCGAGTCCGCGGCACCCGGGTCGGCCAGTTCGACCGAGATGTCGTTGCCGCCCTCGTGGCCCCAGGCCACCGAGTCCACGCCGACGCGGCTGGCGTTGGCGGTGCCGAGCACGGCCTGGGCCTTACGCCGGTAACCGTTGGTCTTGTGCGGCAGCTCGACAATCTCCGACAGGGTCGGGTACTGCTCGGCCAGGGCCTTGATCCGGTCGTACAGCTCCGTCGGGGTCAGGTAGCTGGTGACGAAGTCCTTCTGGTAGCCGGGACCCTCGGGGCTGTCGCCTTCGATGGGCAGCCATTCGGTCACCTTGGCCACCGCAACGTCACCGGTGGGGCTGGTGATCCGGACGTACTCCGGCTTGCTGGTCACGGTCGCCGCGCCCCGGTGGTACATGTAGACCCCGCCGTCGACGAAGCGGGTGATGTTCTGCGACCCGCCGGAACCGATCTCGGTGCCCGGCCCGCTGTCCCGCTGCACCGTGAGTGCGGTGCTGACGGTCTGGCCCTGCGCCCACTTCGCCTCCACCGACAGCACCTGAGTGGTGCCGTTGGTGAAGTAGTCGGCGCGGATGATCTTGACATCGGAGACGGCCGCCCGGGCCGCCATCCCCGCCGCGGCGCTGAACTCCTGGTTGTCGGCCAGGTGCTCGGCGATGGTCGCCTCGCGCTCGGCGATCCGGGCCGCGGAATCGGCCGGGGTGTGCAGGACCTTGCCGAACTTGTACCCGGCGGCGGTCAGGGTGGCGACCTCGTTACCGGTCACCACGGCGTGCACGACGATGCCGTCCTCGGTCCGGTCCACGTGGTGGTCGAGGTCGACGCCGGCAGCCACCAGCGCATCCAACTCGTCGGTGTCGGCCAACAGGACCTCGATGACATTGGCCTGCTCGTCGGCAAGTCGGCCGAGGTCGGGGGGGCTGAAGGCGGACGCGGGTTCGGGGGCGGTGGCCTGCGGCACGACGGCCACCGCCGGTGGGCTGGCCAGCAACAGCAGGGCGGCGCCGGTGGCCACGGCGGCGGAGACGGGTAGTCGGTAGCGCCACCTGGAACGAGTACGGAGATGAGACATGAGGCTTGTGGCCCCTCTTCTCGGCGTGCGGCACGGACGAGGAGTTCGCGCCATCGCCTTGGCTGTCTCAGCCCCGTAAACAGCCACGACGCAGCGCCCGGCGCGGACGCTGCCCGCAGCACCGATTACGCAGCGTCACACCCCGGCACATAGGAGTGATCAGGTTGCGAACATCCTTCGCCCGCGCTCGCCGGTCTGTCAATCATCCCAAAGAATGGACAGGTGAGGCTGCCCACCTCTTTTCAAGCGGGCTCGGAAGTGCGTTTGACCTGCGGGCAAACTGGAGACAGGAGCCTGAGGCTCGAAACGAGGGGGGATCACGCGTGTCCGAGAACGCCGACCGGCCAAGCCACGTCACCGACCGTCCCGACGAGGTGACCGATCCGCTGCTGTGGCGGCTAGCCCTGGACGTCGCCGATACTCACGCCCCGGCCGAGCAGGGCGGCTGCGTCCACCTCATCTGCGCCGGCGAGGAATGGCCCTGCGGCCCGTGGCAGCAGGCCCAGCGCGCCCTCAGCCTGGCCCAGGGCGACCGGACCGACGAGGCGGCCCAGCCGCAGGCGCCGCAGCAGAACTGGCCGGCACCGGCCACCCGGCCCAACTGGGCCCAGGAGCGTGCCGGCCGGAACCCGGCCGCCGCCTGACCCGGCACGCAGCCCACCTCCGGGGCCCGGCCGCTGGCCGACAGTCCACTGCGGAGGCGCCCGTATGGCCCGGCCGACGGCCGACGGTGTCAATGTAGCGTTGACAGGTGCCTGAGCCGCTGGACCGCCTCACCGCCATCCCATCCGCCCGCCAGCGGCTGGACGACGCCGAGCTGGACCTCATCGATCGGGCCCGACAGTCCGGTGCCACCTGGACCCAGGTCGCCGAGGCGCTCGGGCTGGGCAGCCGGCAGGCCGCCGAACAACGCCGCCAGCGGTTGGTCGCCACCCGGCAGGCCCGTCGGGCGGCGGCCGACCGGAACTGGCCGACAGATGTGGCGAACCTCCGGGCCGTCCTCGCCAGCCTGCACCGATGGATCGACGCGGACCGCCGCTGGGACAACCGCTTCCCCCGGGCCGCGCTGATCCGGCGGACCACCGCGCTCGCGCTGGCGGCCGAGCCAGGCGGCCTCCACGACCTGGCCCGGCACGTCGCCACCGACCTCGCCCGCTCCGGACCGGGCCTACCCAAGCCGGTACGCGGTGTCACCCGGGAACTGATCAACGCGCTGTCAACAGATCATTGACCTACGCCGACCTGTCTTGCCTCTACTCGACTCAGGAGTGAGGCTCTGAGTCACCTCGACTCAATCCTGGGAGCGGCTCGTGCGGCGCAACGCGGTCCTGTTCGTGCTGGTGTCCCTGCTGTCCGGCTTCGGCGGCAGCACCATGGCCCTGGTCACCGGCCTCTGGATCTTCGACCTCACCGCGTCCCCCAGCCTGGCCGCGCTCGCCGCCATCTGCGTGTACGCGCCCACTCTCGCCGGCCCGTGGCTCGGCGGTCTCGTCGACCGGCTGCCCCGACGCCCGGTCATCATCGCCGCCAACCTCACCCTCGCCGCCGCCCTGCCCACCCTGCTGGCGGTCCGCGGGCCCGATCAGGTGTGGCTCCTCTACGTCGTGTCCACGGTCTACGGCGTCGCGTACGTCCTGATCGACGCCGGCGAGAGCGCCCTGCTGCCCGCCGCCCTCTCCCCCGCCGAACTCGGCAACGTCAACGGCTGGCGCTCCAGCGCCCAGGAGGGCGTCAAACTCGTGGCCCCGCTGGCCGGTGCCAGCCTGTACGCCTGGCAGGGCGGGCCCGTCGTCGCGCTGCTCGCCGCCGGCCTGCCGGCCCTGGCCGCCGCCGGCTACGCCGCACTGCGCCTGACCCGTACGCCGTCATCCGCCGCGCCCCGCGCCCGGGGTGTCCGCGCCGGCCTGGCCGTGCTCTTCGGCTCGCCGGCGATCCGGCTGCCGGTGGTGCTGGCAACCGTGGCGATCGGCATGTCCGGCTTCGCCACCGCCGCCGGCTACGCCATCGTCACCGACGCCCTCGGGCTGCCGATCACGTTCCTGGGCGTACTGGTCAGCGCCCAGGGTGTCGGTTCGGTGGCCGGCGGCGTAGTCGTCGGCCGACTGATCGCCCGCTTCGACCCGACGGCCGTGGCCGTCGCCGGCACGGTACTCTTCGGCGTGAGCTGCCTGGGGCGGTGTTTGCCCTGGTGGCCGGCGGTGGTGGCCGCGTCGGTCGTGGCCGGAGTAGGTCTACCGTGGGCCCTCGTCGCGGCCGTCACCGCCGTACAGACCCACAGCCCCGACGCGCTGCTCGGCCGGGTCGCCGCCACCGCCAACACGGTCATGTTCGGGCCGATCGCGGCGACGAACCCGCTCGGTTCGGCCGCCGTGCTACTCGGCGGTCGGCCACCGCTCATCCTCGCCGCCGCCGGGTGCCTCGCCGCCGGAGCCCTGGCCTGGCGTACCCGACGACGCACGACGCCCGCCCCGGCCCCGGCCACCGCACCCGTGCGAGCCGGCCTCCCCGGCAGCGACTGACCCCGCACCACCCGCCCGCCGAGGGCGGACGTGACGCGGACGCGGACACGGCGCGGACGCGGACACGGCGCGGACGCGGACACGGCGCGGACGCGGACACGGCGCGGACGCGGACACGGCGCGGACGCGGACACGGCGCGGACGCGGACACGGCGCGGACGTGGGGGCGGCGTTAAGAAGGGGCCCCTCCTATGCACGAGGCGTTAAGAAGGGGCCCTTCCTTACACCTCAGAGGGTGCGGGCGAGGCGGTCGGCGAGGATGCGGGCGAACCGCGACGGGTCGGCCAGGTCACCGCCCTCGGCGAGCAGGGCCGTGCCGTAGAGCAGCTCGGCGGTCTCCGCCAGGGTGCTGCCGGTCTCGCCCTGCTCGTGCGCCTTGCGCAGGCCGGTGACGAGCGGGTGGCCGGGGTTCAGCTCCAGGATCCGCTTGACCTTCGGCACCTCGTGCCCCATCGCCCGGTACATCTTCTCCAGCGTCGGCGTGATGTCCTGGGCGTCACCGACCACGCATGCCGGCGAGGTGGTCAGCCGCGACGACAGGCGTACCTCCTTGACCGAGTCGGCAAGCACCCCGCCCATCCAGGTGAGCAGGTCGGCGTACTCGGCACGCTGCCGCTCCCGCTCGGACTCGGCCTCCTTGCGCTCCTCCTCGGTGTCCAGATCGACCTCGCCCTTGGCGACCGAGCGCAGCGTCTTGCCGTCGTAGCTGCCGACCCGCTCCACCCAGACCTCGTCGACCGGGTCGGTGAGCAGCAGCACCTCGTAGCCCTTGGCCCGGAACGCCTCCATGTGCGGGGAGTTCTCGATGGTGGCGCGGTTCTCGCCGGTGGCGTAGTAGATGTCGGTCTGGCCGTCCTTCATCCGGCTGACGTAGCCGGCCAGGTCGGTCAGCTCGGCGGGGTCGTTGGTGGAGGCCACCGACAGGACCTCCAGCAGGATGTCCTGGTTGTCGGTGTCGTCGACCAACCCCTCCTTGACCGCGGCACCGAACTCGGTCCAGAAGGTGCGGTACCGCTCCGGCTGCTCGTTCTTGAGGTCCTTGACGGTGGCGAGGACCTTCTTCACCAGCCGGCGGCGTACCGCCCGGATCTGCCGGTCCTGCTGGAGGATCTCCCGGCTGATGTTGAGCGACAGGTCGTGGGCGTCCACCACGCCCTTGATGAAGCGCAGGTAGTTCGGCATCAGCGCGTCGCAGTCGTCCATGATGAACACGCGCTTGACGTAGAGCTGCACGCCGCGGTGCCCCTGCGGGGAGAAGAGGTCCAGCGGGGCGTGCGACGGGATGAAGAGCAACGCCTCGTACTCGAAGGTCCCCTCGCCCCGCATGTGGATGGTCTCCAGCGGGTCGGACCAGTCGTGGCTGACGTGCTTGTAGAACTCGTGGTACTCGGCCGGCTCCACCTCGCCGCGCGGGCGGGCCCAGAGCGCCTTCATCGAGTTGAGCGTCACCGTCTCGGTGGTGGCCTCGGCGCCGTCGGCACCCGGACGCTGCACGGTCATCCGGATCGGGTGGGCGATGAAGTCGGAGTACCGCTTGACGATCTCGCGGATCGTCAGATCGGCGGTGTAGTCGTGCAGGTTGTCCTCGGTGTCGACCGGCTTGAGGTGCAGGGTCACCGCCGTGCCCTGGGGCGCGTCGTCGAGCGCGGCGATGGTGTAGGTGCCCTCACCTGAGGACTCCCAGCGGGTGCCGCCACTCTCGCCGGCCCGACGGGTGGTCAACTCGACCTTGTCGGCAACCATGAACGCGGCGTAGAAGCCAACCCCGAACTGTCCGATCAGCTCCTGCGACGCCCCGGCGTCCTTGGCCTCGCGCAGCTGGCGCAGCAGCTCGGCGGTGCCGGACTTGGCGATCGTGCCGATTACGGAAACGACCTCGTCGCGGGTCATCCCCACGCCGTTGTCCCGCACGGTCAGGGTACGGGCGTCCCGGTCGACCTCGATGGTGATGTGCAGGTCGTCGGTGTCGACGCTGAGGTCCTTGTCGACAAGCGCGGCGATGCGCAGCTTGTCCAGCGCGTCGGAGGCGTTCGAGATCAACTCGCGGAGGAAGACATCCTTGTTCGAGTAGATCGAGTGGACCATCAGCTGGAGCAGCTGGCGCGCCTCAGCCTGGAATTCCAACGTCTCGGTCCGGTCGTTCACACCGAGTCCCCTCTCTCCCCGTCAGTCATGACGATTCAGGAGAAGGATACGATCCGTCGCCACCCGGGTGCATCGGGTGGGCGCGTCGCTGCTCCGGATCGGACCGTCGCCGCCCCGCGCAGGCCACCGGCCCGCTCCACGGCCGGAGCGGGCCGGTGGCGGCGACACTGGCGGTCAGCGGCGACGGCCGTACGTGCCGGCGACCAGCGCGACGCCGATCGCGGCGAAGGCAACCTGGATGAACAGCTCGATCCAGTCGATGCCGGCGGTGTCGTCCACGCCGAGCAGCCCGGCGACCAACGTGCCGAGGATCGCGGCCACGATACCGATCAGGATGGTCAGCAGGAACGGAATGCGCTGCCGACCCGGCACGACAAGCCGACCGAGCGCCCCGATGACCAGACCGATGATGATGGCGGTGAAGAAACCTTGGATTTCCATGAGAGCCGTCCCTCCGAGCGTTTCCGTCGCCAGACACGGTGCCCGGGTTGGCGGGTCCGGCAAACGCGAGCCCCTGTCGTACCGCGCATTGTGCGGTAACCGTCACACTTCCGCCGTACGGCTGTCATGAACCGCCGTCGGCCGCCGCAACGGTCCCGGGATCAGCGAGGGCTGATCAGGACCGCGTAGTCGGCTGCGGTGAGCGGCCCCGGTGACAGGGAGAGATCCGCCCGGGGAACGCTCAGCGCCGCGCCGTCCCGCAGGAAGATCACCGCCGTGACGTCGGTGCGGGCGGTGAGCGTACAGACGATCTGCCCGTACGCGAGCGGTTGGTCGTTGCGGCCGGTCTCCGCGTCGGCCGGCGTCACCGTGACCCGCGCCTGTCCGTCGACGAGCGCCACCACGGCGTTGCTGAACGCGCCCGGCAGGGCGCTGGTCAGGCCGTCGTCGCGCTCGGTCGGGGTCGGCCCGGCGAGCAGGTTCCGCAGCTGCGCGTCGACCGCGGGCACCTGGTCGACCCGGCGGATCACCGGTACCAGCCGGTCGTCGCGGGTGAGGTAGAGCAGCTCGGTCGCCGCGCCGGTCTCGGCCGGCGCCGGTGCGGCGGTCGCGGGGGACGGGAACGGGCCGGGCGGTGGGGTCACCGCCCGGGGCAGGTCCTCGGCCGGCACCCCGCACGCGGCGACCAGACCGAAGAGGACGACCAGCAGCACGGCCCGCAGCACGGCGGTGGGCCGGCCGGGCGGGCCGGCGGGCAGCGCGCGACGCCTGGCGGTCGGCGGGCGAACGGAGGTCACGAGAGGCTCCCGGGCAGGGTGACCCGGAACCGTGCCCCACCCTCGGGGCGGTCGCTGACCGAGGCCTCGCCGCCGTGCGCGGCGGCGTGCTGGGCCACCAGCGCGAGCC
Organism: Micromonospora sp. PRAS1; assembly: GCF_059553435.1. Taxonomy (NCBI): domain Bacteria; kingdom Bacillati; phylum Actinomycetota; class Actinomycetes; order Micromonosporales; family Micromonosporaceae; genus Micromonospora; species Micromonospora sp. PRAS1. The sequence continues at coordinate 48,784 of NZ_JCANNB010000038.1, forward strand.
CGAGGCCGGTGCCGTCGCCGCCGCCACGGTAGTTGGCCGCCCGGCCACGGACGAACCGACCGAAGATCGCTTCTCGGTCCTCCACCGGCACCCCCGGTCCCTCGTCGTCCACCTCGATCACTCCCGCGTCCTCCGCCCGGAGCAGCCGCACGGCCACCGGGCCGGCACCGTAGCGCTCGGCGTTGTCGAGCAGGTTCGCCAGCACCTGCGCGATCCGCCGCCGGTCCACCTGCCAGGTCGCCGGGGTGTCCGCCGCCAGGTGCACCATCGACTCCGGCAGGTCCCGGTCGCGGCAGGCCTGCCGGGCCAGTTCGGTCAGCTCGACCGGTTCCCGGTGCACCGGCTGATCGCTGCGCGCCAGGTCCAGCAGGTCGTTGACGAGCCGCTGGAAGCGGTCGATCTCGTCGGCCACCAGCCGGGCCGCGGTCGCCGTCCGCTCGTCCTGGCTTTCCCGCCGACGGGCCAGCACACTCGCCGCGGCGGCGAGGGTCTGGAGGGGTGAGCGCAGTTCGTGGCTGACGTCGGCGGCGAAGCGTCGGTCCCGGTCGATGCGCTGGGCCAGCTCGTCGACCATCCGGTTGAACGACGTGGAGAGGCGGTTCAGGTCCGGGTCGGTGTCCGGGGCGAGGCGGGTGGTGAAGTCACCCGCGGCGATCCGCTCGGCCGCGTCGGCGACGGCCGTCAGGGGGCGCAACCCGTGCCGGGTGGCGTACCAGCCGAGCGCCGCTCCCGATCCGGCCACCATGATCGCGACTGCGGTCAGCGCCAGCGCCAGCACCTGGAAGGTCTGCTCCAGCTCCCGCAGCGAGGCGATCTCGTAGAACGAGGCCGACTCCGACAGCGGCACGCCGACCAGCAGGACCGGCTGGTCGTCGACCCGGATCCGCTGCACCGCCGGCTCACCCGACGACACCAGTTCCCGCATCCGCAGCGGGATGGCGGCGGTGACGCCCGGTTCCGCGGCCCGCCCGTACCACCTTTCGTCGAGCAGCAGCAGGGCTCGGCGGCTGGTGCCGGTGTCCAGCGTCCGCAGGGCCTCCGCGACCTCCGGGTTCTCGCTGTCGAGGCCGGCGCGGACCACCGCCGCGTCGTAGTACGCCGCCCGCAGCACGGTGCGCTCCCGCTCGTCGAGCAGCGTCCGACGGGTCAGCTCGTACGACACCAGGGCCATCGAGGCCGACAGCGACAGGGCGCCCACGGCGAACGCGGCGGTGACCCGGGCCCGCAGTCCGAGGCGTCTCATCGTTGCAGCTTGTAGCCGAGCCCGCGCAGTGTCACCAGGTGTCGAGGGTTCGCCGGATCGCTCTCGATCTTCTGGCGCAGCCGGCCCACGTGCACGTCCACCAGCCGCTCGTCGCCGGTGTCGTACCCCCAGACCCGGCTGAGCAGCTGCTGGCGGGAGAGCACCCGCCCGGCATGCTCGGCCAGCTCGCAGAGCAGCCGGAACTCGGTGCGGGTGACCGCGACCGGCTCGCCGGCTCGGCGTACCTCGCCGGCCTCGGGGCTGACCTCCAGTTCCCCGAAGGCGAGCACCGGCACCGGCGTCTCCACCGCCGGCACCGCGCGGGCCCGGCGGCGCAGCGCCCGCAGCCGGGCGGTCAGCTCCTTGATCGCCACCGGCTTTACCACGTAGTCGTCGGCACCGGCCTCCAGCGCGGCGACGATGTCGTGGGTGTCGTCGCGGGCGCTGACCACCACGATGGGCACGTCGTCGTCGCGGCGCAGCTGGCGGATGGCCTCGAAGCCGTCGATCCCGGGCAGCATCAGGTCGACAAGCACGTAGTCGGCGGGATCCCGGCGCTGTGAGCGCAGCCCCTCCTCGGCGGTAGCCGCGCCGCGCGCCTCGTAACCCTCGTCCTCCAGGGCGAGCAGTAACGCCAACCGGATCCGGTCGTCGTCCTCGATCACCAGTACCGCTGTCATACCGGAATCATCCCCAAGGCCGCACCTGGTCAGCCAACCGCGCCCGGCCTGCGCGTCTTTTGTCATGCAACTGTCATACGTCCGCGCGGTGCCCGCCAATCCTGGTCGGCAGGGTGAGAGCCGACCTGGGGACCACAGGAGAGGAGGCCACCGACGTGACCACGCCACCCCGCCCCGAGTGCACCGTGCCCCTCGTGGAGGTGGCCATCACCGAGTTCGACCTGGCCTGCCTGCCGGAGACGGGCGCGGTGTTCGACCAGTTGCTCGCCCTGCGACCGACGCAGGTCGTGATCGATCTTTCCGGCTGCCGGCACATCGACGCCGCCGCGATCGGTCTGCTGCTCGACGTGCACCGCCAGATGGTGCGCGCCGGCGGTGTGCTGGCGCTGCGCAATCCCAACCCGCGCATCGCCCGCATCCTCCAGGCCGCCCGGCTGGATCAGATCCTGCCGGTGCACACTGGCGACGCCACCGGGACGGAACTGCCGGCCGGCGATCCCGTGCTCCCGGGAACCGTGCCGCGCCAGTCCGCCTACGGCCGCGCGGCCGTCACCGTCCGCACCTGATCCGCACCAGCCGTCCGCGAGTACGAGGAGCAGCATGACCGTCGCCGGGATCGCCGCGGCCCTCGCCGTCGGCCTCGCCGTCGGTGCGGTCGGCCGGCTCGTCGTCCCCGGCCGGTCGAGCGTGCCGCTGTGGCTGACCATGACCATCGGTGCCGTCGCCGCGCTGCTCGGTGCCATCAGCGCCTGGCTCGCCGGAGTCCGCGGGCTCAGCCTGCTGGGCCTGGTCGTGCAGGCCGGCCTCGCCGCGGTCGGCGTGGTGATCGTGGTCGCCACCGCCGGCAAGGAACGTTCCGACTCCCGCTGACCGTCCGCATGGCGACGGCGCCCTCCGCCCGACGCCCCGAGTCCGTGACCCGGCCGCGACGGCCGAGGCACCGGAGAGGAAGCAGGATGACCGTCGTACCGGACGACAACCTGATGACCCTGATCTGCGACGCGTGCGGCGAGACCACCACCGGCACCGCATGTGTGCTGCCCGACGCCGAGGTCGTCTGGACGCTCGTCTCCGATCACGGCTGGAGCGGTTCACCCTTCGCCACCGGCCCGCATCGCTGCCCACGGTGCAGCACGCTCCCGCCGGCCCCGGGCTCGCCCGGTGAACCTGTTGCCGGGCCGGGCACGGGCCCGCTCGGTGGCCGCACCGCCGGAACGGGAGCCGACACCGCGCGGGTCGGCGACGTGACGGTACTCGTCGACTCCGACGAACTCGCCCCGGAGGCCGACGACGCGCTGCGCGTCGCGCTGCGCGAGGCGGTCGAGGTGGGCGGGACCGTGGTGGTCGATCTGGCCCGGGTCCACGTCATCGACTCGGTCGGGCTGGGCCTGCTGGTCCGCGCCCACCGGGAGGTACGCGAGCGCGAGGCCCGCCTCTGTCTGGCCGCGCCGTCGCGGTTCATCCGCACGGTGCTGCACACGATGAAGCTCGACGGGGTCTTCCCGATCTTCGAGACCCTGGACGACGCCCTCGCCCAACTGGACGCGGCCGGGGGCGGCAGCGAGGTGGTACGGGTCGACGTCACCCCGGCCGAGGCCGTCCGGCACCGGGTCAACGCCCAGAAACCCGCGCTCGCCGCCCGCCACCCCGCTCCGCGCGTACCCGTCTGAGCCAAACCGCTCCCTGGCGTGGCCGTCTGAGCCACCCCGCTCCCCGGCGTGGCCGTCTGAGCCAAACCGCTCTCCGGCGTACCCGTCTGAGCCACGCGTCGGCGCGGAGTCAGCCCCCCATCGAGCCGAAGGCCGGTGCGCCGACGGCGTGGTAGGTAAGTATCGTCACGCCGGCGTCGGACGAACGGCTGTCGACCAGGCGCAGGCCGGCGGGCGGCACCCCGTCGGCGAAGAGACGGCGCCCGGCGCCCAGCACCACCGGAAAGATCATCAGGTGGTACGCGTCGATCAGCCCCTCGCGCATCAGCGCGGCGGCCAGCCGTCCGCTGCCGTGCACCTGCAACTCCCGGCCGGGGCGGCGCTTGAGTTCGGTGACGGCCGAGGCCAGGTCACCGCCGAGGCGCCGGGTGCCCGACCAGCTCAGCTCGTCGTCGCGGGTGGTCGCCACGTACTTGGGCAGGCGGTTCAGCGCAACGGCGATCGGGTCTTCGGGATCTTCCTGCTTCGGCCACCAGGCGGCGAAGATGTCGTACGTGTTCCGGCCGAGCAGGAAGGCGTCGGCCCGAGCGAAGATGTCGCTCATGTGAGCGCCGAGCGTCTCGTCGAAGTGCGGCACCACCCAGCCGCCCGACTCGAAGCCGCCGCTGCGGTCCTCGTCCGGCCCGCCGGGCCCCTGCATGACGCCGTCCAGGGTCAGGAACGTGGTGAGCGTGAGTCGCATGATCCTCGCCTCCTCGCGGGCGGCACCGCGCCACCCTCCACTGGAGCGACGACCGACCCGCCGACACTTCGACATCCACTCCGCCGAGTGTGACCCAGACCACTCCGGGACGTCGTCAGCTTCCGAAGGCGTCGGCCCCGACTCTCCGGACGAGATGTTAGGAAGGGGCCCTTCCTATACCTGAGGCGTTAATAAGGGGCCCTTCCTTTGAACCGATGCGGGGGTGGGGCGCGTACCTGTGGGGGAAGGGAGTGGCCCATGAAGCGCCTGACTCCGTTGCTGACCCTCCTGTCGGGGGCGGTGACGGCCGCCGTGCTGTTCACGATGAGTGCACAGGCATCCCCGCCGAGCACCCAACCCGTGGCCGGAGGCGGTCCACCAGCCGCCGCGCCGGCACCCGAGGCCGAGCCGGAGGCCGACCCCGAGCCGGAGGCCGATGTCGAGGCCGGAGGGGACGAGGCGGCACCGGATCCCGCCAACGCCCGGCCACCCGGCACCGCGCCACCGCGCGAGTCCGACCCGTCGTCGGCCGGTACCGAGGTCGCGTCGGTCGAACAGAACTGGATCGGCCAGCTGGAGAACGGCGCGACCATCGCGATCACCGTCCGCGACGGCAAGGCCGAGGCGTACGTCTGCGACGGCCGGGCCATGGAGGTGTGGCTCTCCGGCACGGTGCGGGACGGGAAGATCGAGTTGACCGGCAAGGACGCGAAGCTGAGCGGCATCATCCGCGGCGACAGCGCCAGCGGCGAGATGATCGTCGGCGTACGTCGGTGGAAGTTCACCGCCCAGCCCGAGGAGAAGGTGGTGGACGAGGCGATCGTGAAGTCGGGCTCGGTCACCACTCCGGCGATCTACCGCGCCACCGACGAGGTCCGCAAGGCCGGCATCGACGGCGGCTGGATCTTCCTGCCCGACGGCAGCCAGATCGGCATCGTCACCTGGAACGGCGAACCGATCCCGGCGCCGCCGCTGGATCCCGCCTTCTACAGCACCGTGGTCAACGGAGTCACAATCACCGCCGAGCCGGTCGTCCCCGGGGCACGGTGATGGCCGAGCACCGCATGAGCAGCGTACGCACGGTGCCGCGCCGCTCGCCCGAGCCCACCGTCGAGGTGCTGCGCGACTTCGACAGCCCCTCGCCGAGCGCGCCGCGCCGCCGACCCTCGCTGCTGGTCCCGCTTGTGGTCGGGGCGGGGGTCGCGGTGGCCCTGGGCGTCTACGGTCGCACCCACACCCCGACCGGGATCGCGGTCAACGTGGCCGGCTTCTCCTCGCCGTTGACGGTGAAGGTGTGGTTGGGCACCGCGGCGGCCTTCTTCGCCGTCATCCAGCTGATCACCGCGCTGTCCATGTGGGGCCGGCTCGGCGGGTTCTCCCCGTCCTGGGCCGGCCCGGCGCACCGTTGGTCGGGCCGGATCGCCTTCCTGCTCACCGTCCCGGTCGCCGTGCACTGCCTCTACGCGCTCGGCTTCGCCGACTACGACACCCGTACGCTGCTGCACTCCCTGCTGGGCTGCTTCTTCTTCGGGGTGTTCGCCACCAAGATGTTGACCCTGCCCAAGCGCGGACTCGCCGGTTGGGTGCTGCCGGTGATCGGCGGGGCCGTCTTCGTCGCCCTGATCGGCATCTTCCTCACCTCGTCGGTCTGGTACTTCACCACGTTCGGCTTCCAGCTCTGATCCTTGCTGGCAGCGGCCACAGCACGATCCTCGGCAGCACTGATCCTCGAAAGGCAAGGCAGATCGGATGAACCACGAGCAGGCCGGCTGCTGCCGGTCGCGACGGGCCATGCTGGCCGGTACCGGTGCGGTCGGAGTGGCCGCGCTGACCGGCTGCGCGACGTACGGCCAGCCGACGGCGGCCCCACCCGCACCCGCCGCGCCACCGGCGGCCAGCGGCGACCCGTCGGCGGATCCGTCCGGCAGCGCCGCAGCCGGCGGCGGGGACGTCGGCACCCCGGCGCTGACCACCCTGGCGGACATCCCGGTCGGCGGTGGGCAGATCTTCGCCGACGCGGGTGTGGTGGTCACCCAACCCACGGCGGGCAACATCAAGGCGTACTCCTCGACCTGCACCCACCAGGGCTGCACGGTCACCTCGGTCGCCGACGGCGTGATCACCTGCGCCTGCCACAACAGCGTGTTCGACATCGCGGACGGCTCGGTACGCAGTGGACCGGCGAATGCCCCGCTGCCCACCGCGAACGTCACGGTCGACGGGGACGCCATCCGGCTGGCGTAGTCGATGCGGACACGATGACGCGGCCCACCCCAGGCCCGGGCCGCGCGGGGCCGTCCGGGGTGCGTCGCGCCTCGGACGGCCACTGCCGTATCCAGACCTCGGACGGCCACTGCCATGGTCAGACCGCGAGGGCCTCCCGGACGGTACGTTCCGCCGTGGCGCCGCCGTCGCCCGACGAGGTGACCCGACCCGACTCCAACACGTGGTAGCGGTCGGCCACCCGCAGCGCGAACCCGAGGTGCTGCTCGACCAGAAGGACGCTGAACCCGGTCTGCGCGATGAGCGCCACGATCCGGTCCTGGATCTCGGTCACCACCGACGGTTGGATGCCCTCGGTGGGCTCGTCGAGCATCAGCAGCCGGGGCCGGGTGATCAGGGCCCGGGCGATCGCCAACTGCTGGCGCTGGCCACCGGAGAGCAGCCCGGCCCGGCGGCGCAGCAGCGGACGCAGCGCCGGGAACAGGTCAAGCGCCTCGGCGGTGGCGACCGCCCCGTCGGGCCGGCCGTCGGCGACCAGGCGCAGGTTCTCCGCCGCGGTCAGGTGCGGGAAGCACTGCTGGCCCTGCGGCACGTACGCGATGCCCCGGGCGACCCGCTGGTGCGGGGCGAGCCGGGTGATGTCCTCGCCGTCGAACTCGACCCGGCCGCCACTCGGACGCAGCAGGCCGGCGGCGACCCGGAGCAGTGTGGACTTGCCGGCACCGTTGTGGCCGAGCACCGTGGCGACCCCGTCGCCGGGCACGGTCACGTCGACGCCGTGCAGCACCCGGCTACGCCCGTAGCCGGCGTACACGTCGCGCAGACTGAGCATCATGCCTCCAGCGGGGTCGCGGCGGCCTCGACCGGGTGGCCGAGGTAGACCTCCTGCACGCGCGGGTCGGCCTGCACCTGGGCGACGGTGCCCTCGCTGAGCACCTTGCCGGCGTGCAGCACGGTGACGGTCCGCGCGAAGCGGCGCAGGAAGTCCATGTCGTGTTCGATCACCACCACCGTGCGGTCCTGGCTGACCTTTTCCAGCAGCGCGCCGGTGGCGTCGCGTTCCTCGTGGCTCATCCCGGCCACCGGCTCGTCGAGCAGCAGCAGCCGGACGTCCTGCACCAGCAGCATGCCGATCTCCAGCCACTGCTTCTGCCCGTGGGCGAGGGTGCCGGCGAGCTGGTCGGCCCGGCCGGCCAGGCCGATCACGTCGAGCGCCTCGGCCACCTCGTCGGGTACGCCGTGCCGGCGGCGCAGCAGCGTCGCCCAGCCGCGCCGGGCCCCGGCCGCGATGTCGAGGTTCTGCAGCACCGTCAGCTCCTCGAACACCGTCGAGGTCTGGAAGGTGCGCCCCACGCCGAGGCGGCTGATCCGGTGCACCGGTCGGCCGAGCAGTTCCCGGTCGCCGAAGCGGGCCGAGCCGGTGGCGCGGACCAGCCCGGTGACCGCGTCGACCAGGGTGGTCTTGCCTGCTCCGTTGGGTCCGATGAGGAACCGGATGTCGCCCGGGGCGACGTCGAGGCTCACCCCGTCGACGGCGGTGAACCCGTCGAAGCTGACCCGCAGGTCGCGTACGTAGAGGCCGTGCAGTTGCTCGGTCATCAGCTCACCTCCGCCCTGGACCGGCGTAGTCGGCGGAGCAGCCCGGGCCGCGGCTCGCCGTCGCCGCGCCGGCGGGCCAGGCCGATAAGCGACGCCAGGCCGCCGGGCAGGAACGCCACCACCACCACGAAGAGCAGGCCCTGGAGGTACGTCCAGGTGCCCGGGAAACGTTCCGACAGGGCGGTCCGCGCCCACGCCACCGCGACCGCGCCGAGCACCGGCCCGAGCAGGGTGGCCCGACCACCGACGGCGACGCCGATGACGAACTCGATGGAGGGCACGATCCCGATCAGCGCCGGTGAGATGATGCCGACCGCGGGCACGAAGAGCGCACCGGCCAGCCCGGCCATGCCGGCGGCGACGACGTACGCGACGAGCTTCACGGTCGCCGGGTCGTAGCCGAGGAAGCGGACCCGCTCCTCGGAGTCGCGGACGGCGACCAGCAGTTCGCCGTAGCGGCTCTGCATCAGGTGCCGGGCCAGGGCCAGCAGCGCCAGCAGGGTGCCGGCGATGATGAAGTAGACCATCCGCTGGTTGACCGGGTCGTCCAGGTCGTAGCCGAAGAAGCCCTGGATGTCGGTGAGGCCGTTGGTGCCGCCGGTGGTGCCCTGCTGGCCGATCAGCAGGATGACCATGGCGGCGGCCAGGGCCTGGCTGAGGATCGCGAAGTAGGCGCCCCGGACCCGGCGGCGGAAGACAAGCGAACCGAGCACGAAGGCGACCGCCATCGGCAGCAGCACCGTGGCGGGCAGCGCGAACCACGGGCTGGCGAAGGGCCGCCACCACAGCGGCAACTCGTCCAGCTGCCCGTACAGCAGCATGAAGTCGGGCATGTTGCCCGGCCCCGCGTCGGCGAGCTTGAGGTGCATGGCCATCGCGTAGCCACCGAGACCGAAGAAGACGCCCTGGCCGAGGGTGAGCATGCCGCCGCGCCCCCAGGCCAGCCCGATGCCGACCGCGACCATGGCCACGCAGAGGTATTTGGCCAGCAGGGAGAGCCGGAAGTCCGACAGCAGCAGCGGCGCCACGGCGAAGAGCAGGGCCGCGCCGAAGGCGAACCCGGCGGCGGCGCGGAGCCGGTGGCGCGACGGCCCGGCGGCCGGCTTCTCCGGCGGCGGCGCGGGCTCGGCGGCGGTGACGGGATCTGACGCAACGGTGGTCATGCCAAACTCCGGGTTCGCAGGGTGAACAGGCCCTGGGGTCGCCACTGGAGGAACACGACGATGGCGATGAAGACCATCACCTTGGCGACGCTGAGGGTGGTCAGGTACTCGCCACCGGCCTGGAGCACGCCAAGCGCGAAGGCGACGATCACGGTTCCCTTGAGCTGGCCGATGCCACCGACCACGACGACCAGAAAGGCGTCGATGATCAGGTTGGTGCCCATCGTGGGTCCGATCGGCCCGAGCAGGGTGAGGGCGACCCCGGCGATGCCGGCCAGCCCGGAACCGAGGAAGAAGGTCATCCGGTCGACCCGGGCGGTGGCGATACCGGAGACGGCGGCCAGGTCGCGGTTCTGCACCACGGCCCGGATCCGGCGCCCCAGCGGGGTGACCCGCAGCGCGACGGTGAGCGCCGCCACCGCGCTGCCGGCCAGCAGCAGGATGAACAACCGGTTGTTGGCCACGGTGATCCCGCCGGGCAGGGCGACGTTGCCGGTGAGCAGGTCGGGAGCGCGGGTCTGCACGTTGGGGCTGCCGAAGATGTCCCGGGCCAGCTGTTGCAGGATCAGCGACACCCCCCAGGTGACCAGCAGGGTGTCCAGCGGGCGGGCGTAGAGGCGGCGGATCAGCAGGAACTCCAGCAGTACGCCCATCGCGCCGGCCACCACGAAGGCGACCGGCAGGGCGATCAGCAGCGACCAGCCGGCCGCCGTGATGACCTGTTGCAGGACGTAGGTGGTGTAGGCCCCGGCCATGATGAACTCGCCGTGGGCCATGTTGATCACGCCCATCTGACCGAAGGTGAGCGCCAGGCCGAGCGCGATGAGCAGCAGCACCGCCCCGATGCTGACGCCGGTGAAGAGTTGGCCGATGAGAACTGTCACGGTGCGTACTCCGAACTGCTGGTGGGGCCGACCCGGGCGGGGCTGAGGCCCGCCCGGGCCGGGGTTCGGGTCAGCTGAGGCCGCCGGCCCACGGGTAGCTCTTGAGGTACGGGTCCGGCGTGATCGGCGTACCGGAGTTCCACACCTCGGTGATCAGACCGTCCGCGCCGACCTTGCCGACCCGCGCCGTCTTGGCGATGTGCTGGGTCGCCCCGTCCACGGTGACCAGGCCCTCGGGCGCCTCGAAGGTGATGCCGTCGGAGGCTTCGCGGACCTTCTCCACCTCGAAGGTGCCGGCCTTCTCCACCATGGCCTTCCACAGGTAGACCGAGACGTACGCGGCCTCCATCGGGTCGCTCGTCGGCTTCTCCGCGCCGTAGCGGGCCTTGTACGCCGCGACGAACTTCTCGTTCGCCGCGCCGGGGGTGGTCTGGTAGTAGTTCCAGGCGGTCAGCTGGCCCTCCAGGTACTGGGTGCCGATGCTCTTGACCTCCTCCTCGGCGATCGACACCGACACCACAGGCATGCTCGCCGCGGTCAGTCCGGCGGACTTGTACTCCTTGAAGAAGGCGACGTTGCTGTCACCGTTGAGGGTGTTGAAGACGGCGTCCGCGCCGGAGGACTTCACCTTGTTCGTGATCGTGCCGAACTCGGTGGAGCCGAGCGGGGCGTAGTCCTCCCCCAGCACCTGCATTCCGTTGGCTTCCGCGTACGCCTTGATGATTTTGTTCGCGGTCCGCGGGAAGACGTAGTCGGAGCCGACGAGGTAGAGCGACTTCGCGCCCTGTGCCTTCAGGTAGTCGAGGCCGGGAACGATCTGCTGGTTCGTGGTGGCGCCGGTGTAGAAGATGTACGGCGACTGCTCCAGACCCTCGTACTGGACGGGGTAGAACAACAGCGCCTTGTTCTTCTCGAACACCGGCTTGACCGCCTTGCGACTGGCCGAGGTCCAGCAGCCGAAGACCGCCGCAACGCGATCCTCCCGGATCAGTTTCTCGGCCTTTTCCGCGAACGTCGGCCAGTCCGAGGCGCCGTCCTCGCCGACCGGTTGGATCTTCTTGCCGAGCACCCCGCCGGCGGCGTTGATCTCCTCGATCGCCAGCATGATCGAGTCGCGGACGGTCACCTCGCTGATGGCCATCGTGCCGGAGAGCGAGTTGAGCAGGCCGACCTTGACGGTGTCGCCGGAGACGTCGGCGCTGACACCGACGGAGTTGCTGGAATCGGAGGTCTTGCTGCCGCACGCGGCCAGTGCGGCCACGGCGACCAGGGTCATGGCACCCGTCAGGATGCGGCGTCCCCGGAACAGTGTCATCTAGTCTCCCTGCGTCGCGGGTGAGGCGTGGAGTCAGTAACCCGGGAACGGACGTCGGCCCCGGGTCGAGGATGCGGATCTGGGTTGTGCGGTGCGGTCCGTCGGAACTTTTCGCGCTACCCGACGCGGTGGGTGGACACCGGTCAGGCACCGATTCGGATATCGGGCAGGGAAAGCTTCGATCCGCTTCGTTGCGCGGATGTTTCCCGATCCTCAATAGACTGTTTCCGCTGGCTCCCGTCGGCACCGCGGCACATCACGAAAAAGGCCGGTGCCCCACCGAGAAGGAATCGGCAGAATGGCACCGGCACAGTTTATGGCCACCATGGAGCGACAATTCTCGTCCATCGTGGGCGGGTGTCGGCATCCGGTCCGGCGACCGGATACTTCACACAGGAAGCATCTTATGTGGCCGGTCGGCCGGCCTGTCAAGGCACGGTCCGATCACGCCGGGTACGCCCGCAGGCGGGCCACCGGGTGCTGTTGTCGATCAGAGTTCGGCGAGGACTGTGAAGTCCAAGCCGTCCGCCTCGGCCAGGTAGATGCGCTGGCGGACGTGCCGGCTACGCAGCCGCAGCTCACCCCGGGGTCCGTCGTACGACACCACCTCGGCGGAGGCCTCCACCGCCCGTACGTCAAGCGTGCCGGCCTCGGCGATCAGCGCGGCCAGCAGCATCACGCCCTCGTAGCAGGACTCCCCCAGGCTGCCCAGCGGCGGCGCCTCCAGACCGAAGCGACTGGCGAACGCGCCGTGGAAGTCCAGGTTCTCCTGGGTGACCAGGCCGGCGAAGAAACCGGCAGTGCTGAACAGCCGCCGGGTGTTCGCCGCCCCACTTGCCAGCAGCATGTTCTCGTCCATCAGGGTGCTCAGCCGCAGGCAGCGCTGGTCCAGACCGGACCGGGCGAAGGCCCGGTTGAAACGGACCGCGTCGGCACCGACAAGCAGCATCAGCACCGCGTCGGCGTCACTGTGCTCGATCCGGCGCAGCACCTCGGCGTACCCGTGGGTCTCCAGCGGCAGGAAGTGGTGCCCGACCACCCGGGCACCGCTGCGCAGCGCGTAACGGTAGGCGGCGCGGGTGGTCCGGCGCGGCCAGACGTAGTCGTTGCCCACCACGAACCAGCGCCGCACCCCCAGGTCGGCGGCGAGCACCCGCATCGCCGGCCAGAGCTGCGCGTCCGGCGTCTCGCTGGTGAGGAAGACCCCCTCGGTACGCTCACCGCCCTCGTACAGCGCGGTGTAGACGTACGGCACCCGGTGCGCGATCCGGGGCGCCACCGCCTGCCGTACCGAGGAGATGTGCCAGCCCGTGACGCCCTGTACCGCGCCCATCGCCACCAGGGCCTCCACCTCGGCGGCGACCTCGGCCGGCGGCGCCCCGCCGTCGACCGGCACCAGCCGCAGCTCACGGCCGAGCACCCCGCCGCGCTGGTTGACCTCCTCCACCGCGAGCTGGGCGCAGAGTTCGCAACTCGGACCGAACATGCCCGCCGGCCCGCGCATCGGGTAGACAAGCGCGATGCTCACCACGCCCCGGTCGACGGTGAGCCAGGACGCCCCGGCGATGCTCTCCCCCGCCTCTGGACGCCCGTACCCGGATGCCGGCGCGGACATGAACACATGGTGGCCGCACCCGGTGGCGAAGACCAGACCTCCCCACCCAGCGGGACGTCTCGGTACCATGACACGGCGGACCGCCAGGCGGGAGTGCCATGTCAGACCTTCCCGGCTCCACAGCCGACCTGCTGCCCCTGCTCACCCGCGCCGAGCGGCTGCTCTCGCGCCGGGTCGGCGGGGTGCTCGCCAACGAGTCGCTAAGCATCGAGGCATGGCGGGTGCTCTGCCTGCTCGCCGACGGTCTGGGCCATCCGATGACCGAGATCGCCGCCGCGGCCTCCCTGCCGCCGGGCACGCTCACCAAGCTGGTCGACCAGCTCGTCGACCGTAACCTGGTCTTCCGTCGGGTAGACGCGGTCGACCGGCGCCGCATCCGGGCCTACCTGACCGTGCGAGGCCGCCGCGAGCACGAGCGCCTCTCCGCCCGGATCCACTCCGAACTGTCCGACCTCACCACCCCCGACGACCCCACCCTGGCCACGTCGATCAAGCCGCTGCTGGCCGGGTTC
>NZ_JCANNB010000039.1:0-61882 GCF_059553435.1 Micromonospora sp. PRAS1
GGTGCGTTCCAGGTTGACCTGGGCCTGGCCGGTGCCGCCGACGGTGATGCTGTCGTACGCCTGGAGCAGTTTCTGCTGGTCGAAGTAGAGCACGGTCATGGCCAGCGGAGTGGGCTGCTCGCCCTCCAGCCCGCGCAGCCCGGCGCCACCGGTAGAGCCCTCCACCATCAGCGTGGTGGGCTGCTGACCCGGCACCTCGGGCAGCTTCTCGACCCGCCGGTCGTGGGTGTGTCCGGCCAGCACGAGCGGACAGGTGCCGGAGAGCGGCCCGGCGGCGGAGGGGTCGTGCACCAGCGCGATGTCCACCGGCCGTGGTGAGCTGCGGATCGTGGCGGCGAGCTGCTCGCCGTTGGTGATCAGCTCGTTCGCGGTGGGCGGGTTGAGCCCGCCGGCGGCCGGAGAGGTGCTCTTGTCCGGGGTGAAGCGGGGGTCGCCGATGCCGGCGATGGTGAGCCCGGCGACGGTGGTGGTGGCGTTGTCCAGCACGATCGCGTTCGGCTGCTGCGCCACCGCCGCCGCCGTACGCCCCGAGTCGTGGTTGCCGCGAATGTAGACGTACGGCTTCTGGAGCAGGCTGATCGAGCCCACGTAGGAGGCCTCCGGCTCGCTGCCCCAGTCAGTGATGTCGCCGGTGTCGATGACCACGTCGATGGCGAACTGCTCCACCACGGTCCGGATCAGCTGCCAGGCCGCCGGGTTGAGGTGCATGTCGGAGATGTGCAGGACCCGGGTGGTGCCCGGCTCCTGCTCGAACACCGGCAGCGCCGAGACGGTGGTGTAGAGCTGGGTGACGTTGCCGATGAGGCGCTGGAGCTGCTCGGCGTACCGGGTGTAGTCGTTGGCGATCTTCTGCACGTCGCCGACGATCGCCGGGGCGTTCACCAGCAGCCCCTCGTACCTGGGCTCCTCGATCGACTGCGGGCGGATGGTCCCCGCGGCGGTGCCGAGGCTGCCAGCGGTGATCAGCAGCGCCAGGCCGCCGGCCCAGGCGGCCCGGCGGGTGTCGCGGAAGACCAGCAGGGCCAGCACCAGGGTGGCCAGCACGGCGGAGCCGACGGTACGCAGCCCGAGGCGCAGCACCCCTTCACGGACCTCGTCGACCGCCGACTGGGTGGCCCGGTTCAGGCTCGCCGGGTCCTCGATCAGGGCCTCCACCCGGCTCTGCTCCAGCGCGCCCAGCTCCACGGTCAGATGGGTGGGCCCGTCGTGGCTGTCGAGCAGCAGCGCGCCCAGCGGCGGGACGTCGATGGTGGTGCCGCCGGTGGTGGCCGGCGAGACCGACAGTTTGGCGCGGAACGGCCCGATGTCGGTGCCGACCTGCCCACCGGCGATGACCCCGGCCAGCACCCCGGCCAGGGTGACTGCCAGGACGGCCACGCTGACGGCGATCCGGCGTACGCTCCGGTGCCGCCCGACGCGACGTGACGCGGCGGCGGCGCGCCACAGCGGGGCGAGGCGGCGCGCACGATCGTCCGGGGTGCCCCCGTCGCGACCGTGGCGCGGCTGCTCGTTCTGGTGACCGTCCATGCTGAGATTCTGACCTGCCCGCCGAAGGATCTTGGCAAACCTGGGTGAGAGACGGGCGGAAAACCCGAAGGGTTCCGAGAATGCCTCAGCTGCGCCCGGCGCCGCCACCCGAGAAGACCAGCCGCAGCAGCCGGTCGTCATCGCCCGCCGGTCGGCCCCGGCCGTCGTGGTTGGAGGTGCCCACCCAGAGCGAGCCGTCCGGCGCGGCGGCGATCGCCCGTAGCCGCCCGTACTCCTCGGTCAGCAGCGCCTGCGGCTGCCCGAGCACGGTGCCGGTCTCGGTGAGCTCGACCAGCCAGAGACGCTGCCCGCGCAGGCAGGCGGTGGCCAGCATCCGCTCGACCGCGGCCAACCCCGAGCAGGACGCCTCGTCGGTCGGCCACTGCACGATCGGGTCGACGTACTCCTCGTCGCCGCCGCGCCCCTCGACCTCGGGCCAACCGTAGTTCTCGCCCTTGGTGATCTGGTTGATCTCGTCCCAGGTGTTCTGGCCGAACTCGACGGCGTACATCCGGTCGCCCGCCCAGGCGATGCCCTGCACGTTGCGGTGGCCCAGCGACCAGACCGGGGAGTCCGGGAAGGGGTTGCCGGCCGCCGGCTTGCCGTCCGGAGTGATCCGCAGGATCTTGCCGCCGAGCTGCTCGGCGTCCTGGGACTGGGCGGTGTCCCCGGCGTCGCCGGTGCTGGCGTAGAGCTGCCCGTCGGGGCCGAAGGCCAGGCCGCCGCCGTTGTGGATGCCGGCCTTGGGAATGCCGGTGAGGATCGGGGTGGGCCGCTCGCCGAGCCGGAACCGGGCGATCCGGTTGTCCCGCTCGGCGGTGTAGTAGACGAACGCCGTCCGGTCCTGCTCGAACTCGGGGGAGACGGCGATGCCCAGCAGGCCACCCTCGCCGCCGGCCGCCACCTCGTCGATGATCTGCACCTCGGTGATCTTCAAGCCGTCCGGGCCCGACTCCGGGCCGACCTGGAGGACCCGGCCGGTGTCGCGCTCGGTGACCAGCGCGCCGCCGTCGGGCAGGAAGGCGATGCCCCACGGCACCCGCAGCCCCCTGGCGAGCACGGTGGTGACGACCTCCTGGTCGCCGCTGTCGGTGGTCACCGTGGGGCTGGGCAGGTTCGGCGGCTCGCCGGCCGGGTCCGGGTCCGGTTCACCGAGGCTGCATCCGGTGGCGGCGAGCAGCAACGTCACGCAGGACGCGGCGAGGACCGTGCGGACCTGACGGGCGCGGGAGTACGGGGGAGCGCTCACCCCGCCCAGGGTAGCCCGCTCCGGGCACCGGCGCGGAGGTCGGCGTGGGTCGCCCCCCGAACGGCGGGACCGGTCGCAGGGCATATCGTCGACGAGCGTGAAGGTATGGATTCCGCACGAGACCGGCCACGCCCTGCTCGGTGACCTACCGCCGGAGGTCACCGTCGAGACGATGGCGGACCCCACGAAGCTGCCCTCGGCGGCGACCGACGTCCGGTTCTGGGTGCCGCCCTTCCTCGCCCAGCGGGCGGCCACCGCCCTGCTGTCCGAGTTGCCCGAGCTGGCGGTGGTGCAGTTGCTCTCGGCCGGCGCGGACGCCTGGGTCGACCGGGTACCGCCCGGAGTCCTGCTCTGCGACGCCCGGGGCGTGCACGACCCCTCCACCGCCGAGTGGGTGGTCGCCGCGATCCTCTCCCAGCTGCGGGCCTTCCCGGCGATGGCCCGCGCCCAGGCGCAGCGGCGGTGGGCGTACGACGAGGTGGCGCCCACCGACGAGCTGGCCGGCAAGCGGGTGTTGATCGTCGGCGCTGGCTCCATCGGCACCGCCGTACGGAACCGTCTCGCGCCGTTCGAGGTGGAGTTCACCCTGGTGGCCCGTACGGCCCGACCGGAACAGGGGGTGCACGGGGTCGGTGAGCTGACGCAGCTGTTGCCGCACGCCGACGTCGTGGTGCTGCTGGTGCCGCTGACCGAGCAGACGCAGGGGCTGGTCGACGAGAAGTTCCTGGCCGCGATGCGCGACGGCGCGCTGCTGGTGAACGCCGCCCGGGGCCCGGTGGCCCGGACCGACGCCCTGGTCGCCGAGCTGCGCAGCGGCCGGATCTCCGCCGCGCTTGACGTCACCGACCCGGAGCCGCTGCCCGCCGACCACCCGCTCTGGGAACTGCCGAACGTGTTGCTCACCCCGCACGTGGCGGGGTCGGTGCGGGGCCTGCTACCCCGGGCGTACCGCCTGGTCGGCGAGCAGATCCGCCGGTTCGTGGCCGGAGAGCCGTTGGCGAACGTGGTGACGGACGGCTACTGAGCCGGCTCGACCTCACCCTGACCGGCCGCCGCCGCCAGGCGGGGCAGGTCCTCGCGGCGTACCGCCGGCAGCACCAGCCGCTGGCCGTCGGTGAGCTGGGCGACCGCGCGGCCACGCGGATCGGCCCCCAGCTCGGCGATCTGCTCCCAACCGAGCCGGCGCTGGCCGACAAGTGCCCGCAGGCGCAGCCCGTCGCCGTCCGCGTCGGTGCCGGCGCGCCAGGACCAGGCGGCCACCGCCAGCGGCACCAGGAGCACCGGCAGCAGGTACGCGCGGGCGCTGGCCAGCGGCACGGCGCCGATGGTGGCGACGATCGCCGCGACCAGGGTGGCCTGATGGTGCCGGAAACGGACGGTGTCGGAACGGGCCATCCTCCGATGATCCCACCAGTGCGGCACCGCGCCGCACCGGGCTTCGGCAGGGCGACGCAAGTCGGCGCGACAGTGATCTGCCTCACTGTCCAAGGGGCGTCACTCCGCGTCGGCTGACTCGTTCACGGATGGTGGGCGGCCGACTACGATGTCGCCGTCCGTCGCACCGCCGCACCGCCGCAGTGTCCCCTCACGAAGGCGAACGCCGTGCCCGTCGCATCTGTCTTCCGCGCCACCGTTCACCGTCCCACCCTGCCGGAAACCTGCGTCCTCGTCGTGGTCGCCGTGCTTGTCGTCATCGGCGCGACCGGTCCGGTGCCGGCCCTCGCCGTGGTGGCCCTCGCCGGCGCCGCCGGTTCGACCCTGGCGGGCGTACGCCTGTCCCGGCTGGCCATCGGCCCCGATGCGCCGACCCTCCACCTCGCCGGTGGGCGGCTCGCCCGGCGCCGGGCGGCCCGACCACGCCGGGCTGCCGCGCTGCTGCACGCCGCGGTGGTGACCGCCGGCCTGACCGCGGCGGTGCTGCCGCTGGCCTCCGCCGGGTACCGGCCGGCGGCGTCCGCAAGCGGCCTCGTCGGCACCGCCGCCCTGCTCGGCATCGGCCTGCTCAGCCTGCCCCGCCGGCCGCGTCCGCCGACCCGGGTGCGGCTGCGCCGGCTGCTCGACGGCACCGTGGCCGGGCTCTGCCTGGTGCTCGTCGCCTGGCTGCTGCTGCCGTACGCCGGTGTGCCCGCGCCGGCGCGGCTGGCCACCGCAACGGCGCTCGGCCTGCTCGCCGGCGACGTGCTGACCGTGCTGACCGGGGCGCACCGCAGTGCCGGTGCCGCCCGGAGCCGGGTCGGTGCGGCGCTGACCCTGCTCGCGCTGGTGCTGCTGGCCGCGTTGCCGGCCGGTGCCACCGCCGGCCGGGTGGCGTTGCTGGCCGTACCTCCGCTGGTGGTCGGCGTGCTGCTGGTGGCCGACGGGATGCGACGGGTGGTGCAGGCGGGCGAGGATCCGCCCCGGCGGCCCACCCTGGTCTGGCCGCGGGCGCTGGTCCCGGCGGCCGGGGTGGTGCTGGCCGTCGTCCACCAGTTGCAGGTGGGTCTGCTGCCCGACCGCGTCGCCGTGCTGCTCGCCCTCGCCGCGGTGCCGCCGTTGGTGGCCCGCGAGCTGCTCGGCACCGAAGCGGATCGCCCGAGCGACACCGGCACCGAAGCGGATCGCCCGAGCGACACTGGCACCGAAGCGGATCGCCCGAGCGACACCGACGCCGATCGGCTGACCGGCCCCGAAGTGGACCGGCGTCCGTCGCCCGTTTCGTCACCGGCCGCCGCGCCGCCCGCCCTGGCCGGGTCGGCTGCCTCGGCCGCCGCGCCGCCCGCCCGGGCCGGATCGGCTGCTTCGCCGGTGCCCGAACCGGCCACCGCGATCGAGCCGCCGCCCGTGCCCGCCGGCCGCGCCGCGCTGCTGCGGGCTCTGGCGGCCCGGGAGGAGCCGGCGGTCGGCGCGCTGCTGGTGATCGATCTGCATCTCACCGAGCTGCCCGGGATGGCGATCCGCGACGACGTGGCGACCGAGGCCCTCCGCCGGGCGCGGGCCGTGGTGTCCCCTGGCGACGAGCTGTTCGACCTGGCCGGAAGCGGTCTCGCGGTGATCACCGAGGCCGGTCCGGTGCTGGCGTACGCGTTGGGCAACCATCTGCTGACCGAGCTGGACCGGCCGTACGAGGTCTCCGGGGCGGTGCTGCGGTCCCGGGCCAGTGCGGGGCTCGCCGAACTCGCCCACGGCCGCCCGGAGGACGTGCTGCGGCAGGCGGACCTGGCCCGGCGGCGCGCGGCCCAGCTCGGCCGGGACCGGATCGAGTGGTACGACGCGTACCTGGAGGAGCAGCTGGTCCGCCGGCTGGAGCTGGAGCGGGAGCTGCCCGGCGCGGTCGCTCGGGGCGAGCTGGATCTGGTCTACCAGCCGGTGCTCGGGCTCGCCGATCGGTGGCCGGTCGGCACCGAGGCGTTGCTGCGCTGGCGCAGCCCGGTGCTCGGCACGGTGTTCCCGGCGGAGCTGCTGCCGGTCGCCGAGGATCTTGACATCGTGGGTGAGCTGGGCACCTGGGTGCTCGACCGGGCCTGCCGCCAGCTGGCCGACTGGTCCGCCGGTGGCCGGCGACTCTGGATGGCGGTGAACGTCTCCGTCCGCGAGCTGGCCTCGCCGGACTTCGTGCCCCGGACGGTGGCGGTGCTGGACGCGTACGGGCTGGGGCCGGACCAACTGGTGGTCGAGGTCTCCGAGCCGCGGGTGGGTGCCGAGCTGCCCACCGTGGTGGCGCGGCTGGCCGGGCTGCGGTCGATGGGTGTCCGGACCGCGCTTGACGACTTCCGCGCCGAGCACGCCTCCCTCGCCCAGCTGCGGCGGCTGCCGATCGACCTGCTCAAGGTCGGGCCGGAACTGGTCGCGACGAGCGGCGATCAGCGTCCACTGCTGGACGTGGTGGTCACCGTCGCCGACCGGATCGGGCTGGAGGTGGTGGCCGAGGAGCTGGAATCGGCCCACCAGGTCGACGGGGCGTACCGGGCCGGGTGCCGCTACGGCCAGGGCTTCGAGCTGGCCCGGCCGGCGACCGCGGAACGGGTCGAGGCGTACTTCGAGGAGTTCCCCTCTACGTCACGGTGATGATGAATGGAAACTTAACCGGTTCAGCCGATGCTCGGTGGTGGGCCGGTGCTGCCCCGCGGGGTCAGGTGCGCGGTCTCGTCCTCCAGCCCGGCTGCGGGGGCGCCCTCGATCACCTGCAACAGCTGCCGGGCCGCGTGCGCGCCGTAGGCCGGGATGTCCCGCCCGAGCGCGGTCAGCGGCGGGTGCACCAGCCGGCACAGCGGGGAGTCGTCCCAGGCCACGATGGACAGATCGGTCGGGACGGTGAGACCCATCTCCTGGGCCACGGAAAGCCCAGCGATCGCCATCACGTCGTTGTCGTAGATCACGGCGCTCGGCCGGAGTCGGGAGCTGAGCAGGCGACGGGTCGCCCGCCCGCCCTCCTCGCCGGTGTAGTCCGAGGAGACGGTGACCGCCTCGGCCAGCCCGAGGCGCTGGCACACCTCGGCGAACGCCTGCGTCCGGATCGCGGTGTGCAGCAGGTCGGGCAGGCCGGCGACCCGGGCGATCCGCCGGTGTCCCAGGGCGTACAGATACTCAACGGTCTCCACGAGCGACGCCGCCTCGTTGGACCAGACACTGGGCAGGCTGCCGGTCCCCGTCGGCCCGCCGATCACCACGGCGGGCAGGCCCAACTCCTCCAGTACGGGCACCCGGCGGTCG
Organism: Micromonospora sp. PRAS1; assembly: GCF_059553435.1. Lineage (NCBI taxonomy): Bacteria > Bacillati > Actinomycetota > Actinomycetes > Micromonosporales > Micromonosporaceae > Micromonospora > Micromonospora sp. PRAS1. The sequence continues at coordinate 7,466 of NZ_JCANNB010000039.1, forward strand.
TCGGTGCGCAGGTCGCAGACGAGCACACCGTCGACCCGCCGCTCACCCCACCAGCGCCGGTAGACCACGATCTCGGCGCTCTGGTCGGCCACCACCTGGAGGGTGAGCGCGTACGACCGGGCGGAGAGTTCCGCCTCCACGCCACTGATCAGCTCCATGAAGAACGGCTCGATGCCGAGGGTGCGCGCCGGTCGGGCGAGGATCAGCCCGATCGCCCGGGCGGTCGCGCCGGAGAGCGCGCGGGCCGCGCTGCTCGGGCTGAACCCGATCTCGGTGGCGATGGCCAGGATGCGTTGACGGGTCGCCTCGGAGACCCCCGGCTGGCCGTTGAGCGCGTACGAAACGGCGCCCTTGGAAACTCCCGCCCGCCGGGCGACATCCGCGATCGTGGGTCGCTTCACCCGCGTACGTCCTCCTGAACCCATCCGCAGCTTGTTCGGTTCAGTCTACGGGCGCGCCGGGGTGGCGATCCTTCCAGCGGGATGAGCGACCGTTCCGAACTGCGCCGGAGAGCGGTGTATCAGGCCGTTCCGGGCAGCCGGCGCGGTGTCCAGGTTACGTGTTGGCCACGTCGTTAACGCGCCGTTGACACTGTGGGAGCGCGCCCGTACGGTGGCCTCACTTATCCGGTTCAGTCGACGTTTCTCGATCTAGGGAGCGTTCCCACATGGTCTCGGAGGATGGGTCATGAGACGGTCTACGCCTCGTTGGCTGCGGGTCGCAGCCGTAGGTCTGGTGGTCGGGTCGCTTGTCGTGTCGTGCAGCGGGCCCAGCACCACCGGCGGCTCCGGCGGCGACGGTGCGGTCACGCTGACGATCAGTTTCTGGGGCGACTTCGGCCTCCAGGATCTCAAGGCGAAGTACGAGGCGGAGAACACGAACGTCAAGATCGCTCTCAACTCGGGCGAGTTCAACGCCCAGCACGAGGACCTCCAGAAGAAGCTGATCGCCGGCTCCGGCGCGCCCGACATCGCGGCCATCGACGAGGGCTTCATCGTCCAGTTCCGCAGCCAGGCCGACAAGTTCGTCAACCTGCTCGACAAGGGTGCCGGCAAGCACGAGACCCACTACCTGCCGTGGAAGTGGAAGCAGTCGCTCTCGCCCGACGGCAACACCCAGATCGGCCTCGGCACCGACGTCGGTGGCCTGGCCATGTGCTACCGCACCGACCTCTTCGAGGCGGCGGGCCTGCCCACCGATCGGGACCAGGTTTCCGCGCTCTGGCCCACCTGGGACGACTTCATCCAGGTCGGCCAGGACTACACCGCCAAGACGAAGAAGAAGTTCATCGACAACGGCACCAACCTGTTCAACCCGATCCTCGGCCAGCAGCCGGTCGGCTTCTACAACGAGAGCGACCAGCTCCAGATGGAGGGCGGCCCGAAGGTCGCCTTCGACTACGCGGTGAAGGCCGTCGACGCCGGCATCTCCGCCAACCTCACCAGCTTCCAGGCCGACTGGGACAAGGGCTTCACCAGCGGGGCGTTCGCGGTGCTCGCCTGCCCGGCGTGGATGCTCGGGCACATCCAGAACACCGCGCCCGGCACCAAGGGCAAGTGGGACATCGCCGCGGTGCCCGGTGGCGGCGGCAACTGGGGCGGCTCCTTCCTGACCATCCCGAAGCAGGGCAAGAACGTCGACGAGGCGTACAAGTTCCTGGACTGGCTGATCCAGCCGGAGCAGCAGATCGAGATCTTCAAGACGGTCGGCAACCTGCCGTCGCAGCCGGGTCTCTACACCGACCCCGCGATCACCGACTTCAAGAACGAGTTCTTCAACTCCGCACCGGTCGGGCAGATCTTCCCGAAGATGGCGCAGGCCCTGACGCCGCAGTACCTGGGCAGGAAGAACGGCCCCACCCGGGTCGCGGTGGAGAACGTGCTCAACCGGGTGCAGAACGGCACGCTCAAGTCGGACGCGGCCTGGGCTGAGGCGATCAAGGAAGCCGAGAAGGCAAGCAAGTAGCCCGTGCGGGGGCAGCGCGGGTGCCGACAGCCCACGCTGCCCCCGGCGTACGCCTGCCCGCCGATCTCGACAGCCGTCTTCCGGCGCATCCGTCCGTCCGCACCTGGAGAGTGCCCATGTCCACCACGCGCGCGGCCCCCGAACCGACCACCCGCCGCCCCCCACCCGCCCGAAGCCGGAGAATGGTCTGGCGCGACCGGCTGCACCGCTTCGACGTGCGGGTCGTGCCGTACCTGTTGATTGCGCCGTTCTTCCTGCTCTTCTTCGTCTTCGGGCTCTTCCCGATGATCTTCAACGGCGTGGTGGCGCTGCGCCACTGGCGCCTGGACGACCCGGAGCTGACCGGCTGGGCCGGCTTCGAGAACTTCGGGCGGCTCTTCACCGACGGCGACTTCGGCAACGCGCTCTACAACACCTTCGGCATCTTCCTGCTCTCGACCGTGCCGCAGCTGCTGCTGGCACTGGTCATCGCGTCGATGCTGAATCGCAGGCTGCGCGCGCAGACCTGGTGGCGGGTAAGCGTCCTGCTGCCCTACATCACCCCGATCACCGCGTCCACGCTGGTCTTCAACGTCTTCTTCTCCCGTGACCTCGGCATGGCGAACTGGGCGCTCGGGCTGATCGGCATCGGCACCGAGAACCCGATCGACTGGCGGGCGGACAAGCTGCACTCCTGGATCGCCATCGCCACGATGGTCAACTGGAAGTGGATCGGCTACAACGCGCTGCTCTACCTGGCCGCGATGCAGTCCATCCCGCGCGACGTCTACGAGGCGTCCGCGCTGGACGGCGCCGGCCCGTGGCGCCAGCTCTGGCGGATCACCGTACCGATGATCCGTCCGGTGGTGATCTTCACGGTGGTGCTCTCCACCATCGGCGGACTCCAGCTCTTCACCGAGCCGATGCTCTTCGACCTCAACGCGCAGACCGCTCGGGGCGGGGCCGGCGGTGAGTGGCAGACCGTCGCGCAGCTGATCTACAAGGTGGGCTGGAAAGACCTGAATCTCGGCTACGCCGCCGCGATGTCCTGGGCACTGTTCCTCATCATCCTGGTGGTCGCCGCCCTGAACACCTTCTTGACCAACCGTTTGTCAGGGGGACGCAAGTGACGACCGTTGCCCCGCCGCGCCGGAAACCCGCGCCGGCACCGACGACCGGGCGTAAGCGGGCCGTCCTGATGGGCCGGGCGCCGCAGGACACCCCGGGCGGGTTCTGGACGTACGTCTTCCTGGCGGTGACCGCCCTCTTCGCGGCGTTCCCGCTGTACTGGATGTTCGTCATCGCCACCAGCACCGACGAGGCCACCGCCCAGCTACCGCCGGTGGTGATCCCGGGCGACCAGTTCCTGGTCAACCTGGACGAGGTCTTCTCGATGCAGGACGTCTACTTCGCCGCCTCCCTGGTGAACAGCGTCATCGTCGCGACCGTGGTGACCGCCTCGGTGCTCTTCTTCTGCTCGCTTGCCGGCTTCGCCTTCGCCAAGCTCCGGTTCAAGGGCAGCCGGGCGCTGCTGCTCTTCGTGATCCTCACCCTGACCGTGCCCAACCAGCTCGGCGTCGTGGCGCTCTACATCGTGATGGGCGAGCTGGGCTGGAACGGCACCCTGCTGGCGGTGATCGTGCCCGGCATGGTCACCGCGTTCGGGGTCTTCTACATGCGGCAGTTCATCGTCAACGCGGTGCCGGACGAGCTGGTCGAGTCGGCCAGGATCGACGGTGCCAGCACCATGCGGGTCTACTGGAACATCGTCCTGCCCGCCGTACGCCCCGCGTTGGCGGTGCTCGGCCTGCTCACCTTCGTGGCCACCTGGAACGACTTCCAGTGGCCCCTGATCACCCTCAACGGCACCGACTACCCCACCTCGATGGTGGCCATCTCCGACCTGGCCAGCGGCAACTACGTGATCTACCGCCGGGTGCTGGCCGGTGCCTTCGTGGCCACGGTGCCACTGTTGATCATGCTCGTCATCGGCGGTCGGCAGATCGTCCGCGGAATCATGGAAGGCGCGGTGAAGTCTTGAGCGACGCTCGGGGGACCGGTCCGGACCGGCTGGCGCTGCACCACGGTTGGACGCTGCGGGCGGTACCCGGCCCGCAGCTGCCGTCCGGCGTCAACGGCCGGACGGTGCCGGCCACCGTGCCCGGCTGCGTGCACACCGACCTGCTCGCGGCCGGGCTGATCCCCGACCCGTACCTCGACGACAACGAGACCTCGCTTACCTGGATCGGGCGCACCGACTGGAGCTACGAGACCACCTTCGACCGGCCCACCGGCGACCACCACCGCCTCGACCTGGTCTGCGCCGGGCTCGACACGGTCGCCACGCTCAGCCTCAACGGTGTCGAGATCGGCCGTACCGAGAACATGCACCGCGGCTACCGCTTCGACGTCGGGTCGCTGCTCCGCGCCGAGGACAACACCCTCGCCGTACGCTTCGACTCCGCCTACCGGTACGCCGAGGCGCACCGCGACCGGCTCGGTGACCGGCCCAACGCGTACCCGGAGCCGTTCCAGTTCATCCGCAAGATGGCCTGCAACTTCGGCTGGGACTGGGGCCCGACGGTGGTCACCGCGGGCATCTGGCAGGAGATCGGCCTGCACGGCTGGTCGACAGCCCGGTTGGCGCTGGTGCGCCCGCTGGTCACCGTCGACGGCCGCACCGGCCGGGTGGAGCTGCACGTCGAGGTCGAACGCGCCGCCGACGTGCCGCCCAGCGGGCCCCCCGAGGCAACCGCCGGCGCGCAGGCCGAGGCGGTCGTCGGTGCGCAGACCGAGGCGGCCACTGAGGCGACCGCCGAGTTGCCGCTCACCGTGCGGGCCGAGGTGGCGGGGGTGACCGCCGAGGTCACCATTCCGGCGGGGGAGCGGACCGCAGTGCTCGCCCTCACCGTCGCCGAACCCGAGCTGTGGTGGCCGCACGGCCACGGCGACCAACCCCGCTACGACCTGGCGGTGACCCTGCGCGGGCCGGACGGCAGCGTTCTCGACGACTGGCACCGGCGGATCGGTTTCCGTTCGGTACGCCTGGACACCACCCCCGACGAGCACGGCGCACCGTTCACCCTGCACGTCAACGACGTGCCGATCTTCGTACGCGGGGTGAACTGGATCCCGGACGACGCCTTTCCCAGCCGGATCACCCGGGATCGCCTCGCCCACCGCTTCGACCAGGCCATCGGCGCCAACGTCAACCTGCTGCGGGTCTGGGGCGGCGGCCGGTACGAGTCGGACGACTTCTACGACCTGGCCGACGAGCGCGGCCTGCTGGTGCAGCAGGACTTCCTCTTCGCCTGCGCGGCGTACCCGGAGGAGGAACCGTTCCACACCGAGGTGGCCGCCGAGGCCGCCGAGCAGGTGGTCCGCCTCGCGTCACATCCCTCGCTGGTGCTCTGGACCGGCAACAACGAGAACATCTGGGGCTGGCACGACTGGGGCTGGCAGGAGGCCCTCGCCGGGCGTAGCTGGGGGCGCGGCTACTACCTTGAGCTGCTGCCCCGGATCGTCGCCGACCTGGACCCGACCCGACCGTACTGGCCGGGCAGCCCCTGGTCGGGCAGCGAGGAGATCCACCCCAACGACCCGGCGTACGGCACCATGCACATCTGGGACGTCTGGAACACCGACGACTACGTCAGGTACCGCGAATACCTGCCCCGCTTCGTCGCCGAGTTCGGCTACCAGGGCCCGCCGGCGTACGCGACGCTGCGCCGGGCGCTCTCCGACGAACCCCTCGCCCCCGACTCGCCCGGCATGGCGCACCACCAGAAGGCCGCCGACGGTGACCTGAAGCTGCGCCGGGGGCTGGCCGCGCACCTGCCGGCACCAGTCGACTTCGACGACTGGCACTGGCTAACCCAGCTCAACCAGGCACGCGCCATCCAACTCGGGGTGGAGCACTTCCGCTCGCATCGGGGCGTCTGCATGGGCACCATCGTCTGGCAGCTCAACGACTGTTGGCCGGTCACCTCCTGGGCGGCCATCGACGGCGACGGTCGCCGCAAACCACTCTGGTACGCGCTGCGCCGCGCCTACGCCGACCGGCTGCTCACCATCCAACCCCGCGCCAGCGGCCAGTTCGGTGACGGCGGGCTGGTCCTGGTGGCGGTGAACGACGGCGGGCGGCCGTGGCGGGCGTCGGCAACGGTCACCCGGCTCACAGTCGCCGGGGACCCGCGGGCGAAGAGCACCCTGGAGCTGGACGTCCCCGCGTACGCCACGGTCACCGTGCCGCTGCCGGCGGAGCTGGCCCGGCCCGACGAGGTCCGGCGCGAACTGCTTGTCGCCGACGCCGGTGATCCCGCCGGCCGGGCGCTCTGGTTCTTCGCCGAGGACCGCGAGGTCGACTACCCGCAGGCCGGGTACGACGCCACGGTCGCGCCGGTCGACGGCGGCCAACTGGTCCGGGTGACCGCCCGCACCATCCTGCGCGACCTCACCCTCTTCCCCGACCGGCTCGACCCTTCCGCCCAGGTCGACGACGCCCTGGTGACTCTGCTCCCCGGTGAGTCGGCAACCTTCACAGTCCACTCGGCGGCACCGCTCGACCCCGCCGTGCTCACCACCCGGCCCGTCCTCCGCTGCGTGAACGACCTGTAAGGAAGGGCCCCCTATTAACGCCTCGGGTAGAGGAAGGGCCCCTTCTTAACACCACCACCCGAAGGGGAATCCGATGAGGAGAAGACTGGGCGGCGTACTGCTGGCCCTGGCCGGCCTGCTCGCGACCACGGCTGCCGGACCAGCGGCGGCTGCACCCCCGGCGGGTCCGGCCGTACCCCCGGCGATGGCGGGCCCGGCTGCACCCCCGGCGGGTCCGGCCGTACCCCCGGGGACGGCGGACGCGGCGGCAGGCCGGGCGGCGTCGGGTCAGCCGGCGGTGCTGGACGCGGCGGGCGGCGGCCGGGGTCAGGGCTTCGTGGTGCGCAAGGGCGACCGGTTGTACGCGGACGGCAAGCCCTTCCGCTTCGCCGGCACCAACAACTACTACCTGATGTACAAGTCGCGGGCGATGGTCGACGACGTCTTCGCCGACGCGCAGGCCGCCGGTTTCACCGTGCTGCGGCACTGGGGATTCCTCGACATCGGCACGCCGGGCGGCACCGACTCGGTGCACGGGCCCGCCGACGGGGTGTGGTTCCAGCACTGGGACGGCGAGCGGCCGGTGATCAACGACGGACCCGACGGCCTGCAACGCCTCGACTATGTGCTCTACGCCGCCCGCCGGGCCGGCATCCGCGTGATCATTCCGTTGACCAACAACTGGCGCGACTTCGGTGGCATCGACCAGTACGTCCGGTGGCGTGGCGCCGACCACCACGACGACTTCTACACCGACCCGGTGATCCGTGGCTGGTACCGGGACTGGGTGACGCACCTGCTCAACCGGGTCAACCCGCTGACCGGGGTGGCCTACAAGGACGATCCCACGATCATGGCCTGGGAGTTGGCGAACGAGCCGCGCTGCAAGGGCTCGGGGGTCTACCCGCCGTCGCCGCAGTGCTCCACCGACACCATCACCACCTGGGCCGACGAGATGAGCCGGCACATCAAGTCCGTCGACCGCCGGCACCTGGTCGGCGTCGGCGACGAAGGCTTCTTCTGCGACGGCCCCGACGCCGGGCACTGGACGGTCAACTGCGGCGAGGGCGTCGACTCGATCGCGCTGGGCCGGCTGCCCGCCGTCGACGTGCTCGGCTACCACCTGTACCCCGACCACTGGGGCACCGACGCCGACTGGAGCGTGCGCTGGATCGAGCGACACAACCGGGAGGCGAAGCGGATCGGCAAGCCGGCCCTGCTCGGCGAGTTCGGCTGGCACGACAAGGCCACCCGCAACCCGGTCTACCAGCGCTGGACCGACACCTTCAGCCGTACCGGCGGCACCGGCTTCCTCTACTGGATCCTCTCCGGCAGCCAGGACGACGGCACGCTCTACCCGGACTACGACGGCTACACCGTGTACTGCCCGAGCCCGGTCTGCACCACCCTGAGCAACGCGGGGGAGAGCATCCGCGGTGGCTTCCGGCCGCGCCCGCCGGTCGCCGACCACGACACCGCGGTCACCGAGGCCGGCACGCCGGTCACCCTCACCCCGACGAGCAACGACATCGCGTACGCCGGCCCGTTGCGGCCGTCCACAATCGACCTCGATCCGGCGGTACGCGGACAGCAGCGCTCCCGTACCGTCAGCGGCGGCCGGTTCGTGCTGACTGCCAAGGGGCTTGTGGAGTTCGCCCCGGCGGACGGGTTCCAGGGCCGGGCCGTCGCCGCGTACACCGTCCAGGACAACGCCGGCCGGCGCTCCAACGTCGCCGAGTTGACCGTCACCGTCAAACCTGCGCCCGGCGACGCGATCCGGCTCGCCTCCTGGGAGAGCGGCCTCGAGGGCTGGGCGCCGGGCGACTGGCAGACCGACGCGGGCACCCTGGCCCGTACCGACTCCTTCGCCACCGACGGCGGGTACGGCCTGCGGGTCTCGGCCACCGGGGGCGGCTGGTTCGGGGTGGCCCTGCCCGAGCCGGTCGACCTGTCGGCGAAGTCGGTGCTCCGCTACGACCTGCGTACCTCGGCCTCGGCGGGCACCTCCACCTCGATCGCCGTGCAGACCGGTGCCGGCTGGGCCTGGTGCCAGTCGAGTTTCGGCTGGGTCAGCCAGGACACCACCACGACTGTCGAGATCGACCTGCTGACTCAGATGTCCTGCGACAGCTCGGCCCTGGCCGACGTACGCGGCATCCTGATCTGGGTCAGCCCCGGCACCCACGACCTGGACCACCTCCGCGCCGAATAACCCTCCGCCCCTGCTCAGGCTCCCCGCCCGCCATCGCCCCTTGTTGATCAAGAGGTTTGCGTCCAGATGCCGCCCGGTCCGCGACCAGAACGTCTTGGTCAACTCGGCGGGCGAGGCGAGGCGAGGCGAGGCGGGGCGGGGCGGGGCGAGGCGGGTGCGGTGGGGTGGGTGGGTAGGCAGGTGGGTGAGGTACAGCGGGTGGGTGTGGTGCGGTGGATGGGATTGACGAAGGTTGATTTGGTGGTTAGCGTTGGGTGCGGAAAGGGCTTTCCTTGGCCGGTTTCGGGTGCCCGTGCCGGTGTGGAGGTCGTTGGGTGGAGTCGCGTCGGTCACCCGGTCGACCGCCACCGGCGGTCCCAGTCAACCTTGGAGAAGCGTCATGAAGTGGAAGCCGCTCGCCGCCGGGATCCTGCTCGCGGCCGGCACGGTCATCGTGCCGGCGGCCAGCCCGGCAATGGCCGCCCCGATCCGCTACGAGGCTGAGCACAGCCCGGCGAGATGCACCGGCACCATCGACGCCAACTGGTCCGGCTACTCCGGCACCGGATTCTGCAACGGCAACAACGCCACCGGCGCGTACGCCGAGTTCACCGTCACGGTCGCGACCGCCGGAACGGTCGAGCTGCGGGTCCGCTTCGCAAACGGTACGACCGGTGTCCGCCCGGCCGACCTGATCGTCAACGGCTCGACCGTGCGGAACGTCTCCTTCGAGGTCACCGGCGCCTGGGACAGCTGGGTGACCAAGCCGCTGTCGGTGAGCCTGACCGCCGGCAGCAACACCGTCCGGCTCAGCCCGACCACCTCCGGCGGCCTGCCCAACGTGGACCACCTCGACGTCGAAGCGGGTGACGCGCCACCACCGGCCGACGTGCTCTACGTCGCCACCAACGGCAACGACGGCAACCCGGGCACGTTGAGCGCTCCGCTGGCGAGCATCCAGCGGGCCGTCGACCTCGCCCAGCCCGGCCACACCATCTATCTGCGCGGCGGCACGTACGCGCCGAGCAGCAACATCCAACTGCTGAAGGACGGTACGTCCAGCCGGCCCATCACCATCCGCAACCACAACAACGAGCGGGTCATCATCGACGGGGAGAACATGCCGCACACGCCGGCCCCGGTGGGCGGCAGCATCCCCCGGCCCGAGCGTGGCGCCGTCCACATCGAGGGCGACTGGTGGCGACTGATCGGCCTGGAGATCATCCATGGTCCGTACGGCGTCTTCGGCCTGGACGTCAACAACAGCGTCTTCGAGCGCCTGGTGACCCGGGACAACTACGAGTCCGGCCTGCACATCCAGGGATCATCGAGCAACAACCAGATCCTCAACCTCGACTCGTACGGCAACCGGGACCCGCGCAAAAATGGCGAGAGCGCCGACGGCCTGGCCATCAAGGAGGGCTCCGGCACCGGCAACGTGGTGCGCGGCACCCGGCTGTGGAACAACTCCGACGACGGGCTGGACTACTGGATGTTCAGCTCGCCCATCCTCACCGAGAACAGCCTGGCCTGGGGCAACGGGTTCAACCGGTGGAACCTGCCGGACTACACAGGTGACGGCAACGGGTTCAAACTGGGTGGCAACGGGGTGGCCGCCAACCACACCGTGCGCAACAGCATGACCTGGAACAACGCGGTCGGCGGCTTCATCGACAACAACAACCCCGGCCAGCACCGGATCGAGCGGAGCACCGCCTGGAACAACCCGGGCACCGGGTTCGACTTCAGCCGCTCCACAAGCACGCTAACCGGCAACCTGGCGGTCGGCAACGGCACCAACGTCTCGCTCGGCGCGAACTCCCGTGGCAGCGGCAACTCCTGGGACCTCGGCGGCACCTGGACGCTGGCCAGCACCAACCCGAGCAGCATCACCGGCCCGCGTACCGCCACCGGCGCGATTCCCCCGTCGACCTTCCTGCGCCCTACCAGCAACGCCCCGGTGGGCGCCCGCTTCCAGTAACCCCTCCCGCCCGTTCCCTCCCCAACGTGGTTGATCACGATTAGGTGTGTGGTACTGGCATCAACCTGACAAAGGTGAGAGTGTGTCCGCCGCAGCCCTTTGATCATTTCCGGGGCGGCCGTGTGCGTCGCACCAGCAGGAGAGCACCATGCCCCAGAGCGGTAACGACCGGTCACACCTGCGGATAGGCGGTTGGCTCTCCGGGACGGGTCGGCCCGGTTCGGAGCCCACCCAGCCAGCCCCTGATCATCCGGAGGCCAGTGCCCGGCAGCACCGGTCCGTCGAAGTCCCACAGCGGATCACTGCCTGGCCGCCAGCCACAAGCGTCGCACCGTCGACGGCCCGGCACCCGGGTGCCTCCGAAGCGGGCAGGGCCGTCGGCCTTGTCCCGGTGATCGGAGAACCTGCGGCGGAGCACCGTTCCCGCGACGGAGCACCGCGCGTCACCCCGGTCAGCCACGGTGGACGCATCGGCCGCGCCGACCCACGGCGTACGCACCTGCTCGGCGGTGTGGCGCTCGTCGTCATCACCGCAGTCGTCGGGGTGATGGCACTCCGCGACGGAACGCTCCAGGAGCCGATCCGTGGCGAGTTCGTTGCCGGGGTGCCCCATCCCGACCGTGCCGCGGATGACTTCGCCGACGACCGGCTGCCCGGCACGGAGCGCACCGGTTCCGACTCCCGAGGCGCCGGGGCCGCGCCGCAGACTCCGATCAGCGACTCCGTCGTCCGACCCGGCTTGAACCCGCGCACCGACGACAGCGGCGCGAGCAACCCCGGCTCCGGCCCGACCACCCCCAGCGGCACGCCGACGAACCCGGCCACCAAGGCTCCACCACTCGCCCCGAGTGTTCCCGCAGCACCCCCTTCCGTACCCGCCGGCCCGGCCAGCCCGGCCGGCCCGGTGCTGGTTCCCGGCGCCCGCATCGGTCTGGAAGTCGCCAGCCTGCCCGGTCACCGGGTACGACACGCCAACCTCCAGGCCCGAGTCGACCCGGTCAATGCCGCCAGCAGCGCCGGCACGAAAGCCGACGCGGCGTTCATCGTCCGCTCCGGCCTCGCCAGTGGTCGCTGCGTCTCGTTCGAGTCGGTCAACTTCCCCGGCCACTACCTCCGGCACTCTGGATTCCGCGTGTTCCTGCACCGCGCCGACGGCAGCGCCCTGTTCCGCGCCGACGCCACGTTCTGCCCGGTCACCGGCATCGGCGGCAGGCACACGTCACTGCGTTCGCACAACTTCCCGGATCGATACCTGAGCCACGACGCCGATAGGCAGATGCGAATCTCGCCGATCGGTGACGGGGCCGCAACCTCGACGGCCACCTTCCTGATCCGCCACGCCCTGTAACGGCCCACCGCCGCCGCACCCGCCGAGGCGGCAGGTTCGCAGCGGCGCGCCGGCAGGCGCCGGTGACCACGAACGTCCGGCTGAGCGGTGGATGCGATTCGGGACGCGGGTTCTGCGGATCGCCTTGTCCGGGAAGCTGTTCATGCCCGCGCAGCGCGGTGGCCGCCGGTGGCCGACCGAGGGCGCATCGGAGCTTGCTCGAACCGGCTGGTGTCGAGCTGGCTCGGCCCGGTGGCGTCCGGCCAGGCCATCCGGAACTTGCGGGGAGTGCCGTTGAGTCGGGACGGGTCTCCGCCGGGTGGTGACACCGTCGCCGTCTCGACGTGGCGGGCGCCACAGGCCCGGTAGAACCGCTGCGCCGCGCTGTTCTGCTCCAGGACCCACAGGTACAGGGCGTGGGCCGTCGCGTGTGCCACAGCGGCTCGGGCGGCATGGGCCAGGAGCGCGGTGCCGACACCGGTGCGGTGGTGGTCGTGCGTGACGTGCAGGTTGTCGACGAGGCTGCCCCACTGCGGATCCTGGTCGAACCTGACATGGACGAAGCCGATCAGCCGACTGCCGTCCTCGGCCACCAGTGTCCGGCTGTGGGTGGGGCCGGCCAAGCGGGTCGACCAGACCGAGCGCCGGTCGGCGACGACATCACCGTCGAGGAAGGAATCGGAGTACGCGCCACGGTAGTAGCGACGCCAACTGTCGACGTGCAGCAGCGCGATCTGCCCGGCGTCGTCAGCGTCGGCGAGGCGTACCCGCAGCAGGTCGTCCTGCTTGAATCCCCGGTCGGATTCGCTGTCCTGCCTGGAAATGAAAGCTGGCACGAAAGCACCTCCTGCTTCGCAGCTTGCTCGACAACACCCGTGCCGAGCCGGGTCCTCACCCGGAGCACCCCGCCCACGATCGGAGGGTTGCCGGCCAGCAAGCCGGGGCTTCGCGCTGGCGCTCATGACCTGTCCAGACCGTACCAACTACGCCGTACTCCCGGTGTCCCGTGCCGGGTGCCCGAGTCAGTTCGCCAGGTGCGCCGTAGCCTCCGCAATAACCCGCTGGCGGATCACGGCAACCGCTGTTAGCTTCCCGGAGGCCGTGCGAGAGACCGAGGAGGTGGTACCCGTGAACGTGTCGACATGGGTGCTCCCCTCAGGGGTCACGGTCGGGCGATAGGTCGTCCGGGAGCGCCGTTCAGCGCATTCCCGAAAGGCACGACCATGAAGTTCACTTCCGAACAGCGCCTCGCCGACGGCGTCCGCGAGCGCGAATTCTCCCTCGGCGAGGTCCCCGGCATCCTGTGGACGCCTCCATCGGTATCCGCTCCGGCACCGCTGATCCTGCTCGGCCACCCCGGCGGACTGCCGAGGATGTATCCCCGACTGGTGGCCCGGGCCCAGCACTGCGCAGCGGAGGGCTTCGCTACGGCCACCATCGAGCTTCCCGGCGGCGGTGACCGGCCCCGCCTCGTCGCCATCGAGGAGGCCCGCGCCGACCTGCGCCGGGCGTTGCAGGCCGGCGAGCCGGTCGCCGACGAGACCATCGACCGGCTCGTCCTTCCGCTTGTCGACCAGGCGGTCCCGGAATGGCGGGCCGCCCTCGACGCCCTGCTTGCGCTGCCCGAACTCGGCGGCCCGGTCGGCTACTCGGGAGGGATCATCGCCATCGGCATCCGGCTGGCGGTGGTCGAGCCGCGCATCCTGGCGGCCCTTCTGTTCGCCGGGAGTTTCGTGCCCCGCACCATGTTCGCGGAGGCCCGGCAGGTCACCATTCCGTTGCAGGTCCTGCTGCAATGGGACGACGAAGGAAACGACCGGCAACTGGCGCTGGATCTGTTCGACGCCTTCGGCTCCACGGAGAAGACGCTGCACGCCAACATGGGCGGACACACCGGCGTACCGCCGTTCGAGGCAGACGACGCGAACCGGTTCTTCGCCCGGCACCTGAAGTGAGACCGGACCCCCGGCCGGCAGCACCCGATAGGCACCACCGCCCCGACCACGAAGGCACCGGCCCGGTCGGGGCGGTGCGTCTTGAGATCAGGGGCGCATGGACAGGCTGACAGCCTCCGTGAGTAGGCCGTCCAGCTCGTCGTCCGACAGGTTCTCCTCAGTAAGGATTTTCTGCACGGTGGCCGCCTGGATGCGGCCGATCATCTCCTGGCTCATCGAGTAGTCGAGCGATGGGTCGATGATGGACATGATGAGCTGCTCGGCAGCCTCGGCATTGATGTCCGGCCCGCCGTCGGCGAGTCCGGCGCGTAGCTCGCCGACGAAGGCGATGACCTCGGCACGGCCGGCGGTCTCGCCGAAGCGGCGGTCAACGGCGAGGAAGAAGACTGCGGCGAGGTAGCGCGGGAGCCCATCCCAGCCCTCGTCGTCAAGCTTGGCCTCGACCGCGTCGTTGGCGGCGTAATCGCCGCGAACCATCGTGCGGATGTACTCGGGCAGCTCAGGCTTGATCATCTTCGTCCCGCTTCCTCGCTCGTCGCGCTTTGCCATGGTTCCATATCGCCTTCACGGTCACCGCCAACGCGCCAGCCGCCATCACTGCGGCGGTCACCGGGTTGTCGACATGCGGTCGATCCTGTGCGGGCGGGAGTTCAGGGCTTGTCGTACCGCTTGAGGTGTCGCCCTGGCCGTCGCCATGTTGCTTGAAGAACTTGAACACGTCGCGGGCGCTGGTTTCGGCGTTCTTCAGGCCGTCCTCGACGTCATCGGCCTTCTGGACCTGCTTACGCCAGGCAATGTCGGCACGCCGCCCGCGTCGCTCAGCTTCGGTCACCACACGTTCACCGGACGGCGAAGCCGCATCATCTGGTCCGGTGGGCGCGGCGCCGGGGGCGATCGTGTTGACGTACGCGGTGATGTGGCGGGCAGCATCAGCCAGCAGCCGGCCGTAGCGGCCGGCTTTGTCCCGGGCCACCTCGGCGTCCGCCACGGCGGCGCCCAACCGCTTGTCGCTGCTACCGCGCTGTACCTCGGTCAGCCGCGCCAAGGCCACCTCGGCGTCCGTCCGGGCGCGCAGCGCGGTGACGGCTGCGGCATCAAGCTTTCCGCGTACGGCGAGGAGCTGTGCGACCAACTCGGCGATGCTGCCGTTCATCCGAGTCGGGTGCGGTAGTCGCTCGCGTTGTCGGCAGTGTGGTCGAAGCGGCGGCGAGTCGGCTCGACCTCTGCCCTGGCGGCATCAAGTGCCTGCTGGGTGGCGGTCACGTGCTCGTGCCGGCTGCCGTGCAGCACCGCGTTCGCCGCGCCGGTCGCCGCTTCGGCCTCGGAGACGGCCTGGTCGAACACCCGTCGTCCCTGGCGGGCGGCTTCGATTGCGGCGCGGAGGGTCTCCTTGACCTCGCCAACGCTCATGGTGAAGGCCGGTGCTCAGCCGAGAATGCCGACGTAGCGGCGGGCGGCCTCCGAGCTGCCCTGCACGAGCGTCATGGCCTCGGCCAGGCGCTGCTTGCTCTGCTCGCCCCGGGCGATGGCCTCGGCGATCGTCGGATGGCCGGTGCCGGCGGCGACAGCACGTAGCCGGGTCAGCATCTGCTCGGTGTTCTCGGCGGCGGCCCGAATCTGGTTGATCGTGGCATTGCCCTGCTCGGCTGCCTGCATCAGTGCCGCCTTGACCTCTTCGATGCTGGCCATGCTGTCCCTCCGTCGACCGTCCGCGAACGTGGATCACGTCTGAGTAGTCGGACGGACACTATCGGAGATGAATGCGGTTCGCTGCCCGGTGAGCTACAGGTGGTCGGCGGTGGTGCCTTCTGCGTCGGCGATCAGACTCGTTCCGCCGAGTGCAGTCCGGAGGCCGCCGCGTCAGCTACGGGGCTGACGCTCACTGCCGTCGCGACCTTTGTCGGGGAACGTGGGAACAAGTGGCCGCTCGACGAGAGTTGCCGGCGCGAAGTCGGGCGTACGCCGACGACGCCGGATCGTCCACAGGGCAAGGCAGACCAGCAGCAGGACGATGAGGACAACTGTTCCGACGGTGCCGATCGCGTTCTCCGCCCGCTCCACCGAGGCTCCGGCCAGGGCACCGGTGAGAACGTACAGCGCCGACCACATGTAGGCCCCGGCCAGCGAGGCGGGGAGGAAACGCGCGTACGGCAGCTTGGCCATCCCGGCCGTGGCTGGCGTCAGCGTCCGGATGATGGGCAACAGCCGGGTCAGGAAGACCGCCCACGCGCCGTACCTCTCAAGCGACGCCAGCGCCCGGTCCCAGCTTGCGTTGCTGATCCGGCGCCCCAGGAAGGTGCCGCGTAGGCGTTGGCCGTGACGGCGGCCGAGCAGGTAGCCGATGTGGTCGCCACCGGAGTTTGCCACGCCGACGACGAGGAACAACGCGATCAGGGCGGCCGGGCTGTCGTTGAGCGCGGCCCCCAGGAACAGCACGACCGTTTCCCCCGGAATGACCATGCCGACGCCCAGCCCCGACTCTGCCGTGCTGAACGCGGCGGCACCCAGCAGAACCACCGGCGTCGGCAGGTCGGAGAGGGCGTCCAGAAAGCCGCTGATCCAGGACATGTGCAACCCCCGTTGCCTAGCTGGCGTGCCCGCGAGAAGTGCTCCGCGCGAAACAGCTGAACCCAGTGACTACACGATGTCACAACGGAGTACCCGCAGAGCAGCAGCGGGCGTGCGGCTGGTCGCGCGCGTAGTCGGGCGGACAGCCTCGGAGTTGGGTGCGGGTCGCGGCCCCGGCAGCTACAGGTAGTCGGCTGCGGTCCGTTCCACATCGGCGATGAACTCTTCAAGCTGCGCTTCGTCTTGGTCGCGGTCCTGGAGCAGCTTCCCGAGGAGGACAATCTGCATCTGGAGCGCCGTCTCGGGGTTGAGGTTCTCGATCAGCCCGACCTCGCCGAGCGCTGCCCGGACGAGTCCTTCCATCTCCAACGTGGGAAGCGACTGCGCGTCCGGGAACTGCGATCGTGTCTCGGCTACGAACCGAGCCACGTCGGTCGGCGAGGGGTTGGCGGTGAAGCGGTCGTTGATTGCGATGGCGAAAGCCGCGCCGATCACCTGGCTGCCGCCGCGCCAACCGGTCGTTTCCAAGCCGTCCAGGATCTGGTCGACCGTGCCCCAGTCACGACGCGCCATCGCGCGGATCAGGTCGCTGAATTCCGTCCGTACGCTCACGGTTTCGTAACCTCGCTATTCCTTTGCGGATCGACACGACGGAGCGGTGGACGGCGATGCCCGCCACCAGTCCAACCACGACCAGGTGCCCAGCGGTGTCCGGTGCCTCGTTGGCGAGACGTTGGCCCAGGGTTGGGCTGGCGTTCGGTGTAGTGGTGCCGGCCTGCGTTCCTGTCGGGCCTTCTGGGCCTCGGATGAAATTGAAGGCTTCCCGCGCTGCGCTCACAGTCTTCTGGGTGTTGTCCTGAAGGTCCTCGGCGTTCCGGGTCATCGTACTCAGGAAGGCCCCGACGTTCCGTCGACTGGATTCGCGTTCGACGCTCTCGGTGAGCAGCCTCTCGCCCGAGGGCATGGCACCCTCGGCGGGTGTCTGGGGGGCAGAGCCGGGAACTACTGCGTTCGAGTAGGCGGCAACCCTGTCAGCTGCCTTGCTGATGAGATTGGCGAGTCTGACGGCTTTCGCCCTCGCCGCCTCGCTTTCGTGCATGGCGCCAGTGAGGTCAGGATGGCTCGTGCCGCGCGCTGCTTCCGTGTAGTGGGTGGTGGCCTGATGGGCGTCCTCCTGCGCGCGCCGAGCGACGATGGCGGCACCTTGAAGAGTCTCGATCACCTGACGTAGCTGCGACACCGCTGCGTCCAGCGCGCTCATCCGATAACGCCCAAATATGCCTCGGCGTGCTCCCTGGCAGCGTTGATTCGGCGCAGAGTCAGCTCAACCTCGCGAGCTGCGGCGAGCAGCGCCTGCCTGGCTTCCTCCGCCTCCTCGCGTTGGCTGTCGTGAAGAGTGGCGACGGCCAAGGCGGAGGCGTCGCGCAGCTGGGCGCTGGCCATCTCAACGCTCTTCTCGGCATCGTTGAGCGACTGGTTGCCGCGTCGGATGGTGGCCTTGACGTCACCGATTGCCACGCGAGGACGGTATCCGAACGGGACAGTCCAGCGCAGCCCCGCTGAGGGAGGCAGCCCCGCTGAGGGAGACGGTGTGAGCACCGCCTGCGGAACTCAGGGCTTGTGCAACCGAGCAGCCCGTGGACAGGTCCGCTGACAGAACCTGTCCACGGTCCTTGGCCGGTTGCGCTTCGAATGTCAGCGGCTCTTGCGGGTGGACGTGAGGAAGGCGGTCCAGGCGGTGGGGGTGAAGGTGAGGGAAGAGCTGTGCGGGTTTTTGCTGTCGCGTACGGCGATGATGCCGGGCAGGTTGTCGGCGACCTCGACACACTCGCCGCCGTTGCCCGCGCTACGGGTGCTCTTGCGCCAGCGCGCACCCGTCAGGTCAACCATGGTGAGCCTCCTCGATCACTTCTCGATCAGTTGCTCTTGACGTCGGTATGGTGCTCGTTGGGTGCATCTGTTGTCGTGATAGCAACAACAGATGCACCCAGACCCGCTACTCGTGAAGGGGTCAGACGGCGGCGCTCGGAAGCTGTCCCACTTTCAGGTGAGGCATCTCGGGCCGATCAGCGAGCTTTGGTGGCCTTGACGAAGGTGGCCCAGGCGGTGGGGGTGAAGGTGAGGGAAGAGCTGTGCGGGTTTTTGCTGTCGCGTACGGCGATGATGCCGGGCAGGTTGTCGGCTACCTCGACACACTCGCCGCCGTTGCTGCCGCTGCGGGTGCTCTTGCGCCAGCGAGCGCCGGTCAGATCAACCATGGTGGACCTCCCCGATGATCTTGTTAATCAGGTGTCTTGATTGTGCTTCATCAAGGGCGAGCTGTTCCAGGCTCGCCCATACCTTTTCGTAGGCAGCGAACTCTTCGGGGCGATCGAGGTAGAGAGCGCCCGTCCACGACTCGCTGTAGATCACTGGCGGTTCAGGAGTCGCGCGGTTCTTGAGCGGGAAGTTGAGCATCACGAAGGAGCCTGCCTCCACGCCACGATGCAACCCAGCCGTGAGCGGCAGGACTCGGATTGAAGCGGTTGGCGTCTCGGAGATCGTCAGCAGGTGGTGCAGCTGACTTGTCATGGTCTCAGGGCTGCCGACCGTGCGCAGCAGCGCCGACTCAGAGATGATTACGTCCAGCGTTGGAGGCGCGGGCATCCGGCGGGTGAGCAGGGACTGGCGCTGGAGTCGGACCTGCACGAGCCGTTCCCGCTCTTCGTTGCCCACCTCCGTGCGGTGCTGGTAGACGCCGAGCGCGTAGTCCCGTTGTTGCAGCAATCCCGGCAGCATTGCCTCGTTGAAGAAGCGGAGTTGGCACGCCGCGTCTTCGAGGCCGACGTACAGCTCGAACCAGTCGGGGATGGCGTCGCCGTAGGCGTGCCACCAGCCTTTCGCTCTCGTCTCGGCGGCCAGCGCGGTGAGCGCGCGGGTCAGTTCGCCACGGGCGGCGTACAGGTCGCA
Source organism: Micromonospora sp. PRAS1 (assembly GCF_059553435.1). Classification (NCBI taxonomy): domain Bacteria; kingdom Bacillati; phylum Actinomycetota; class Actinomycetes; order Micromonosporales; family Micromonosporaceae; genus Micromonospora; species Micromonospora sp. PRAS1. Next base: position 26,977 of record NZ_JCANNB010000039.1, read on the forward strand.
CATGGCGCGTACGTCGACGCCGCGTACCGAGCCGAGGCCGCTCTCGATCCGCCACACCTTCTGTCGGCTGCACTCCAGCGCCTCGGCGGCGGCGTCGAGCGTGATGCCGGCCTCGGTGCGCAGGTCACGCAGGGTCCTGCCGAGCTGGCGTCGGGGCACTGTCGACCCCATGTCTTCGGCCATCGCACCCTCCTTCCTGTTGGGTTTTGCAACATCCTGACGGCGAAGGTGGAACTCGGAATTGGTGCGATCAAGCAGTTGATCAGTATGACGCGACATTCATTGTGATGGCTTTCTCGACCCTACAAGATGAGTCTGACAACGGCGATGACTGCGACGTCAATTCCGAGCCCAGAAGGGGTGGTGCCAACCCGTGCGCGCATTCTTTTCACCGCCACAGTGCACCAACGGAAAGCCGGCGGGTGAGCGGTGACCGTCATAACCTGCCCGGACTGTGACGGGACGACCTTTCAGCTACTGCCCTGCCGGTGCATCAGCTTCGGTGACCGGTTCCTGGCCGAGGAAACAGCGGCAGCCTCGCCCGAGCGTCGGGAGGCGTACCGGGATTGTGAGCAGTGCCGGGGCGCGGGCAGTGTCGCGTACCCCTGTCATCGCTGCAAACGGCGCGGGCGGCGGCGGGCGCAGCTGGTGCTCAGCGTGGCCAACCTGGACACCGGCGCGGTCGCCTCGCACGGTGTCGTGCCCGGCGGCCTCGACCCCGAGCGGACGCAATCCGGCTGGGTGGTCGACCTGGGCCGGAAGGTACGTGAGCTGGCCGCCAGCGTCGGCGCGACCGTCACCGACGAAACACTGACGCTGTGGTTGCCGCCGCAGTGGCGACCCGACGCGCCGGCCGTGCAGCGGTTGGAACTGGAGGCCCAGGTCGTCGCGGGGCTCGACAACATGCCCTGGCGGCTGTTCCTCGGCCGCAGCCAACAAGCGCCGCCGGTCGACCCGGCCGACCGGCTGACCCGGCTCTGCGCGCTGGCCGACCTGCTCCTGCTCGACCTGGTGATCGAGGTACGCGGAGAGGGGCTGGGCTGGGACGTCCGGTACGAGGTGCCCGGCTCGCCGGTGCCGATGTTCCGGACCGGGCGGCTCGACCTGCCACAGGCGCTTGTCGGCACCGACGTGACCGACGCGCTCGCCGGGCTCGCCGAGCGGGGGCGGGGTGTCGCCGCCCGGCTGGTGCAGCCTGACCGGCCACGCCCGCCCGCCGTGCCCACCGTCGACGTGGACCAGCTGGAACGGCGGATCCTCGCCGACCGTGTCGACCCGGTCGAGGGTGTCGAGTTGCCCGGTGCGCAGGCGATCTGGCGGGACGGGCGCTGGTGGCACAGCAGCCTGCGCGACGGCGATCCGGTCGAGACGCTTGTGGAGCAGCCCACCGGTCAGGTCGTCCGCCGGGTGCGGGTGCCGTTGCGGCGCGGATTCACCCCGCCCGACCCGTCCTGGCTCGGTGCCGAGATCGGCTGGCGGCCCTGCCCGGACTGCGTGCCCGGCAGCCGGCTGCGCAGCTGCGACTGCCGGCTCGGTGGTCGTACCGCCGAGGTGGGTTGCCCGCACTGTCGGGGCGTCGGCCTGCGCCCGTCCGCGCTGGCCTGCTTCAGCTGCGACGACACCCACCGGTTGTACGAGGCGGTGACAATCACGCTCACCGACCTGCGGCACCGGGTGGTGCACCTGACCTGGCACGCCGGCACGTCGGAGGAGGTCACGCTCGCCGCCACGCAGCCCGGCGGCAAGCCGGTGGTCCGGCTGCCCGACCGCTACCGGCTCGCCGCCTGGGCACCGATTCTCGGCGTACGCCCGGAGGACCTGGCCGAGGCCGACGGCGGGCACGAGATCGAGGCGGACCTGCGCGGCGGGTACGTCACGCTGCCCTGGGCCGGTGCCGACCCGGTGGCCGAGCAGGTACGCGTCGCCGGCCGGGGCCAGCCCGCAGCCCGGTTGATCGTGACAGCGGTACGCCCCGACGCCCCGCCGGTGACCGAGCTGATCCGGCTCGCGCTCGGCCTGGACCTGGCGCTTGAGGTCAGCCTCTGCGACCTGCGGCACAACGCCGATGATCCGCTGCGCCTCGACGGGCTGCGCTGGTCGGTCGAGCTGCGACCGCGCGACGCCCCGGTCCGCCCGGACGAGTGGCCGTACCGCCCGACCCTGGAAGCGGCGCTCGCCTGGTGCGTCGAATGCCTGCCGGACACGGTCGCCGAAGCGGTGCCGGTCGACCCGGCCATCCCGATCCCGACGCCGGATGCCGGGCCGAGTGATCTGCCCGCCGACCCGGTGCCGGTGCTGCTGCGGCTGGCCGCCCGGCACGCCGGGCAGATCCTGACCGTCCGCTTCACCCGCGCCGGCTGCGCCCTGCACCTGCACGATGACGAGGGCGTACGTCTGCTCACCGAGCTGGAGCCGCCAAGCTGGTAGACATGGTCGTGTCGCGGGGGGAAGGGGGCAGGGTGAGCCGGGCGGTCGAGGAGACGAACCGGGCGATGCTGCGCGCCCGGGACGCGATGGACCGGGCGTACGCGGACCCGCTCGACATTCCGACGCTGGCGCGGATCGCGCACGTCTCCCCGGCGCACTTCATCCGCACCTTCCGGGCGACCTTCGGCGAGACTCCGCACCGCTACCTGCAACGACGTCGGGTAGAGCGGGCCATGTACCTCCTCCTGCACACCGAGCAGGACGTGACGGAAATCTGCCATGCCGTCGGGTTCGGCAGTCTCGGTACCTTCAGTCGTACCTTCCGGCAGATCGTCGGCGAGTCGCCCAGCGACTACCGTAAGCGGCGGACGGTGCCCGCCGCGCCGGTGCCGAGCTGCTTCACCAAGGCCTGGACCAGACCGAGCAGTTTTGGATAAGCAGCAGGTCAAAGCGTTGAACTAGCGTTCTCGGCATGACGATGAACGCGATCAGCCGCTCCCAGATCTACGTCCTCGACCAGGACGAGGCGCTCGACTTCTACATCGGCAAGCTCGGCCTGGAGTTGAACACCGATCAGGATCTCGGCTTCATGCGCTGGCTCACGGTAAACGTGCCCGGCGACCCGAAGCGCGAGATCCTGCTGGAGAAGCCGGGCCCGCCCAACCTCGACCCGGCCACCGCCGAACAGGTCCGCGAACTGCTCACCAAGGGCGCCGCGGGTGGCTTCCTCTTCATGACCACCGATGACGCCCAGAAGACGTACGAGGAACTGGTCGCCAAGGGCGTGGACATCACCGACGAGCCGATGGAACGGCCGTACGGGATCGATTTTGGCATCCGCGATCCGTTCGGCAACCGGATCCGGATCGGCCAGATGTTCGAGCGGGCCTGACCGGTGACGGCGGGACGGCCGGGCGAGCGGTGACGGCGGGGCGGCCGGGCGGCCGGTGATGGCGGCTCGGCCGGGCGAGCGGATGACCAGTCGCTGAATTGAAGAATTCTGCAAGTGTTAAAGTCTTCACCGTGCCGTCCGTGGCGCCGGGAGGAGACTGACGCGTGTCCGTGCCGCTGTATCAGGCGAAGGCCGAGCTGTTCCGCACGCTCGGGCATCCCGTCCGCATCCGGGTGCTGGAGCTGCTCCAGGACGGTCCCAAACCGGTACGGGACCTGCTCGCGGCCATCGAGGTGGAGGCGTCGAATCTCTCCCAGCAACTTGCCGTGCTGCGCCGGGCCGGCATGGTCACCTCGTACCGCGACGGATCCCTGGTGATGTACGCGCTGAGCACCCCCGACGTCGCCGACCTGCTGGCCGCCGGCCGGCGGATCCTCGGCGCGGTGCTCACCGACCGGGACGCACTGCTTGACGAGTTGCGAGCTGACGGACCGAGCCGGTGAGCGCCCAGGCCCCGCCCGCCGGCGGCAGCCACCCGGCCGCGACCACCATCGGGCGTCGCCTCCTCGTCCTGCTGCCGAATCGCGCTGACTGGCAGGCGGTACGTCGGGCACCCCGGCGGGACCTGGTGGCCGGGCTCACCGTGGCCGTCGTCGCGCTCCCGCTGGCGCTCGCCTTCGGCGTCACCTCCGGCCTCGGCGCGGAGGCCGGTCTGATCACCGCCGTGGTGGCCGGCGCGGTGGCGGCCGTCTTCGGTGGGTCGAACCTCCAGGTCTCGGGCCCGACCGGCGCGATGACCGTGGTGCTGGTGCCGATCGTGGCGCAGTTCGGGGCGCCCGGCGTGCTGATGGTCGGTGCGCTGGCCGGGCTGATGCTGATCGCACTGGCCATCGCCCGCATCGGCAGGTACGTCCGGTACCTGCCGATGCCGGTGATCGAGGGCTTCACCGCCGGTATCGCGGTGGTGATCGCCCTGCAACAGGTGCCGGCCGCGCTCGGCGTGACCGACGTGCACGGCGAGCGGGTGTGGGCGGTGGCGGGCGAGGCGGTCGCCCGTTTCGTCGTACACCCGCGACCGGAACCGGTGCTGGTGGCGCTCGGCGTCGCGGCGGTCCTGCTGCTCGGTGCGCGCTGGCGCCCCAACGTGCCGTTCTCGCTGCTGGCCGTGGCCGCCGCCACGGTGCTCGCCGAACTGGTACCGGCCGATCTGGTCCGGATCGGCGCCTTGCCGCAGACGTTGCCGGCGCCGTCGCTGGACTTTCTCGACCTCGGCGCGGTGGGCGTGCTGCTGCCGGCCGCGTTGGCGGTGGCGGCGCTGGCCGCGCTGGAGAGTCTGCTCTCGGCCACCGTCGCGGACGGGATGACCGTCGGTCAGCGGCACGACCCTGACCGCGAACTGTTCGGGCAGGGTCTGGCGAACCTGGCCTCCCCGCTCTTCGGCGGCATCCCGGCAACCGCGGCGATCGCGCGTACCGCCGTCAACGTGCGGGCCGGCGCGGTGTCGAGACTGGCCGCGCTGACCCACGCGCTGGCCCTGGCCGGTATCGTGCTGGCCGCCGCACCGCTTGTCGGCCGGATCCCTCTCGCGGCGCTCGCCGGGGTGCTGCTGGCGACCACGGTACGGATGGTCGAGGCGGCGTCGCTGTGGGCGTTGGCGCGCGCCACCCGGGGCGACGCGTTGGTGCTGGTGCTCACCTTCGCCGTGACCGTGATCTGGGACCTGGTCACCGCCGTGGCGGTCGGGGTCGGCGTGGCCGTCGTGGTGGCGCTGCGCGCGGTCGCCCGCTCGGCCCGGTTGGAACAGGTCCCACTCGACGCCAGCGAACACACCGCCGAGGAACAGGCGCTGCTCGCCGAGCACATCGTCGCCTACCGGCTCGACGGGCCACTGTTCTTCGCCGCCGCGCACAACTTCCTGCTGCGGCTCTCCGACGTCGCCGACGTGCGAGTGGTAATCCTGCGGATGTCCCGGGTGTCCGCTATCGATGCCACCGGCGCGCATGTGCTCGGCGACGCCATCCGCCGACTTCAGGGACGCGGCATCACGGTACTGCTCTCCGGCATCGTGCCCGGCCACGACGAGGTGCTGGACGCCGTCGGCGTGGCCGACCAGTTGCGCCGCGACGGCCTGGTCTTCCCCGACACGCCGACCGCCATCGCGTACGCCCGCACCCTCGTGCCCGGTGCCCGCCCTGCTGGCTGCGGGGCGGGTGGCGGCGCTGCGTCGCGTAGCTGAAGGCGATCGTCGACAGCTGCCGGCGAAGGCTCAGTAGTTGACCCGCCAGCGACCCGTGCCGTCGTAGGTGCTGCCGTCCACCCGGGGCCAGGAACCCTGGCCGCCCTGCACGACCAGCCCGCCGTTGTCGTTTAGCGCCTGCTGCATGGTGGACATGCTGCCCTGGATCTTCTCCGCGTAGGCGATGTAGGCAAGCACGGCGGCGCCCAGCAGACCCACCACGGCGGCGACGGTGGCACCCGCGTCGACCGGGGCGGCGGGCGCGCCGAAGACCGAGGCGGCCAGGCCGAGGGCACCCGCCATGCCCACCACGAACGTCCCCGCGGCGATGATCAGCGCCGCCCAGAACGCGATGATGCCCCAGGCCAGGTCGTTGAGGACGTTCTGGATGCGTTCCGCCAGCGGCTTGATCGTCCCTACCGCCCGCGCCTGCGCCTCGGCCGAGTCCTTGTAGGCCGAGGCGGCCGAGCCGGTCCACTTGTCGTCGGCCTTCATGCCGAAGGCCGAGACGACCTGCTGTTCCCCGCTGACCGGGGTGCCCACCTGGGTCTCCCAGTAGTCGCCGAGCCGGAACAGCGCGGGCGGATAGCCCGGGGCGGCGATGAACTCCTGCATCCGGTCGAAGTACTTGTTCGCCTGCGGCAGGAAGAGGTCCCACGCCCTGCTGATGGCCCAGCACACCGGCGCCGGAAGCTTGCGCATGGTCTTGTTCAGTTCAGTGGAGACGTCGGTGATGAGCTGCTGGATCTCGTCAAGCAGCTCGTTGATCTCGGTCAGCTTCTCCTCGAAGGCGGCCTCGAAGGCGCTGGCACCTGGCGCGGTCATCGGGGCCCCTCGATCGTCACGAACTCGCCGGCCGAAGCGGTGTCGGTGGCCAGGTAGTCCTCGGCCACCTGGTCCAGCACCTCGGCGAACTCGTTCATCGCCGCCGTGCCCTCGCTGAGCAGACGTACCGCCAAAGCCTGGACCTCCGCGTACCTGCTGGTCACGTCGACCAGGTCGGCCAGGTAACCCATGTGGAAGTTGGTAAGCGTGTAGGAGTTCGCGGCCTGGGCGGCCCGCTGGAGCACCAAGGCCGATTTGCGCCAGGCGCGGGCATCCGTGGCGAGCGCCTCCAACGCGACTTCGACGACTTCACTGTCCGGTGTGGTCACGGCTCTCCTTCCTAATCTCGCGGTTGGGCTCGGCGCGGCCACGGATCTCGCGGTTGGGCTCGGCGTGGCCACGGATCGAATGCGGCCGGTCGGGGGTCGGGTACGGCCGATCGTGGCGTTGGGCACGCCGGGCCAAGGGTCGGGTGCGGTGGGTAGGGGATGGGTGCAGGGGGTCGGGGATGGGTGCGGCGGGTCGACTGCCGGGTGCGGTGGGTCCGAGGGTCGGGTGCGGCGGTCGAGGGTAGGTGCGGCGGTTCAGGCCAGCAGGCCGAGCCGACGCAACAGGGCCGTCGGGTCGCCGGACGGCTGGAGCGCCGTGATCGCGGGGAACGCCGCCATCGTCTCGGCGGTACGCTCGGCGGCGGCCTGGTAGGCGGCGCGACAGGCGTGCAGGGTCTCGGTGGCGAGAGCCTGGCTCGCGGGCCGCTGCCGAAGCCAGCGCTGGTCGAACTCGACGCCGGTGACCTGCCCGCCGGTGAGCCGTACCGTGACGTGGTCCCCGGACCGTCCGGTGATCTCCTGCTGGCTCTGCTCGCGCAGGTCTTCCTGGTAGCGCCGCAGCTCGTCGCGGGTCTGCCGGAGCTGCTGCACCAGCTGCTGCATGATCTCCAACTGGCCGGCGGCATCCGGTGCCGGTGCGAACTCGAACCGTGGGGCTCCCGGACCACCGACCGTTGCCGGGCCGCCGCTCGTCATGGACCGCGGCCCACTGCCGGACCTGGGCACCGGCCCGCTGCCGGACCTGGGCATCGGCCCGTTAGCCGTGTCGGGCGCCGGTGCGTCCGCGCGTTCCTCGACCCGCCGGACCCACGCCGTGTGTCGGTCCTCGACCGCCGCCTGGATCGCCGTCAGCACCGCCGATGCCAGGCCGTCGCCGACCATCGAGGACCACCGTGGCGCGATCTCCAGCCGGGAGACCCGGCCGGTCTGGTCGACCTCGACGCGTACGGCGCGGGACTCGTCGTGCCCCACGCCGATGAGGTCCGACGTGTCCATCTGCCAGGCCGCCTGTTCGGTGGCGGCCTGCATGGCGCGTAGTTCACTTTCGACAGCCATTATCGTCCCCCGTTTCGTGCGGCCGAAAATAGCAGTTCTCCGCTGTTCCCGTTGACCCGTTGACCCGTTGACCCCACCACCGACTAACGTGTGCGCGGCCCGCTGGTCGAGGCCGCGCCGGCACCGGCTCGCTGGTCGAGGCCGCGCCGGCACCGGCTCGCTGGTCGAGGCCGCGTCGGCACCGGTTCGCTGGTTACGGCCACGCGCCGACTCGGTCTGTTTGTCGAGGCCTTGCTCCCGGTCAGCCCCAGGGCGCCCGGTTCGCGAGGGCGTGCAGCTCCCGTGCCACCTCGGCCGCACCGGGACGCTGGACCGTGGCGAGCACCTCGGCGAGTGCGACCAGCTGGGAGCGGGGCGGCAGCGTACCGGTGTCGACAAGCAGCGGAAGGCGTACGCTCCCGTCCGGCCCGGCGACCAGCAGTTCGGGGACGCGGTCATCGGTCACGCCGGGCGGCGACACCTTGAACCGGCGGTTGGTGGGGCGCAGCCCGATGCTGTTGGCGGTGGCCAGATCGACGGTGCGCGGCCGGACCCGTTGGACGGTCAGTCGCGTGCCGTCCAGCCAGGCGGCCGTGCGCAGCACGGCGAGCAGGCTCCACACCCACCAGCCGGCCATGGCGGCGACGAAGAGTCCGGGAATGCCGTACAGCAACGGTCCCACCGCGTCGGCGCTGCCGAAGTCGGCCACGTCGAGCAGCGTGATCGTGATCCACGCGAGCACGGTGCCGAGGCAGGCGGCGAAGCCCAGCGCCGGTAACCCGAGGAGCAGCACGATCGTCAGCCGACCCGCCCGGGTGTGCCGGAAGCCGTGCCAGAGTCGCAGGTGCCGGTTGTCGGTGGTCACCCGCTGATCATGCCAATTCCGCGCACCGTCGCGCTGCCCCGATTCGCGGGGCAGCGCGACGGCGAGTGCAGTTGTTAATAGGGGCCCTTGCTATGCACGAGGCGTTAACAAGGGGCCCTTCCTTTCACTCAGGTACGCGGCGGTAGGCGCCGTCGCTGGCGGAGGTCGCCATCGAGGCGTACGCGCGCAGCGCGGCGGAGACCGGGCGCTGGCGGTCGACGGGGGTGTAGGGGCGGTCCCGCTTCTCCTGCGCGACCCGGCGGGCGTCGAGGACGTCGGCCGGGACGTTCAGCTCGATCGAGCGGGCCGGGATGTCGATGACGATCTCGTCACCCGGCTCGACAAGCGCGATCAGCCCGCCGGAGGCGGCCTCGGGGGAGGCGTGCCCGATGGAGAGCCCGGAGGTGCCGCCGGAGAACCGCCCGTCGGTGAGCAGCGCGCAGGAGCGACCCAGCCCCCGGCCCTTGAGGAACGAGGTGGGGTAGAGCATCTCCTGCATGCCGGGGCCGCCCTTCGGGCCCTCGTAGCGGATCACCACCACGTCCCCGGCGACGATCTCCTTGGCCAGGATGGCGGTGACCGCGTCGTCCTGCGACTCGTAGACCTTCGCCGGCCCACGGAAGGTCAGGCACTCCTCGGGCACCCCGGCGGTCTTCACCACGCAGCCTTCCGGGGCGAGGTTGCCGTAGAGGATGGCCAGCCCACCGTCGGCGGTGTACGCGTGTTCCCGGTCGCGCACGCAGCCACCGGCGGCGTCGGTGTCCAGGGTGGACCACCGGTTGGTGGTGGAGAAGGGCTCGGTGGTGCGGACCCCGCCCGGCGCGGCGTGGAACAGCTCGATCGCTTCTGGCCTGGCCGAGCCGCCGCGGATGTCCCAGTCGGCCAGCCAACGCTCCAGCGAGGGAGCGTGCACCGCGTGCACGTCCCGCTGGAGCAGGCCGGCGCGGTCCAGCTCGCCGAGGATGGCCGGGATGCCGCCGGCCCGGTGCACGTCCTCCATGTGGTACTGCGGCGAGTTCGGGGCGACCTTGGCCAGGCAGGGCACCCGGCGGGAGATCTCGTCGATGTCGGCGACGGAGAAGTCCAGCTCGGCCTCGCGGGCGGCGGCCAGCAGGTGCAGGATCGTGTTTGTCGAGCCACCCATCGCCACGTCCAGGGCGATGGCGTTCTCGAACGCGGCCCGGGAGGCGACGATCCGGGGCAGCACCGAGGCGTCGTCCTGGTCGTACCACCGCTTGGCGATCTCCACGGCGGTGCGGCCGGCCTCGACGAAGAGCTGCCGGCGGGCGGCGTGGGTGGCCAGCGTCGAGCCGTTGCCCGGCAGCGCCAACCCGATGGCCTCGGTGAGGCAGTTCATCGAGTTGGCGGTGAACATGCCCGAGCAGGAGCCGCAGGTCGGGCAGGCGGAGCGCTCGATCGCGTCGAGCTGGTCGTCGGTGACCGCCTCGTTCGAGGAGGCGATCATCGCGTCGATCAGGTCGATCTTGGAGTGCACGATGCCCTCGATCGCCATCGTCTTGCCGGCCTCCATCGGGCCGCCGGAGACGAAGACGGTCGGGATGTTGAGTCGCAGCGCGGCGAGCAGCATGCCCGGTGTGATCTTGTCGCAGTTGGAGATGCAGACCAGGGCGTCCGCGCAGTGCGCGTTGACCATGTACTCCACCGCGTCGGCGATCAGCTCCCGGCTGGGCAGGGAGTAGAGCATGCCGCCGTGGCCCATGGCGATGCCGTCGTCGACCGCGATGGTGTTGAACTCGCGGCCCACCCCGCCGGCCTCGGCGACCGCGTCGGCGACCAGACCACCGAGATCCTTGAGATGTACGTGACCAGGGACGAACTGGGTGAAACTGTTCGCGATGGCGACGATCGGCTTGCCGAAATCGTCGTCGGTCATCCCGGTGGCCCGCCACAGGGCCCGGGCGCCGGCCATCGTCCGACCGTGCGTGGAGGTCTTCGACCGCAGCTCAGGCATGGCTACCAGTCTGGCACCGGCGAGGCGGTACCGGACAGCCGTGCGGGCCGTGTCCCACCAGTTGCACACCCGACTCCCACGGCGTGCGCTCATCCGGCAAAGTTGTGGGGGTGCACACACCCCCGGGCCTGATCGGCGCCGCCGCGCTGAGCGCGCTGGTCGCCCTCGCGGCCGGCGCCCTGCTGGCCGCCGCCGCCCGGCGTCGGGCCGCACCCCACCGTCAGGCGTACGCGCTGCTCGCCGTCGCCGCTGCGGTCGCCCTGCTCACACTGCTCTGTGCGCTGGTCGTCGCGCTGAGCCGGGGCGGGCACTGGCCGCACGAGCCGGCGCAGGAGGTCGGCTGGCCGAGCGTGGTCGCGGTCGGCACGGCGGTCAGCGGACTGCTCTTCTGCCTCGGTCTGTTGCGGATGCCCGGGGTGGCCGGCTCGGCGGGTTCGGCCGCCCGGCTCGCCCTGGACGGTGTGATCGTGGGCACCGCGCTCTGGTTCGTCGGCTGGGTGCTCTTCACCGAGCCCACCCGGCTGCTCGGCGACGCCACCCCGACCTCCTGCCCGGCGATCCTGATCGCCTCGGTGAGCGCGGCGTCGAGCACCGGTCTCGCCGCGATCATGGTGTTCCGGGTCTCGGCGCCCCGGCGCGGCCTCGCCGTGCTGGCCGCCGGCATCACCGTGGCGACCTGCGGCGGACTCTGCCTGGCGGCCGGGCTCTGCCAGGCCGGTCCGGTGGTGACCTCGGTCAGCGCGGTCGCGCTCGCCGGCGGGCTGCTGATCGCCGCGCTTGCCGTGCACCGGATCGACCCGCCCGGTCAGGTCGCCATCGACGTGATCCGACACGACGGCGAGTACGCGGTGATCCCGATGGCCGCGATGGTCGGCTCGGCGATCTACCACCTCCTCCAGGACGGCCGCTTCGACGCGCTCGGCGTCGTGGCCGGCAGCGTGCAGGGCTTCGCCCTGGTGGCCCGGCAGTACCTCACCCTGCACGAGGCGCGCGCCTACGCCCGGCGGCTCGCCGAGCGGGAGGCGCACTTCCGCCAGCTCGCGCACACCGACGCGCTCACCGGCCTGGCCAACCGGCGTGGGCTGTTGCAGGCGCTGCACCGGTGTGTCGAGGCGGGTGGCCCCTGCATCCTGCTCAGCCTCGACCTGGACGGCTTCAAGCACGTAAACGACATGCGCGGCCACGACGTCGGCGACGCGGTGCTGGCCGAGGTCGGCCGGCGGCTGCGCGGCAACCTGCGCCCCGGTGACCTGGCCGCCCGGCTCGGCGGGGACGAGTTCGCGGTACTCATGCACGGTGGCCCGACCGAGGCGGGCGCGGTCGCCGATCGGCTGCTGGGCGTGCTCGGCGTCGGCTACGAACAGCCCGAGGGGGCGGTGTTCCTCTCGGTGAGCATCGGGCTGGCCGGCTGGACCGACATGGCCGACGTCGAGCTGCTGCTGCGACACGCGGATCTCGCGCTGCGCTACGCCAAGCAGCGCGGCAAGAACCGGATCGAGCGGTACGACGGCGCCTACGACCAGTTGCTGCGTCGGCGTACCACGCTGGAACATGAGCTGCGCGGCGCGATCGAACGCGACGAGCTGCGCCTGGTCTTCCAGCCGGTGGCCTCCCTGCCCTCGGTACGCCCGGTCGGCGCCGAGGCGCTGCTCCGCTGGCGCCACCCCGAGCTGGGCAACGTCCGCCCCGACGAGTTCATCCCGCTGGCCGAGGAGTGCGGGATGATCTCCACCCTCGGCGCCTGGGTGCTGCACCAGGCATGTCACCAGCTGTCCCGTTGGCTGGCCGAGGGGCACGACGTCTGGGTGTCGGTGAACGTCTCACCACGGGAGCTGCACGCCCCCGAGTACGTGGTCCAGGTCGCCGAGGCGCTGCGCGCCCACCACGTCCCGCCGCAGCGGCTGGTTCTGGAGGTCACCGAGCACGCGGTCGCCACCGACCTGGACGAGCTGATCCGGCGGCTGACCGCGTTGCGGCTGACCGGCGTACGGATCGCCCTGGACGATTTCGGCGCCGGCTACTCCTCGCTGGGGCAGCTGCGCCGGCTGCCGATCGACATTCTCAAGATCGACCACGGGCTGGTCGCCGAGCACGAGCCGGTGCGGCCAGTCGGGCGCGACGGTCCGGCCTTCGCTCCGATGGTCGACATCGTCATGCGGTTGGGGCACCAGTTGGGCCTGGAGGTGATCGCCGAAGGGGTGACCACGCGCACGGAACTGGCCGCCGTGGTGGCCGCCGGCTGCCGCTTCGGCCAGGGTGCGCTCTTCGGTTGGGGCGTGCCGGCCGAGCACCTGGAGGCGATGCTGGAGGCGGCCACCTCACCGGGTGCCCGACCGAGCCGCCCGGCGCCGACGGCGGCGGGCGTGCCGAGCGGCCAGGCGGCGGCGGGCGTGTCGAGCGGCCAGGCGGCGGCGGGCGTGTCGAGCGGCCAGGCGGTGGCGGGCGTGCCGAGCGGACCGGCGGCGGGCGTGCCGAGCGGCCAGCCGGCGGCGGGAGCGCCGAGCCAGCCGGTGTCGGGGGAGCGCGTGCCCGGCCGTCAGCCGCCGGTCCAGCGCCCCGGCGAGGGGGTCGCCGAGCAGGTCAGGCCGGGTGCGGGTGGCGTGCCGGGGTACGCCACGCCGAATCCCGTTAACCAAAATGTGGGATCAGTTGACTCATCGCATGAGATGCGTCAGGCTTGAGCCCATGTCGTCGTACCGGTCGCTGCGAGTACTTACCTGAGCGCACTCTCCTCGCCTGAGAGTGCGCTGGCCCCGTGCATCTGGCACGTGGGCCTTTTTCTTGCCGTCGAACCCATCGAACGCCGGCTTCGCCCGCGTTCCACAGTCTGAGCAGCCCGACCAACTCCAGCCGAAGGCCAACGTCATGACGAGACCCACGCCAGAGACCCTCGCCCACTCCGCTCGGCGAGCCCGTACCGCCGTCGAGGCCCCGGGCGACACCGAAACCGTCCGCCCCACCGCCACGCCGGTACGCCCCGCTCCGGCCCCGGCCCAGGTCTCGGGTGCCGGTTCGCTGGTGCGCTCGCTGGAGGCGCTCGGCGTCGACGTCGTCTTCGGCATCCCGGGTGGCGCGATCCTGCCGGCGTACGACCCGCTCTACGACTCGACCGTCCGGCACATCCTGGTCCGGCACGAGCAGGGCGCCGGCCACGCCGCCACCGGGTACGCGCAGGCCACCGGCAGGGTCGGGGTGTGCATCGCCACCTCGGGGCCGGGTGCGACGAACCTGGTCACCCCGATCGCCGACGCGTACATGGACTCGGTGCCGCTGGTGGCGATCACCGGTCAGGTGGCCCGTCCGGCGATCGGCACCGACGCCTTCCAGGAGGCGGACATCCAGGGCATCACGCTGCCGATCACCAAGCACAACTTCCTGGTGCAGGAGGCCAGCGAGATCCCGCGCGTGCTGGCCGAGGCGTTCCACCTGGCCTCGACCGGTCGGCCCGGCCCGGTGCTGGTGGACATCCCCAAGGACGTGCTCCAGGCGTCCACCGCCTTCGCCTGGCCGCCCACCCTGGACCTGCCCGGTTACCGGCCCACGCTGCACCCGCACGGCAAGCAGATCCGGGAGGCGGCGCGGCTGATGAGCGGCGCCCGGCGTCCGGTGCTCTACGTCGGCGGCGGCGTGCTCAAGGCCGGTGCCACCGAGGGCCTGCGGCGGTTGGCCGAGCTGACCGGGATCCCGGTGGTCACCACGCTGATGGCGCTCGGCGCGTTCCCCGACTCGCACCGGCAGCACCTGGGCATGCCGGGCATGCACGGCACCGTCGCGGCGGTCTACGGCCTCCAGAAGGCCGACCTGATCGTGGCGCTCGGTGCCCGGTTCGACGACCGGGTCACCGGCAAGCTGGACTCCTTCGCCCCGGACGCCACCGTGGTGCACGCCGACATCGACCCGGCCGAGATCGGCAAGAACCGGCACGCGGACGTGCCGATCGTCGGCGACGCCCGGCATGTGATCGACGAACTGCTCGCGGCGGTCACCGCCGAGCGGGCGGCCGGGCGTACGCCCGATCTCGCCGACTGGTGGACGCAGCTGGACGACCTGCGCGAGCGGTACCCGCTTGGCTACGAGGAGCCCTCCGACGGCACCCTCTCCCCGCAGTACGTGATCAAGCGGCTGGGTGAGATCGCCGGGCCGGACGCGATCTACGTGGCCGGCGTCGGCCAGCACCAGATGTGGGCCTCCCAGTTCATCTCGTACGAGAAGCCGCAGACCTGGCTCAACTCCGGTGGCCTCGGCACCATGGGCTACGCGGTGCCGGCGGCGATGGGCGCCAAGGTCGGCAAGCCCGACACGGTGGTCTGGGCGATCGACGGCGACGGCTGCTTCCAGATGACCAACCAGGAGCTGGCCACCTGCGCCCTGGAGGGCATCCCGGTCAAGATCGCCGTGATCAACAACGGCAACCTCGGCATGGTCCGCCAGTGGCAGACGCTCTTCTACGGCGAGCGCTACTCAAACACCGACCTCGGCACCCACAAGCAC
This sequence comes from Micromonospora sp. PRAS1, assembly GCF_059553435.1. Lineage (NCBI taxonomy): Bacteria > Bacillati > Actinomycetota > Actinomycetes > Micromonosporales > Micromonosporaceae > Micromonospora > Micromonospora sp. PRAS1. The sequence goes on from NZ_JCANNB010000039.1 coordinate 42,049, forward strand.
CGGATCCCGGACTTCGTCAAGCTCGCCGAGGCACTCGGCTGCGTCGGGCTGCGCTGCGAGACCGCCGAGGACGTGGACAAGACGATCGAGGCGGCGATGTCGATCAACGACGCGCCCGTGGTCATCGACTTCGTGGTCGGCAAGGACGCGATGGTCTGGCCCATGGTCGCCGCCGGCACCAGCAACGACGAGATCATGTTCGCCCGCGGCGTCCGCCCGGTCTTCGACGAGGATGACATTTAAATGACTGTGCACACCCTCTCCGTGTTGGTGGAGAACAAGCCGGGCGTGCTGGCCCGGGTCTCCGGGCTGTTCTCCCGGCGCGGCTTCAACATCGACAGTCTCGCGGTGGGTGAGACGGAGAACCCGGACGTCTCGCGGATCACGATCGTGGTCAACGCCGAGTCCTCCCCGCTGGAGCAGGTCACCAAGCAGCTCAACAAGCTGGTCAACGTACTCAAGATCGTCGAGCTGGACGCGTCGACCTCGGTGGCCCGGGAGTTGCTGCTGGTAAAGGTGCGTGCCGACCGCAACGCCCGGAGCCAGGTGCTGGAGACGGTCAACCTGTTCCGCGCCCGGGTGGTCGACGTGGCCCCGGACACCCTCACCATCGAGGCCACCGGCACCGCCGACAAGCTCGACGCGCTGCTGCGCGACCTTGAGCCCTTCGGCATCAAGGAAATGGTCCAGTCGGGACTGGTGGCGATCGGGCGCGGCTCGCGCGCGATCACCGCCGGCCCGGCCCTGCGGGCCGCCTGACCCAGACCGCGCCGGTCGGCCTGCGGGCCGGGCGGAACCACGACCACGACGGGCCGCACCGGCGGCCGTACGAAAGGGAAGTCATGAGCGTTGAGGTGTACTACGACGACGACGCCGACCTGAGCCTGATCCAGGCCAAGAAGGTCGCCGTGATCGGGTACGGCAGCCAGGGCCACGCCCACGCGCTGTCGCTGCGCGACTCGGGTGTCGACGTGGTGATCGGTCTGCCGGAGGGCTCGAAGAGCCGGCCGAAGGCCGAGGAGCAGGGCCTGCGGGTGCTCACCCCGGCCGAGGCGGCGGCCGAGGCCGACGTGATCATGATCCTCGCGCCGGACACCGCGCAGCGCCACATCTACGCCGAGTCGATCGCACCGAACCTCAGCGCGGGCAAGGCGATCTTCTTCGGCCACGGGTTCAACATCCGGTACGGGCTGATCAAGCCGCCGGCCGACGTGGACGTGGCGATGGTCGCCCCGAAGGGCCCCGGTCACCTGGTCCGCCGGCAGTACGTCGACGGCAAGGGCGTGCCCTGCCTGGTCGCCGTCGAGCAGGACGGCAGCGGCAACGCCCTGGCGTTGGCCCTGTCGTACGCCAAGGGCATCGGTGGTACCCGCGCGGGTGTCATCAGGACCACGTTCAAGGAGGAGACCGAGACGGATCTCTTCGGCGAGCAGGCGGTGCTCTGCGGTGGCGCGGCGGCCCTGGTGCAGACCGGCTTCGAGGTGCTCACCGAGGCCGGCTACGCCCCCGAGGTGGCCTACTTCGAGTGCCTGCACGAGCTGAAGCTCATCGTCGACCTGATGTACGAGGGCGGCATCGCCCGGATGCGCTACAGCGTCTCCGACACCGCCGAGTACGGCGACCTGTCCCGGGGCCCGCGGGTCATCGACAGCCGGGTCAAGGAGGAGATGCGCAAGATCCTCACCGAGGTCCAGAACGGCGAGTTCGCCCGCGAGTGGGTGGCCGAGGACGAGGCGGGCCGCCCCAACTTCCGCAAGTGGCAGGCCGAGGGCGCGGCGCACCCGATCGAGGAGACCGGCGCGAAGCTGCGCGGCATGATGAGCTGGGTGGACCGCCCGATCACCGAGACCGCCTGATCTGCTTTTCGGGCCGGCGGCCCGTGACCCGACGCTCTCCCCGGCGGCGGGTCACGGGCCGCCGTCATGTCCCGGCGTGATCCATCGCCGTCGTGCTCGGCGGGCCGACGGCCACCGGTGGGCCGGCGCTGCGGGAGTGGCCCTCGCCACGGGACGCATTGATGAACGGGGGATGACAGGCGTGCGACGGGCCCGTGTGAGGGCACTCACCCCACGGTCTGGGACACCTTGCCCGGGCCGCCGCCTACGATCCCTGGTAGGTGCTGGCCAGCCGGCACCTGACGGCACATGGCACGGACCAGCGCCGGCCGCAGCGCGGCGTTCCGGCGCTCCAGACCGCTCGCATACCAGCGTCTACGAGGACCAATGACTCCTGTCGTACTGATCGCCGAAGAACTCGCCCCCGCCGCCATCGAGGTGCTCGCCCACGACTTCGACGTCCGGCACGTCGACGGCACCGACCGCCCGGCCCTGCTCTCCGCGCTCTCCGAAGCCGACGCCGTCATCGTCCGCAGCGCCACCCAGATCGACGCCGAGGCGATCGCCGCCGCCCCGCGGCTCAAGGTAGTGGCCCGGGCTGGTGTGGGTCTGGACAACGTCGAGGTGCCGGCCGCCACCGCCCGGGGTGTCATGGTCGTCAACGCCCCCACCTCCAACATCGTCTCCGCAGCCGAGCAGGCGGTCGCCCTGCTGCTCGCGGTCGCCCGCAACACCGCGAGCGCCAGCGCCGCGCTCAAGGCGGGGGAGTGGAAGCGCTCGAAGTACACAGGCGTCGAGATCCAGGGCAAGACCGTCGGCGTGGTCGGCCTCGGCCGCATCGGCGTGCTGTTCGCGCAGCGCATCGCCGCCTTCGGCACCCGGCTGATCGCGTACGACCCGTACATCCAGCCGGCCCGGGCCGCGCAGCTCGGGGTGCGCCTGGTCGGTCTGGAGGAGCTGCTGCGGGAGAGCGACTTCATCTCCATCCACCTGCCGAAGACCCCGGAGACCGTGGGCCTGATCGGCGAGAAGGAGCTGTCGGTCGTCAAGCCGGGCGTACGGATCGTCAACGCCGCGCGCGGTGGTCTCGTCGACGAGCAGGCCCTGGCCGACGCGCTGGCCGAGGGCCGGGTCGGCGGCGCCGGGGTGGACGTGTACGCCAAGGAGCCCTGCACCTCCTCGCCGCTGTTCGCCTTCGACAACGTGGTGGCCACCCCGCACCTGGGCGCCTCCACCGCCGAGGCGCAGGACAAGGCGGGCCTGGCCGTGGCGAAGAGCGTGAAGCTGGCGTTGCAGGGCGAGTTCGTGCCGGACGCGGTGAACGTGCAGGCCGGCGGCGTGGTCGCCGAGGACGTCCGCCCGCTGCTGCCGCTGGCCGAGAAGCTCGGCCGCGCCTTCACCGCGCTGGCCGGCGGCGTCGCCGCCAGCGTCACCATCGAGGTGCGCGGCGAGATCGTCGATCACGACGTCTCGGTGCTCAAGCTCGCCGCGACCAAGGGGCTGTTCAGCTCGGTGGTCGAGGAGCAGGTGACCTACGTCAACGCGCCGCATCTGGCCGCCCAGCGCGGGGTCGAGGTGACGCTGACCACGCAGACCGAGACCGTGGAGCACCCGGTCCTGGTCACCGTACGCGGTGCGCTGCCCGACGGCCGTACGGTGAGCGTCTCCGGCACGGTGACCCACGCCGGCAGCCGGGACGTGCTCAAGCTGACCGAGGTGGACGGCTTCGACGTCGAGATCGGCGCGGAGGGCATCCTGCTCTTCCTGCGCTACGCCGACCGCCCCGGTGTGGTCGGCACCGTGGGCACCCTGCTCGGCGAGGCCGGCATCAACATCGCGGCGATGCAGGTGGCCCGCCGCGAGGCCGGTGGCGAGACGCTGATGACCCTCACCGTCGACCAGGCGCTCGGTGCCGACCTGCTCACCTCGGCCGCCGACTCCATCGGCGCGACCGCCGCCAGCGCGGCCGACCTGCGCGACGAGTAGTTCCAGGCACGACCGGTAGGGGCCCGACCGAAGGTCGGGCCCCTCGTCGTCTTCCGGGGCTCTGGGGGTGGCTGCGCGGTTCAGCCGGGCAGCCGGGCTGCCGGCGGCGGATAGACCGAGCCGTCCTGGGCGTCGAAGAGCATCAGCCGACACTCACCGGCCAGCCGTTCGATGTCGAGCAGCACCTGGTCGGTGCAGGCCGGATCCAGGTTCAGTTCGATGTGGTCGGCCGCCGTGTGCAGGGGCGTGACCGCCCAGGGGCTGCCCGGACCGGCCGCGCGCTCGGGATAACTGGCGGTGATCGCCCGATAGAAGGCCACCAGTCGCGGGTCCGGTTGGCGCTCGATGTGCTGGCCCTGTCGGCACCGCTGCACCGCCGCTCGCACGTCCTCGGGCGTCGCCCTGCCCGGCAGGGCCCACACGCTCAGATCGAAACTCACGGCGGACAGCGTGCCATCCACGCTTTGCCTTGTCGAAAACGCCCCTGCCTGAGGGCGGTCCAGGGTGGTGGAACGGTGCCGGGATGTCCCGTGTGGAACCCTTGCCGTGAAACGCGTCGATTCGATAGCGTACGGAGGCGGTTGCTGGCCGCGCCCGTGGCGCCGACCCGTCTTCGGGTGGCGAGGTCGACGCACCGGCCGACCGGCACGCACCCCTCGATTGCGCGAGCCACGCGCACTCGTCGCCGACCGGTCCCCACGGTCGTTGCCGTGACCGTGGGGGCCGATCGCGGTGCCCGACCACAGCCGATCGTCGTCCGCGACACAGTGGACGTCGCTGCCGTCGCCCTCTCGGTGAGGGCCGATGTCGGCGCGTTGGTGCCCGGGCGAGGGCCTCAGCGGCGGGCGGCGAGCAGCGCCCGGTAGTCGGATCCGGGGCCGAACCAGTCCAGTCCCGCCGGTCCGGCGGCATAGAGGGCGGTGGCGTAGGCGTCGGCGACCGCCAGGTCGGGGCCGATCACGGTGGCGGCGACGAGTTGATCGGCGGGCTCGCCGGTGTGCGGGTCCACCACGTGGCCCTGCCGGCCGGTAACCCCGGAGGTGCCGATCGCGCCGCCGGACAGCTCCAGCACCAGTGGCGCCCGCCGACGATCGGTCGGATGATGCACCGCGATCCGCCACGGGCCACCGTGCGCCGCGTGGCCGCGTACCGTCAGGTCGGCGCCGGTGAGCACGGCGTAGTCGTGGATGCCCGCGGCGCGCAACCGGGCCGCCGCCCGCTCGACCGCCCAGCCGCCGAGCAGGCCGCCGGGGTCGAACCCACCGGGCACGGCCCAGGCGTCGAACCAGCCGTCGGTGGCCGCCCGCATCGCGGCGCACCGGTCCACCAGGTCCGCCAGCGGCGGGTACGACTCCGGGGCGATCTCGCCCCGGCGTAGCCGGGAGACCAGGCTGTCCGGGCGGTTCGGGCCGTAGGTGAGGTCGACCGCGCGCAGTTCGGCCACCGCGTCACGCAGTGCCTCGCCGGCACCCCGCCGACCGACCCACTCCGGCGCGTTGAGCAGCAGGGTGTACTCCGCGGTCGAGGTGCGCATGGTGTGCCGGACGGCGATCCGGTCCCCGGCCACCAGGCCGGACCGGTCCGGGCGGCGGTCCCGGGTGCCCAGCCGCAGGTCGGGCCGGCGGTAGCGGAAGGTGGCCGGATCCACCCAACGGGTTCGTGGCTGCTCGTCGATCCACATCGCCTCGTCCCTCCCTCGACGTGCCGCCACGCCGTCGTGGTGGTCGCCCCGAGCCGGCCGGCCCGTCCAGGGTCACGCTAGGCAGCGGACATGACCGCAGCATGAATGCGTGCTGGGAAGCTGCTGTGCGTTCCAATTCCCGAAAAGTGGAACATTCGTACCGGGACGCGGGACGGCGGCGTACCGTCGAGCCACACGAGCGAAGGAGCTGACGACGTGGCACGGATCGCGGTGGTGGCCGGGGACGGGATCGGACCCGAGGTGGTCGCGGAGGCCCGCAAGGTCATCGACGCGGTGCTGCCCGGAGTCGAGGCCACCGAGTACGACCTCGGTGCGGCACGTTACCACCGCACCGGCGAGGTGCTGCCCGACTCCGTGCTGACCGAGCTGGCCGGGCACGACGCCATTCTGCTCGGCGCAGTCGGCGACCCGACCGTCCCGCCCGGTGTGCTGGAGCGGGGGCTGCTGCTGAAGCTGCGCTTCGCCTTCGACCAGTACGTCAACCTCCGGCCGTCGCGGCTCTGGCCTGGCGTGTCCAGCCCGCTGGCCACCGTCAAGTCCGGCGAGGTCGACCTGGTGGTGGTCCGGGAGGGCACCGAGGGCCTCTACGCGGGGGCCGGCGGCGCGCTGCACCGGGGCACCCCCGCCGAGATCGCCACCGAGGAGAGCCTGAACACCCGGCACGGGGTGGAGCGGGTGGTCCGCGACGCCTTCGCCCGCGCCCGGCGGCGTGAGCGGCGCAAGGTGACCCTGGTGCACAAGACCAACGTGCTCACCCACGCCGGCTCGCTCTGGGCCCGCACCTTCGAGGCGGTGGCCGCCGAGCACCCCGACGTGACCACCGAGTACCAGCACGTCGACGCCGCCGCGATGTTCCTGGTCACCCAGCCCCAGCGCTACGACGTGGTGGTCACCGACAACCTCTTCGGCGACATCCTGACCGACATCGCCGCCGCAGTCACCGGCGGCATCGGGCTCGCCGCCAGCGGCAGCATCAACCCCGACGGGACGTACCCGTCGATGTTCGAGCCGGTGCACGGCTCCGCGCCGGACATCGCCGGTCGCGGAGTGGCCGACCCGGTCGCCGCCGTACTCTCCGGCGCGCTGCTGCTCGACCAGCTCGGGCACGCCGAGGCCGCCGCCCGGATCACCGCAGCGGTAAGCGCGGAGCTGGCCGCCCGCGGTCCGGAGGTAACTCTGCGTACCGCCGAGGTGGGCGACCGGATCGCCGCGCAGGTAGCCGGCTGAGCCGACGCGCCGCCACCGCCGGTCACCGCCGGCCGCCGGCTGTCGTCTTCCTACCGACCGGTCGACCTACCCGCTGAACGACCGTTCGGGGTAAGTTTCTGGCACATACGTTTCCGGTGTGCGCCTACGCATGCCGTGGTCCCCCAGGGAGGTCAGCGCGATGAGCGGTGGTGACAAGCTCGACTTCGAGATCCGTCCGAATCCCGCGCCGGTATCCGCCACCGACCGGGCCGCCCTGCTGGCCAATCCCGGGTTCGGTCGGGTCTTCACCGACCACATGGTCACCGTCCGCTACGCCGAGGGCAAGGGCTGGTACGACGCCCGCGTCGAGGCGCGCGCCCCGATCCCGATGGATCCGGCCAGTGCCGTGCTGCACTACGCCCAGGAGATCTTCGAGGGGATGAAGGCGTACCGCGCCGCCGACGGCGGGGTGACCATGTTCCGCCCGTACGCCAACGCGGCCCGTTTCAACACCTCCGCCGCCCGGATGGCGATGCCGGCGCTGCCCGAGGCGACCTTCGTCGACTCGCTGCACCGGCTGATCGAGATCGACCGGGAGTGGATACCCGACGGCGAGGAGGGCAGCCTCTACCTGCGGCCGTTCATGTTCGCCAGCGAGGTCTTCCTCGGGGTGCGCCCGGCCAACGAATACCTCTACGTGGTGATCGCCTCGCCGGTGGGCGCGTACTTCGCCGGTGGGGTCAAGCCGGTCACGGTCTGGGTCTCGCCCGACTACACCCGGGCCGCCCCCGGCGGCACCGGCGCGGCCAAGTGCGGCGGCAACTACGCCGCCTCGCTTGCCGCCCAGGCCGAGGCCGCCGAGCACGGCTGCGAGCAGGTGGTCTTCCTGGATGCGGTAGAGCGCACCTACGTCGACGAACTGGGCGGCATGAACGTCTTCTTCGTCTACGACGACGGCTCGATCGCCACCCCGCCGCTCACCGGCACCATCCTGCCCGGCATCACCCGGGAGTCGGTGATCGCGCTGGCCGAGGCGGCCGGGCACCGGGTCGAGGAACGGCCGGTGAGCTTCGCCGACTGGCAGGCCGACGCGGCAAGCGGCCGGCTGCGCGAGGTCTTCGCCTGCGGCACCGCCGCGGTGATCACCCCGATCGGCCGGGTGCGCTTCCCCGACGGGGAGTTCGCCGTGGCCGGCGGCGAGCCCGGCACGGTCACCATGGCCCTGCGCCAGCAGCTTGTCGACCTCCAGCGCGGCAAGGCCGCCGACCCGCACAACTGGGTGCACCGCGTCTTCTGACGTGCAAGCAAGATGCAAGGACCGTGCAAGGAAGGTGTAAGGAAGGGCCCCTTCTTAACGTCTGAGGTAGAGAAGGGGCCCCTTCTTAACACGCCATCTCCGACCCGCGTCGGCCGGCGTCGCATACGCGCCGTGTCGACGGGCGTCGCATACCCGCTGTGTCGGCTGGCGTCGCATACGCGCTGTGTCGGCTGGCGTCGCATACGCGCTGTGTCGGCCGGCGTCGCATGCCCGGTGGGCGCGGGGTGCTAGTCGAGCAGGTGGGTGCGGAGCGCGGCGAGTTGGTCGTCGGTGACCCCGGCGTGCCTGAGGTAGCCCTCGACGGAACCGTGGCCCTCGCGGATCTCCGCGAGGAAGAGCAGCATCGTCTCGGCCGGCGAGGCGAGGAAGGGCGCGGGCACCTCGGGGGCGTCGGGGAAGGTGGCGGCGATCCAGGCGCTGAAGCGCTGCGACGCCTCGTTGGTCAGCGCGTAGTCCGCCGCGATGTCGGCGTCGTCGACGCCGAGCGCCGAGAGGGTCAGGCCGCAGACGATGCCGGTGCGGTCCTTGCCCGCGACGCAGTGCACCACCACCGGTGCGTTGGCGCTGTCGGCGATCAGACCGATCGCCTGGGCCAGCCCGGCGGTGCCGGTACGGGCCAGGTCGGCGTACCGGTCGGCGAGGTAGCGGGCGAGGTCGCCGCCCGACTGGTACGGCTGCTGGCTCCAGTCCGCGTGCTCGGGGTGGATGTGCCGGTAGCTCAGCCCGTCGAAGTCGGGGACCCGGCCGTCCCGCTCGACCTCGCTCGGCCGGCGCAGGTCGATGACGGTCCGTACGCCGAGCGCGGTGAAGACGTCCCGGTCGGCGTCACCGATGCGGTGCAGCGAGTCGGAGCGGTAGAGGCGGCCGGTGCGGACTGTGCGACCGTCCCGGCTGCGGTAGCCGCCGACGTCGCGGAAGTTGAAGGTCGTGGCGAACGGGATCCTGCGGGTTACCTCGGTGGCGTCCACCCTGACACGGTAGCGGCCGGTGGGGCGGTGCCCCACCGGCCGTCGCGCTCTGCCACCGAAAGCACCGAAAGCTGCTTCCCGCCGGAGACCGTCGGCGTTCTGTCGCCGGAGACCGTCGGCGTTCTGTCGCCGGAGACCGTCGGCGTTCTGTCGCCGGTAGAGGTGGCGGGGATTTCAGGTCACCGTGGGTTGCCGGGCGGGGTCGCGGCGTACGTGTCGGTGTAGTAGCCGCCGAGCTTGTCCCGGTACGCGGGGTCGGCAGCCGTCTCGTCGTACTCCGGCGCGGCCTTGATCTGGTCCTTGTTGCGGTCGACGTAGACCTTCTGCTCCTCGTGGTCCACGTGGTTCACGGTGCCGGCCGGCAGCATGACCTTCTTGCCGAAGATCCACGGCCCGGTGTCGACCACCAGGTAGCTGCCGTTGACCTCGTTGCTGTCGCTGTCGATCTTGCCGATCGAGCCGTCGGTGGCCTCGACCTTGTAGCCGATCAGGGTGCTGCCGGCGACGCCGGCCTCCTCCCGGTAGGCCCAGGGGTCGAAGTTGCCGGCGGGCGCGCCGCCCATGACAACCCCCTGGTCGACGCCGCGAAGGGCCGGGTCCGGCGTGGCCTGCGTGGTGTTCTGATCGAGCCTGTCCATGGGAATCTCTCCTGCCTCGACTTGGTGAGTCGCCTCGGAGGTACGTGTTTCCTTGTCCCGAAAACTCCTACCCCGACCGGCGGCTCCTACACACCCGGTCCGGTGACGCTCCGCTGTCGTCCCGAAATGTGGATTTCGCCTCCCAGAACCCGTCGCCGGGTGGCAGAGTGCAGATCGTGACCAGCACCGCCCGCATTATTGGCAACTAGCGCGCCGGCTTTCCCTCCGCCGAGCGCGCAGACCTCCCGCAGCCGCGGGGGGTCTTTTTGTTGCGCTGGCCGGTGCCTGACGAAGGGATCCCCATGACGTTCCAGGTCTACGACACGACCCTGCGCGACGGTGCCCAGCGCGAGGGGCTCACCTACTCGGTGGTCGACAAGCTCGCGGTGGCCCGGCTGCTTGACGAGTTCGGCGTCGGCTTCATCGAGGGCGGGTGGCCGGGCGCGGTGCCGAAGGACACCGAGTTCTTCCGCCGGGCGCGTACCGAACTCGACCTCAAGCACGCGGTGCTGGTCGCCTTCGGTGCCACCCGCCGGGCCGGTGCCGTCGCCGCCGACGATCCGCAGGTACGCGGCCTGCTCGACGCGCAGACCCCGGCCATCGCCCTGGTCGCCAAGGCAGATCTGCGGCACGTCGAGCGGGCGCTGCGCACCACCGCCAAGGAGAACCTGGCGATGATCCACGACACGGTGACCCACCTGGTGGCCGAGGGACGTCGGGTCTTCGTCGACGGTGAGCACACCTTCGACGGCTACCGCCACGACCCGGCGTACACCGCCTCGGTGGTGGAGACCGCCCTCGCCGCGGGAGCCGAACGCTTCGTGCTCTGCGACACCAACGGCGGGATGCTGCCCTCCTGGGTGACCGCCGCCATCGCCGACCTCACCGACCGGATCGGTGTGGCGCCGGAAGTGCTCGGCATGCACGCCCAGAACGACACCGCGTGCGCGGTGGCCAACACCATCGCCGCCGTCGAGGCCGGGGTCCGCCACGTGCAGGGCACCGCCAACGGGTACGGCGAGCGGCCCGGCAACGCCGACATCTTCGCCGTCGTGGCGAACCTCCAGCTCAAGCTCGGGATGCCCGTCCTACCGGAGGGCTGCCTGGAGCAGATGGTGCGGGTCTCCCACGCCGTCGCCGAGATCGCCAACATCGCCCCCGACACCCACCAGGCGTACGCCGGGGCCGCCGCCTTCGCCCACAAGGCGGGGCTGCACGCGAGTGCGATCAAGGTGGATCCGCTGCTCTACAACCACATCGAACCCGAGGTGGTCGGCAACGACATGCGGATCCTGGTCACCGAGATGGCCGGCCGGGCCAGCATCGAACTCAAGAGTCGTGAGTTGGGGCTGGATCTGGCCGGCCATCCGGAGACGCTGTCCCGGGTCACCAACCGGGTCAAGGAGTTGGAGGCCGGCGGCTGGTCGTTCGAGGCCGCGGACGCCTCCTTCGAGCTGCTGGTCCGCTCCGAACTGCCGGACGCCGCGCCGACGCGGCCCTTCACGCTGGAGTCGTACCGGGTGCTGGTCGAGCACCGCGAGGACGGCGCGGTGGTCTCCGAGGCGACGGTGAAGATCCGGGTACGCGGCGAGCGGGTGATCGCGACGGCGGAGGGGAACGGCCCGGTAAACGCGCTCGACGAGGCGCTGCGGGTCGGGCTGGGCCGGCACTACCCGGAGCTGCGCGACTTCGAGCTGGCCGACTACAAGGTGCGCATCCTGGAGGGCAGCCACGGCACCGGCGCGGTGACCCGGGTGCTTGTCGAGACGGCCGACGGCCGGGGTGGCGGTTGGACCACCGTCGGGGTGCACCCCAACGTGGTCGAGGCGAGCTGGCACGCCCTGGTCGACGCGCTCACCTACGGCGTGGACCGGGCCCGGGTGTAGGCGCATCAATCGGTCGCCGCCGGCAGCTTGAGTTCGGCGAGGACCATCCGGTGGTCGCTGCCGGGTAGCGGACGCACCGCGACGTCGCGTACCGCGATCCGGCGGTCGACAAGCACGTGATCGATCACCACCGGCGGGATCAGGCCGCCGTCGTAGGGGCCCCAGGTGCCGGCCAGTCCCGCACCGACCGAGGCGGCGGCGTCGGTGTAGCCGGTGTCGAGCAGGGCACGCAGCGGTGCGTGGTCGAGGGTGGCGTTGAAGTCCCCGGCGAGGATGCTCAGCGCCCCGTCCGGGGTGGCCGCCGGTTGCGCCGCCAGGTCGGTACGCCACGCGCCGGTCTGGTTCAGCGCGTACGGGGCGGCCGGGTGAGCCGATTCGACGCGCACCGGGGGCGCGCCGGGCACCGTCACCGTCGCGTACGCCTGGGTGAAGCCCCAGGCGCTGCGGAGCTGGCGGATGCCTCCGTCGCTTATCGGGTGTCGGGCGTAGAGTCCGGAGCCGGGGCTGCCGTCCATCGGGTTGAGCTGCCGGTACGGCAGCAGCCGGTCGAGGCCGAGCCGGTCCAGCCCGGCCGCGGCCGCCGGGGTGAACTCCTGCACCACGAGCACGTCCACCCGTTCGCTGCGGACCAGGTCGACAAGCGTGCGTGGGTCGGCGGTGCCGACAAGCAGGTTCGCGGTGAGCAGCCGCAGCGTCGGCCCGTCGGCCGGCGGCTGCGGCGTGGGCAGGGCCCGGGGCGCGACCACCGCGAGCAGCGCCACGGTGGTGAGCGCCGCGACGCCCGCCGGCCACCGGCGGCGCAGCGCGAGGGCGAGCACCAGTGGCCCGAGGGACCCGAGCAGGACGTACGGCGTGAAGGCGAGCAGCTGCACAAGTGGCCCGCGTTCGATGCCGAGGAGGCGGACGGCGAGCCAGGCGACGGCGGGCGACACGGCGGCCCAGCAGAGTGCGCTGCGGTAACGGTGTCGCCCGGTCGTCGGCGTCGGTCGGATCGGCGTGATGCCGGTACGGATGCTCACGCCGTCATATTATCGAACTCGTGCAGTTCTTTCGCGAATGGCGTGGCGTTCGCGTTTCACAATTAGTCGGCCCGTTTTTCGAAGTGCGACATGTGGTGATCGGGCGTTGACTGCACCGTTTTTCCGGTGCTATTTTCCAGGTGGTTGTGGTGTCAGAACCCAGAGGACGTAGCGCCTGGTCAGGCCGGCTTGTGATCTTGCTTGTCCAATGTCATTCGCTCGGTTGACCATGCTCCGGAGTGGAGCTGTCGAATTGCTCCGGATCATTCTTGCTGCAGATTTCCGATTCGCTGAAAGTGGGTCGGTTGGATCAACCCGGTCAACCAAGGGAGAACCTGTCATGGCCAAGCTCTTCTCACGCAGGTCGGTGGCGGTGGCGGCGAGTGCGCTGGCGCTGGCACTGGCCGGCAGCGGCATCGCGGCTGCCGCCCAGCCGCCCACCGCCCCCAAGGCGCCCCTCGATTCCGTCGCTGGCGGCACCCAGGCGGGCGCCGCCGGCGGTCAGCCGCAGGTGACGCCCGAGGAGGCTCGGGCGGCCAGGGCGGCGCTGAAGGGGTCCGTCGGCACCGAGGCGGTCATCGGATCCACCTCCTTCGCCGTGGTGGGGTCCGGCGGCAACCTCATCCGGGGGCTCGACGCGGTCTCGGCCACCAAGTACGGCCCCGGGCAGTACCAGGTGCTGTTCAACCGGGACATGACCCGCAGCGCCTACGTGGCCACCATCGGCACGAACTTCCAGTGCTGCATCCCGCCGGCTGGCGAGATCTCGGTGGCACCTCGCCTGGACACGCCGAACGCGGTCTACATCGAGACCCGCAACTCGTCCGGCAGGCCCGCCGACCGCCCGTTCCACCTGGCCGTCTTCAGCTGACGAACACCACCGGGTACCGGCCGCCCGACCGGGCGGCCGGTACCGCTGTGGGGTCAGAAGACCGTCCCGGCGCGGCGGACCCGTGGCGACGAGTCCGGTGCCCCGCCGGCCGATGCCGCACCGGCTGTCCGGCTTGTCCCGCCGAGGGGTCGGACCGCCCGGCCCGGCCGGTAACGGCACCGGTGGGCCGGCAAGTCCGACGTTTGTCGGGCCACATGCCCGGGAAGCAAGCACCGTGACGGACATCTCGGACACCATGGCCAGCCTGGCCGGCCCGGACCCGACCGCGGCCGAGTTGGACCAGACCCTCTTCGAAGTCAAACGCGTGATCGTCGGGCAGGACCGGCTCGTCGAACGCCTGCTGACCGCCCTGATCGCCGACGGCCACTGCCTGCTGGAGGGCGTGCCCGGGGTGGCCAAGACCCTGGCCGCACAGACCCTCGCGACGGTGGTCGGCGGCACCTTCTCCCGGATCCAGTTCACCCCCGACCTCGTACCGTCGGACATCGTCGGCACCCGCATCTACCGGGCCTCGAAGGAGAGCTTCGACGTCGAACTCGGCCCGATCATGGCGAACCTGGTGCTCGCGGACGAGATCAACCGCGCGCCCGCGAAGGTGCAGTCGGCGCTGTTGGAGGCCATGGCCGAGCGTCAGGTCTCCATCGGCGGGCGCAGCTACCGGGTGCCGAAGCCGTTCCTCGTGCTGGCCACCCAGAACCCGATCGAGTCGGAGGGGGTCTACCAACTGCCCGAGGCGCAGCGGGACCGCTTCCTCATGAAGGTCGTCGTCGACTACCCGGACGGCGCCGACGAGCTGGCCATCCTCTACCGGATGAGCGCCGACCGCCCGCAGGCGCACCGGGTGCTCGAACCGGACCGGTTGCGTGACCTCCAGGTCCGCGCCACCCAGGTCTTCGTCCACCACGCCATCGCCGAGTACGTGGTCCGGCTGATCCTCGCCACCCGCGACCCGGGCCGGTTCGGGCTGCCGGAGATCGCCCCGCTGCTCGCCTACGGTGCCAGTCCGCGCGCCACCCTCGGGCTGGTCGCCGCCGCCCGGGCCCAGGCGCTGCTGCGCGGCCGGGAGTACGTGCTGCCCGACGACGTCCGGGAGTTGGCCGTCGACGTGCTCGCCCACCGGCTGGTGCTCTCCTTCGACGCGGTCGCCGACGGGGTGACCGCCGAGTCGGTGGTGCACCGGCTGGTCGAGCGGGTGCCGCCACCCCGGGTGGCGGCCGGGCAGCCGGCGTACGCGACCGACCTGGCGACCGCGTGATGGGACGCCGTCCCGCACCGGCGGCGGAGCCCGGGCTGACCGAACTCACCCCGGACCAGCGACTGCGCCGGCTGGAACTCACCGTCACCCGGCGGCTCGACGGACTGCTGCACGGCGAGCGCCGCGGCCTGCTGCCGGGACCGGGCAGCGAATCGGCGGGCAGCCGGGAGTACCGGCCGGGCGAGGACGAGGTGCGCCGGATGGACTGGTCGGTGACGGCCCGCACCACCGTGCCGCACGTGCGGGAGGTGGATGCCGACCGGGAGTTGACCACCTGGCTGCTTGTCGACGCCAGCGCCAGCATGGAGTACGGCACCGCCGAGTTGGACAAGCGGGAACTGGCGGTGGCGGCGGTCGCCACCATCGGCTTCCTCACCGCCGGGCCGGGCAACCGCCTCGGCGCGCAGGTACTCACCCCGTACGGCCTGCACCGGGTGCCGCCCCGGGGTGGGCGTACCCATCTGATCGGGCTGCTGCGCGGCTTGCTCGCCGCGCCCCGGGTGGGTGGCCGCGAGCGGGACCTCGGGTCGGCGCCCGGCCCGGCCGGACTGGCCGATGCGCTGGCCGCGGTGCGCCGGGTCGCCCACCGGCGTGGCCTGGTGGTGGTGGTCTCGGACTTCCTCGACGGGCTGCCCGATGACCCGGTGACGCCGGCCGCCTGGGAACGGCCGCTGCGCCGGCTGGCCGTGCGGCACCAGGTGCTCGCGGTGGAGATCACCGACCCGCGTGAGCTGGAACTGCCGGACGTCGGGCTGATCACCCTCGCCGACCCGGAGACCGGCGAGCACCGCGAGGTCTGGACCGGCGACCGCCGGCTCCGGGAACGGTACGCGGCGGCCGCCGCCGCCCAGCGCGAGCAGCTCCGGCACGCGTTGCGCCGGTCCGGCGCGACCCATCTCGCGTTGCGTACCGACCGGGACTGGGCGGCCGACATCGTGCGGCACGTGCACGCCCAACGTCGAATGGCCCTGGCCCCGGCCGGCGGCCCGCCGGGAGGTGTCGGATGAACTGGCAGTCGCCCGACCGGCTCTGGCTGCTGCTCGGCGTGGCCGCGCTGGCCGTGGTCTACTTCGGCGCGCAGCGGCGTCGCAGCCGCTACGCCGTCCGCTTCACGAACCTACGGCTGCTCGACCGGGTGGCGCCCCGGCGGCCGACCTGGCGCCGACACCTACCGGCCGGCCTCTTCCTGGCCATGCTGGCGCTGCTGGTGGTCGGCTTCGCCCGGCCCACCGCCGAGGTCCGGGTCCCCCGGGAGCGGGCCACCGTGATGGTGGCCGTGGATGTCTCCACCTCGATGCTCGCCACCGACGTCGACCCGGACCGGCTGAACGCGGCCAAGAGCGCCGCCCGGCGGTTCGTCGACGGGCTGCCCAGGGAGTTCAACGTGGGGCTGGTGGCCTTCGCCGGCAGCGCGGCGGTACTGGTGCCGCCGGGCACCGACCGGGAGGCGCTGGACGACGGGATCGGACGCCTCGCCGAGGGGGTGACCGGCGTGCAGGGCACCGCGATCGGCGAGGCGATCAGCACCTCGTTGGGCGCGGTCAAGGCGTTGGACGACAAGGCCGCCACCGAGCCGCCGCCGGCCCGGATCATCCTGCTCTCCGACGGGGCGAACACCTCGGGCATGGATCCGATGGAGGCCGCCGCCGAGGCGGTCGCCGCCGAGGTGCCGGTGCACACCATCTCCTTCGGTACGCCGGGCGGCTTCGTCGACCGGGGTGGGCGGCCGATCCAGGTACCGGTCGACGGGGAGACGTTGCAGGCCGTCGCCGAGGAGACCGGAGGCGGTTTCCACCAGGCCGGCACCAGCGACGAGCTGCGCGCGGTCTACGACGACATCGGCAGCTCGGTGGGCTGGCGGAAGGTACGGCAGGACGTCTCGGCGCGATTCATCGGGCTCGGCCTGGTGTTTGCGATGGGGGCGGCGTTCGGCTCGATCAGGTGGTTCTCCCGCCTGCCCTGACCTGGTACCGGCGCCGCGTCGCCGCCTGGCGGCCGAGCGCACACGGGAGGAGCGTACGTATGGCAGTGCAGACCGGACTGGGCGAGCCGCGGGGACCCTGGTTCGTCTCGCCGGACCTCGACCCGGACGGGCGGGGGCGGCCGGACGGTACCGCCGGAGCGGATGACCGGGCGGCATGGGGCTGGCGACGCCGGCTGTTGGCGGGACTGGCGGTGGTGGCGCTCTCCACCGGTTCGGGGGCCGTGGCCGGTGGCTGGGTGGCCAGCCGGGACGGGGTGCCGGGGCCGGCCGCCGCCTCGGCCGCACCGGTGCCGGCGGAGCTGGTCACCGCCGCCGAGAAGACCGTGCCCGGCGTGGTGTCGGTGCTGGTCGGCGGGGTCGGTGGAGCGTCGGCGAGCGGTTCCGGTTTCGCGGTGGACGCCGAGCAGCACATCATCACCAACGACCACATCCTGGCCAAGGGGCGCGGCGGCCCGGTGACCGTGGAGCTGCCGGACGGCCGGCGGTTCGATGCCGAGGTGGTCGGCCGCGAGCCGGGCAGCGATCTCGCCGTGCTCAAGGTGCCCCCCTCGGCGGGCCTGGCGCCGCTGCCGCTGGCCAAGCCGGGCGCCACCCGGGTCGGCGAGCCGGTGCTGGCCGTCGGGTCGCCGCTGGGACTCTCCGGGACGGTCACCGCCGGCATCGTCAGCGCGCTCGACCGCCAGGTGCGGCTCGGCGACAACCGGCACCGGGCGGTGCAGACCGACGCGTCGATCAACCCGGGCAACTCCGGCGGGCCGCTGGTCAACGCGCGGGGCGAGGTGGTGGGGGTGAACACCGCGATAGCCACAATCGACGGCAACGGCTCGATCGGCATCGGGTTCGCCATCCCGATCGAGCAGGTGCAGCAGACCGCCGACACGATCATCGGAAAGGGCGGCTGATGCACGGAGAGTCACTGTCCGATTACGGGGAGATCGGGGTAAGTGTCGGATTTTTGGCGAGGGATGATCGGCCCATGGAAATATTACGCTGAGTATGGATACTGGCGTGGGTGGAGCGTCCTCTCATTGCGGTCCTCCTGCTGGTGGGCCTCATCATCGGAAGTGGCGTCGGGTCGTCGTACGCCCGCGCTCGGCGGGGCTGGACCGACTACCAGGCCGCGAAAAAGACCGTGCCCGGCGCCCGTCGCGCCGCCTGGCTGCTGATCAAGGTGGTGACCACGAAGGTCGGCGTGATCGCCCTGCTGCTGCTCGGGGCAGTCGCCTACGCCGCCGCCGGTGGCGAGGACCGGCCCGCTCCTGCGGCGCCCAGTCCGAGCACCGCTGAGGACGATCGGCCGGCACGCTAACCTCAGGGCGTGGACGACGGGCTGCGGGTGACCGACAGGTGGGTCGTCCCTGCCGCCGAGTTGCGGGAACGCTTCTCCCGGTCGTCCGGGCCGGGCGGGCAGGGGGTCAACACCGCCGACTCCCGGGTCGAGTTGAGCTTCGACCTGGCCGGCTCGGCGAGCCTGCCGGAGTCGCTGCGGTCCCGGGCGCTGGACCGACTCTCCGGCCGGCTGGTCAACGGGGTGCTGACCATCGCCGCGAGCGAGCACCGGGCGCAGCTGGCCAACCGTGAGGCGGCCCGGGAGCGGCTGGCCGCGCTGCTGCGTGAGGCGGTCGCCCCGCCACCGCCGCCGCGTCGCCCGACCCGCCCGTCCCGGGGGGCCAAGGAGCGCCGGCTCGCCGACAAGAAGCGTCAGTCCCAACGCAAGCGCGACCGGCGGGTGGACGGCGAGTAGCGACCAGGCTCCCCCCAGCCCTCCTTGATATTGATGATCTTCGCTATGGCTGGTTGAATGTCCACGGGAGCGTCCGGGCCGTCACGCCGCATCCTCGACTGTGACAGGAGTTCCTCCACCATGCTCCGAAGGTCTCTGCGCAACGCTGCCACGTCCGCACTCGTGGCCGCTGTTCTCGTCGCCGCCTGGTCGGCGGCACCCATCCCGTCCGCCGCCGCCTCCTCCGCCGCCTCCGCCGCCGACTCCGTCGTCGCGGCTGCGGTGGGTCGGCCTGTGCTCGCCGCGCCGGCAGCACTGGCCGACCCGGTACGGATCATGCCGCTCGGTGACTCGATCACCGGCTCGCCGGGCTGTTGGCGGGCCCTGCTCTGGAACCGTCTCCAGTCGGCCGGGCACACGAACGTCGACTTCGTCGGCACCCTCGGGCCGCAGGGCTGCGGCCAGCCGTACGACGGGGACAACGAGGGACACGGCGGGTACCTGGTCACCAACGTGGCCAACCAGAACCTGCTGCCCGGCTGGCTCTCGGCGACCCGGCCGGACATCGTGCTCATGCACTTCGGTACCAACGACGTGTGGAGCAACATCGCCCCCGCCACGATCCTGGCCGCCTACGGCAGGCTGGTGGACCAGATGCGGGCCAGTAACCCCGCGATGCGCATCCTGGTCGCGAAGATCATCCCGATGGCGCCGGGCAGCTGTCCCGATTGTGGTCAGCGGGTGGTCGCCCTCAACAGCGCCATCGACGGCTGGGCGGCGGGCAAGACCACCGCGCAGTCGCCGATCGTCGTGGTGGATCAGTGGACCGGGTTCAGCACCGCCGCCGACACCTACGACGGGGTGCATCCCAACGCTGCGGGCGACCAGAAGATGTCCGACCGTTGGTATCCGGCGCTGGTGGCTGCCCTGACCGGTGTCCCCGCGCCCACGCCGACGCCCACGCCGACGCCCACGTCGTCGGCCACCCCCGGGCCCACGCCGACGGTCACGCCGACCTCGGGGCCGACGCCGGGCGGCTGTGCGGCGAGCTACCGCCTGGCCGGGCAGTGGCAGGGCGGATTCCAAGCCGAAGTCACTGTACGTAATGATGGCGTGACTGCGACTGGCGGTTGGGTCGTCCGGCTCGACTTCGCCGACGGCCAGCGGGTCACCCAGGCGTGGAGTGCCGAGGTGACCCAGGAGGGTGCGACGGTCACTGCCCGTAATGCCGGTTGGAATGGCGTACTGGCCCCCGGCGGGCAGACCACCTTCGGCTTCCTGGCCAGTGCCGGTGCCATCAACAGCGCCCCCGCCATCCGCTGTTCCCGGCCCTGACGGTGTAGTCGGCCTCGCGGCCGCCCGGTCGCGGTCCGGGCCTCCGGACCGCGACCGGGCGTTCCGGACCGCGACCGGGCGTTCCGGACCGCGACCGGGCGTTCC